>NZ_NAZB01000046.1:0-31599 GCF_003055045.1 Heyndrickxia sporothermodurans
ACAATTATATGGACTTAATCGTGAATCGCGTAATCATCGTACCACTTCACCCAATACCGGTACCATAGCTGCGTGAATCGCGTAATCATCGTCCCGCTTGCCCCAATACCGGTACCATAGCTGCGTGAATCGCGTAATCATCGTCCCGCTTACCCCTAAACCGGTACCATAGCTGTGTGAATCGAGTAATCATTGTCCCGCTTCTACCTATACCTGTACCATAGCTGCAAGATTTGCATTATCATCGTCCCATCTCGCTCACTTCACAGCTCATAACCAAAATAAGTTTTTCTTATCAGATTGGTTCTGAAAACCAGTCCAGTCTATTATTAATCATCATTTTCATTACCTATATCTTCCTGTTATTGGATAGGGTTTGAAGTACAAAAAAATCCAGCAAGCTGGATTTTTCGGGGGGAAGTATCTGTTATATCGGATACAAACTAATCATAATAAATAGATACTAATATTTCGTTAAATAAATATTAATAATTTGTTAAGATTGTTCGCTTGCTAATTTTGGTTCTTTGTTTTCTTTTTATTGATCATACTTGCACTGAAAGCAATAATGAAAACACTAAATGAGAATCCAAATCCTATAAATGGAAGATAGGCTCCTATTAATTTTATTATGTGCATCAATCTATGTTATCCTTTCCAAACTCTTCATTCTTTTATTGGGTTTCTCTTTAGTAATTCGATTAGGATGGTAATAGCAAAAATGAATATTGGCACACCAAAACCAAAATAAGCAAAGATAGAAGCTATTTGTTCCATAGTATCATCCTTTTTATTATTTGTTTTTAGTATTACCGAAAAAATAGATTTAATGTGAAGAAATGCTTATAAGAAAAATACACATGAAAAATGGCTGCGTTTTATGCAGCCATATACGGGTTATGTACTTGTATTTTTAAGAAAAAGGGTAAAGTTCCATCACAAAAATAAAAATTAGCACAAGAATGACGATAATTGTGATGGCACCTAGAGCAATTTTTTTCACTTGAGTTCCCCCAAAATAAAATAATCAAATAGTATTAAATTCCTATAAAAAAAGCTAATCTTTCACTTGGAATTAAAAAAGGAGTGTTGAGTTTAGTATATGAATGATTTTTTTAAGAAGAAATTTAGACAATTGAGCGAAAAGAAAGTTCATGATCAGGATTTATTACATTACTAAGCAACTGAATATCCTTAAGAATATCTTTTCGAATTTCTTCACATTCACAATGATTGAAATCTTCAAAAAGGCGACCAAGTTCTTTAATAAATAGTAAATGTTCATCTTCTCTTATCATCGTATTTTTCGCTCCCTAAGTATATAGTCATAATTATTATATAGTAACTATGTACCATAAGTGAAGGAGAAAATGAAATATGGCGTTTTAAATACGGGTGAATAATATACCAGCACAAAATCCGTGAAACGTGGAACTAGCTATGTTCCGGCTCGTTTCATGGATTCTATGAAAAAATTTATTTATCCGATTGAAAGATAATATTATTTTGCTTTCTAGCTGTTTCAGTAATTGATAGTATTGCTTCACTAATTTGAGTTAGTTCTGAATAGGCTTTTTGATCATTCTTCTCGATAATATTGGTAAACGTTTCGATTTCATAGATCATATCTAATTCTTCTTGATCTACACCAATAGATTTTCTTTCTTTTGTTTTATTATTTATCAACTCTAAACTCGTTGGTGTTGCACTATCCATAAGAATTGATCCAGTCTCTCCGTGAATTTCATTTTGAATATATGAGTGAGAAATCTTAGAACAAATAATTGTACAAACAAACTCTTTATACCTAAGAATAAGAGTTCCATTTCCATCCACACCACTTCGAAGAATCGTTGGATGATAGGAATAGGATAGTGGCTTTCCAAAAAGTTTAATTGCGACGGAAAGTGGATAAACTCCTAAATCAACCAATGCTCCTCCGGAAAATTCTGTCGAAAAAACATTTGGAGTGTTCCCTTCTAAAAAGGCATCGTAGCGAGATGAATACTGTACATAGTGCAATAAAGCACTTCTTATCGTTCCAATTTTAGGTAGCTGCTTCATTAATTGATTTATGTTTGGGGTATGAATGTTCCGAATAGCTTCAAATAAATAAACTCCATGATCATTAGCTATTTTGTGAGCTTCTGTAAACTCTTTCATATTAGAAAAAATCGGTTTTTCACAAATGACATGTTTATTATTTTCTAATAAAAGTTTTGCATGTTCAAAATGCAATGAATTTGGTGAGGCAATATAGACGATATCAATTTCCGGATGTTTCGCTAATTCCGTCATATCGTTAAAATATAATGAAACGGAATGCTTTGCAGCAAATTCTTTTGCCTTATCAATAGACCTTGAATAGACCGCTTTCAACGTAAGTTTTCCGGATTTATGGGCAGATTCAATAAAAGTAGAAGTAATCCAATTGGTTCCAATCGTTGCAAATCTCATGTAATTTCTCTCCTTGCATAATATATGTATGATCCCATTTTACACTTTTGGCGGGGGCAAGTCATTTAATTCAACAAAAAATGACAGCTTGCAGCTGCCAAAAGTGGTACGTTTTAGCTTGGATCTACTTCATCCCAAGAGAAAGTTGTTACATTTGTGTACTCCCCTTTTTCAATTTCTTCGGGGGTAGCATCTCTATCTAATTCTTCAGCATCGTCCATTCCAGGTGCAACAGACGGTTTTTGATTTTTCTTCATCTTTCAATCCTCCTTCTCTATTTCATCAATAGTTTTTCCGAAGGAGGGATTTTTAGAATAGAAAAAATAAGATTAATTACATCCGTTAATTCTCAATCCCGACAATTGCTTCTAAACCAATTTCAACATTACCTTGAATAGCTCTTGAAATCATACAACTTTTTTCTGCCCGTTCTGCTAGCTGCTTCACTTTTTCTACTTGATCCGCCGGACATTCTTTTTTCAAGACGACATTTGGGCGATGAATAATTTTTTTATATGTAATGACGCCTTTATCTACTTCCACAATACCTTCTGAATTTTGCGTTAAACTTGCAACAGGAATGTTTCGTCTTTCTAACATTGCTGCAAGCGTAATAATATAGCATGTTGCTGCAGCTCCAAGGAGCATTTCATCAGGATTTGTTCCAATTCCCGGACCATCCATTTCAGGGGGGATCGAAATTTGTGTTTTTAAATTTCCGGCATTAATTTCACCAACACTATTTCTTCCACCAGTCCAATTTGCTGATAAATGAAAACGGTGTTCTCCCATTTGTACATTCCTCCTCATAAATGATTATACATGATTATTCGAAAAAATAACGCGTATGACTATTGTATTTCAAAATATTCTAATATAATAGAAGGGTGAAATTGAAAATAGGAGAGATCTTTCATGAATACATATGGCAATGCTAAAGAAACAATGGAGTTAATTAAACAACTCGTTTCGATTCCAAGTCCATCGGGAAATACAAAAAAAGTGATCGACTTTTGTGAGCAATATTTAAAAGATTCAAATGTTGAAATGTATAGAAATCGTAAAGGCGGACTTATTATCACATTACCAGGGAAAAACACGAAACAACATCGTATGTTAACTGCGCATGTAGATACATTAGGTGCAATGGTAAAGGAAGTAAAAGCCAATGGCCGCTTAAAGTTAACGATGATCGGTGGTTTCCGTTGGAATTCCGTTGAAGGGGAATATTGTAAAATTGAAACTTCTTCAGGAAAAGTATATACAGGAACAATTCTTATGCATCAGCAATCCGTTCATGTGTATAAAGACGCAGGAAAGGCAGAGCGTAATGAGGATAATATTGAAGTTCGTATTGATGAAAAAGTATTAAATGAACAAGATGTACGTGCACTTGGTATTGAAGAAGGAGATTTTGTTTCATTTGAACCACGTGTGGAAATTACGGAATCAGGATACATTAAATCTCGTCATCTTGATGATAAAGCAAGTGCTGCGATTCTTTTACGACTAATTAAATTCATTAAAGAAAATAATGTTGAACTACCATACACAACACATTTTCTAATTTCTAATAATGAAGAGATTGGCTATGGAGGAAATTCGAATATTACTCCAGAAACCGTCGAATATTTAGCGGTCGATATGGGCGCTCTTGGTGACGGCCAGTCCTCTGATGAATATACTGTTTCTATCTGTGCAAAAGATTCTAGCGGTCCATATCATTATGGTTTACGTAAAAATTTAGTCAACTTAGCGAAGGAAAACAATATTGAATATAAAGTGGATATTTATCCATTCTACGGCTCTGATGCTTCAGCCGCTATTCGTGCTGGATTTGATATCGTTCATGGTCTTGTTGGGCCTGGAATTGAATCTTCTCACGCATTTGAACGCACGCATGAATCATCCATCCGCAACACAGAGCAATTACTATTTGCCTATGTACAATCAGACATCGTTCCACAATAAGTTTTTTAGAGCC
This sequence comes from Heyndrickxia sporothermodurans, assembly GCF_003055045.1. Classification (NCBI taxonomy): domain Bacteria; kingdom Bacillati; phylum Bacillota; class Bacilli; order Caryophanales; family Bacillaceae; genus Heyndrickxia; species Heyndrickxia sporothermodurans. Next base: position 4,442 of record NZ_NAZB01000046.1, read on the forward strand.
TTAATTTTCATAGGATAAATTAAGGTTCTTTTTATATAGCCGAAAGGGGGGACTTTATGTCTATATCGTTTGAACAGCTACTTTTCAAATGCAAAGAAATAATGCAAGGAAAGCATTTATTTATTGTGCAAGACTTACTTGTATTAAAAATAATTAATGATCAATTTGAAAAAGAAAGACGGGAGATAAGAGAAGATTTTTTGGTAAGAGGTATTTGCAGTAAAGAAGTAGATGGACTAATCGAAGAGCCGGAATATTTTAAAGGTTTTTACATACCGAAATCGGCTCGATGGCACAATTTAACTAGACTCCAACAAGAGGCTAGTTCCGATATTTATCATGCCATTAACGATATAGTAGAAAAAAATGATATAGATATTCCATTGTTCAATACTAAACGAGTATCTATCTCTACTGAACAAATTTTACGATTAGTAGAGTTAATAGATTTTTATAACTTTTCGTCTGAAAATATAAAAGAAATGTATAGGATTATTTATAATTGGAGTCAGGAAAACGAAATATCATCGAAGTCATTGATGTTATTACAGGCATGAACGTAGGATGGGGGAATGAAAATGAAGGCACGTGAAATTGGAATTAAAGTAGGAATCCTTCCGACAGGTATGAACAATTGCATAACGGACGTTAAAGGCGTGCAGGTAGGGCATATTACCTTAATGGAAGATTTAAATGATGAATGTATTCGAACAGGTGTAACGGCGATTTTACCGCATGATGGAAACTTATTTTCGGAAAAAGTTTCAGCTGCATCGTATGTGGCAAACGGTTTTGGAAAAACGACAGGTCTAGTTCAAATTGAAGAACTTGGATGTCTTGAATCTCCCATTATGTTAACAAATACTTTTAGTGTGGGTCCAGTTTTACAAGGCACACTTCAGTATATGCTACAAGAGAATCCGAAAATCGGAGATACGACAAGTTCAATTAATATTGTGGTGGGTGAGTGTAATGATAGTTATTTAAACTCCGCTCGACTCCTTGCGGTAAAGCCGGAACATGCGATTGAAGCAATTCAAAATGCAACTAGCAATCAAGCGGATGAAGGAGCTGTCGGTGCTGGTACAGGAACGATGTGTTTTGGGTATAAAGGTGGAATTGGAAGCTCATCCCGAATGATTTCATTTGAGAAATTAACATTTACAGTAGGAATGTTAGTGCAAAGCAACTTTGGAAAAAAAGATGAGTTCCGTTATGCGAAATCAGTAGAAGAAGACCATACCGAGCGACCGGATGGATCGATTATGATGGTTTTAGCAACGGATGCCCCTCTTTCCGATCGGCAATTAAAGAGATTGGCAAAAAGATGTATTGTTGGATTAGGTAGAACCGGGAGTCATATTCATAATGGGAGCGGTGATGTAGTCATCGCATTTTCAAATGCTGAAAAGATTCCTCACGATACCAAGGAAGCGATTGAACAGAGAAAAATATTACGAGATGATCATCCGATCATGAATCTTCTTTTCCAAGCTGCGGCAGAAGCAACAGAAGAAGCAATACTAAATTCACTAACCCAAGCGGAAATGACAACAGGAAGAAAAGGAAGAATCGCTGAAAAAGTTCCAATTGGCACTATATAATTAGAAGAAAAGAAAGGATTGCAATTTTTTTAGTAGGACAGATAATGGAGAAACAATTGAAATAGCATTCGAAAACAAGTATGAAATCGCAAAGGTATCATACTTGTAATTGTTCCTTTTATTTTTTCGATTTGGGAATTATTATTTTACGAATTTGTTTTTTTCTCCAACACTTTTCCCTTATAATATAATGTGACTGGAGGACAGGAAATGAAAATTCGTAAAACGATGTTCAATGATAAAGAAATGAACCTATTTATATATGAAAACAAAAAAGATGAATATTTTGTTGTTGCTATTCCCGTAATAGAATGGTCTACAACTTATACATATGATGACTTTGGTGAGAAGTTATTGGAGAAATTAATTGATTCACTTAAGGTGAAATTGACTGATGAAGATGCAATTGCTTTAGCACATCGAATTAATCAATGGACAAGAGAAATGTAGAAAGGTAAACAGGTGATTCCAATGTAAAAACATAAACATTTCATAGAATATAAATTTTGAATCTACAAACGAAAGGATTTTACAACATGACTTCTTTGAAAGACGAGGTTTTATCAAGACGAACCTTTGCGATAATTTCCCACCCGGATGCCGGGAAAACAACATTAACCGAACAATTACTTCTTTTTGGCGGCGCAATCCGTGCAGCTGGTACGGTTAAAGGGAAAAAATCAGGAAAATTTGCAACTTCAGACTGGATGGAAATTGAAAAGCAACGGGGAATTTCAGTAACATCTTCTGTTATGCAATTCGAATATGATGGAAAAAGGGTTAATATACTCGATACTCCCGGACACCAAGATTTTAGTGAAGATACGTATCGTACATTAATGGCGGTTGACAGTGCAGTAATGATTATTGATGCCGCAAAAGGGATTGAAGAGCAAACACTGAAATTGTTTAAAGTTTGTCGGATGAGAGGAATTCCGATTTTCACCTTTATTAATAAGTTGGATAGACAAGGGAAAACCCCTTTAGAGTTATTAGCAGAATTAGAAGAAGTATTGGGAATTGAATCGTATCCGATGAATTGGCCAATCGGAATGGGGAAAGAATTTCTCGGGATATATGACCGTTTCCATAATAGAATTGAACAGTTTCGTGTTGAAGAGAACGAACGATTTATTCCACTTAATGAAGAGGGAGAAATTGACGGAGACTCACCAATTAAACAATCTGGTCTTTATGAACAAGCCCTTGAAGAAATTTTATTATTAAATGAAGCAGGTAATGAATTCTCAAATGAACGAATTGCCAATGGGACTTTAACGCCTGTATTTTTCGGAAGTGCTTTAACAAACTTTGGGGTCCAAACCTTTCTTGAAACGTATCTGCAATTTGCACCATCACCGCAACCGAGAAATTCAGATGCAGGGGTCATCGATCCTACTGATGAAAACTTTTCTGGGTTTGTCTTTAAAATTCAGGCGAATATGAATCCTGCACACCGTGATCGCATTGCCTTCGTACGGATTTGCTCAGGACAATTTGACCGTGGAATGAATGTCACTTTATCAAGAACAGGTAAATCGATGAAATTATCGCAATCAACCCAATTTCTTGCAGATGATCGAAGTACAGTAAACACCGCGGTAAGTGGAGATATTATCGGGTTGTATGATACGGGAACTTACCAAATTGGAGATACAATCACATCTGGAAAACAACTAATTAATTATGAAAAGCTTCCACAATTTACACCTGAACTTTTTGTCAAAGTATCTGCAAAAAACGTTATGAAACAAAAACATTTCCATAAAGGGGTTCATCAACTCGTTCAAGAAGGTGCAATTCAGTTATATAAAACGTATCGCATGGAAGATTATATTCTTGGTGCCGTTGGGCAATTGCAATTTGAAGTATTTGTTCATCGTATGAAAAATGAATATAATTCAGATGTGATTATGGAACCGATCGGATCGAAAATCGCTCGCTGGATTGATGAGGATCAAGTAAACGAATCACTTTCAAGCTCAAGGAGCCTTTTAGTAAAAGATCGTTTCGATAAACCATTATTTTTATTTGAAAATGATTTTGCACTTAGATGGTTCCAAGATAAAAATCCTGATATTCGACTAACAAATCCAATGGAATAATGACTTGGACAGGTGTAACAACCTGTCCAAAAAATTAACTCTTGATTAATTCGAATTTCATGGTATATTATATTCAAATACTTTATTACTTAAAAGCGTCTAAGTGTAAAAGTTAATAATGATATTCCAGAAAACGGACATAAGTAATTCTATTGAATGCAGCAAGAAGAGACTGAATGGGAGCTGAAAATTCAGGCAGCAATAGATATGAAATACCCCGTTGCTAAACATTTTGGATAAAAGAGTGAATGATTTCGGTCATTAACTAGGGTGGTACCGCGGAGAGCCTCTTCGTCCCTTTTTTTAGGGATGAAGAGGCTCTTTCTATTAAAATCAAGGAGGTAATCAACATGTTAAATCATAAAAAAGCTCATTCACCATCCGTTATAGAGGCAATAATTCTTATAATGATTATTGTAGGATTAATGAGTATAAGTTTAATGAAATATTCTGCTGCACCTCATATCCCTATTTTATTATCAATTTTAATGCTTATATCCTATGGCCTAATGAAGAAAGTGCCGTTTAAAATTCTTGAAGAAGGGATGGTAAATGGAGCGAAATCAGGTCTATCCGCTGTATTTCTTTTTTTCTTAATTGGAATTTTGATTGCTGCATGGATGCTAAGTGGGACAATTCCAACTTTAGTTTTTGTTGGCTTTAAAATTGTAACTGTTCATTTCTTCTATGCGATTGTTTTCGTTGTTACGGCTATTGTGGGAATGGCGATCGGCAGCTCGTTAACAACTTCAGCGACTCTCGGTGTTGCCTTTATTGGAATTGCCTCCGCCCTTGATGCGTCATTAGCGTTAACAGCGGGAGCAATTGTTTCAGGAGCTTTTTTTGGAGATAAAATGTCACCATTATCCGATACGACGAACATCGCATCAACAATGATGAGCGTCGATTTATTTGAGCATATTCGAAATATGGCATGGACTACTGTACCAGCATTTATTATAAGTTTTATCATTTATGCCGTATGTTCACCGAGTGTATCGGCAGCGAACTTAAATAAGTTAACTAGTATTCAAGAAGCACTAATACAAACCAATTTAGTACATTGGTATAGCCTCATTCCGGTAGTTGTACTCGCAATTTTCGCTTATAAAAAAATATCAGCATTTTTAACATTAGCATTAAATTCACTGCTTGCCATTATTCTTTCACTTTTTCATCATATACCAAGTGGACAAGAACTTTTCCAAATTCTTTTTAATGGTTACGTTTCGAAAACGGGCAATGAAGCAATAGATAGTTTGTTAACAAGAGGCGGAATGAATAGTATGATGTTTACCGTTTCACTTGTGATACTTGCGTTAAGTATGGGTGGATTATTGTTTACTTTAGAAATTATTCCGGTTTTATTAAAGGCTTTAGCAAAAGTATTAAACAAAATTGGATCAGTCATCACAGCAGCTGCATTTACAGCTATTGGGGTAAATATTTTAATTGGAGAACAATATTTATCTATTATTCTAACGGGAGAAGCATTTCAAAAACCATTTGAAAAATTGGGACTTGCAAACAAAAATCTATCAAGAGTTTTAGAGGATGCTGGAACAGTTGTAAATCCATTAGTTCCTTGGAGTGTGTGTGGAGTATTTTTAACGAATGTACTTGGGGTTTCTACAATGGACTATTTACCATTTTCCTTTTTTTGCTTATTGTCACCATTGTTAACAATCGTCTTTGGTTGGACTGGAAAAACAATAACAGTAAATAAAAGTAAATTGATTGCATAAATGATTGAAATGTTATCATAATGTTCCATATCTTGACACACTTTGAATATATAGATATAGTGAATTATGTATTAAATGAATAGTGAGAAAAATAGGTTGATAGATAGGAAGAATTAATTGTAATTTCTTCTATCGATCATTAAAAGGGAAGTCCGGTGGAATTCCGGCGCGGTCCCGCCACTGTAAATGGGAGCTCCTTAAGCAATACCACTATCTGCGGATGGGAAGGTTTTAAGGGGTGTTGAGCATGAGCCAGGAGACCTGCCTATTTTTTTACACCGAACAACCTACGTGGATAGGGTGGTGTTGAACTTGAGGGTATTTTTTCACATTCCTCAGTCAAACCACGCATCTCCACTTCGGAGATGTTTTTTTATTTATTTTAATTGGGGGGGAAACATGTGAAACAAAGGATTTTTCAGAGGCGAATACTTGCTATTTTGACCGCAGTGCTACTTCTTTCATTGCAGTGGACACTATTCGGCGGGCAAAGGGCGTCAGCTGCAACGTTAAATAACGCAGCAATGGTCACAGTATTAGATAAAGATGGGAAACCGATTATTTCTACATCTGTTGTTAAGTTAAAAAAGGATGAAAAAGCAATCACTGTTTTAAAGGAATTAGCTAAACAGAAAAAGGTAGATTTTCAAACGAAAGTTGATCCGAATTTCGGTGAACAAATCGTAAAGATTGGTGATTCGGAACCGAAATATGAAAATGGCGGTTTTTATTGGAGTTTTTATATTAATGGTAGTGAATCACAAGTAGGGGCATCGAGTTATACGGTCCAAAATGGTGATGATCTTTTATTAAAAGTAGTTAGTTATCCAGCTAAAACAATAAAAGCAAAAATTACTGCTAAGGATAAAAATAAAAAGGAAGTTTTACCTGAAACAGAGGTTGAAGTTGTTGAAGGTACGAATGCTTATGCAGCATTAAAACTTGCAGCAAAGACAAAAAAAATTGAACTTAAAACTACTGTCGATTCGAGTTTCTTTGGTTTTGTAAATAATATTGGCAATACGAAACTTGCAGAAGGTGATTATTGGTCAATTTCACTTAACGGAAAACCTATGGAAGTTGGTTTATCCTCTTATCAAATTAAGGATAAAGATAAAATTCATTTAAATGTAGTTGGAACTGAACCTCCTACCGATACAAATGATAAAAATGAAAAACCTGATAATAGCAATAATTCAGATGGGAAAATAGATGATACACAAACAAAAATTTCAAAGAAACAAGTAGAAGCACTGCTTAAATCAACGGCCAACTATATATTAAAAAATGGCGGAAGCAATGAATTTGAGATTGTTGGATTGAAAAAATCCGGTCATACTGTACCAGATTCCTATTTGAAAAATATTGAAAACTTACTTAAAGAAAATGACGGAACTTTTCGTAACGTAACTGATTATGAAAGATTAGCTATTGGTATTACAGCTGCGGGAAAAGATGCATCTAATTTCGCTGGGTACAACCTAATTAAGAAAATATATGAGAATGAACGAATGACCAATCAAGGTACGAATGGAATTATTTATGCTTTATTAGCGCTAGATAGTGGTAAGTATAAGGTTCCGACTGATGCCGAATGGACTAGAGAAAAATTACTCGATTACCTGCTTAAAAATCAGTTAAAAGATGGTGGTTGGCCACTATATGGCGATAGTCCAAGTGTAGATATTACGGCGATGGCACTTGCTGCGCTATCTCCATATAAAAGTCAAGAAAAGGTAAAATCCGCTATTGACAGTGCCGTGGAATGGATATCGAGCAAACAGGATAAAAATGGAGGCTTTAGCAGCGCTATTAATGGTGGGGATGCCAGTGAAACAACATCACAAGTGATAATTGGTTTAACGGCCATTGGCGTTGACCCGAATGGGAAACAGTTTACAAAATCAGGGGTAAATCTAGTTCAGCATTTACTTTCTTTTAAACAAAAAGATGGCGGATTTGCACATATTATAACTGACAATGAATCTAACATTATTGCAACAGTACAAGCATTATTAGGGTTAACGGCTTACAATGATTATTTAGATGGCAAAGGCTCGATTTATCAATTTGCAGGAAGTCAATCATCTAATAAACCAAATGAAAAGCCAAATGAAAAGCCAAAAACAACCAACGATAATCTACCGAAAGATACGAATCAGCAGTCGGAAAAAACAACTAAAGGTGAACGATTACCAAATACAGCAACAAATACGTACAATATTCTTATTTTTGGTGTGATCTTAATTATTTTAGGCGGTGTATTGTATGTAAATGCCCGCAAAAAGAGAGTATGATATAAAATGAAAAAAATTTCAGCACTGATTCTATTGATAGCGGGTCTATTTTGTGTGTTTTTCAGTGGCTGGAAAATTTTGAAGAGCCAACACTCGCAAGTGCTGGCTCTTCAGCAGGCTAGGGAACTCACGCCAATAAAATTTTTAGAAAAACCCGGAATTAATAGAACTACTCAATCTGTCGATAAACATGTATTAGGGATATTAGAAGTTCCAACATTGAATGCAGAGCTTCCAATTGTAGAAGGAACGACTGACGAACAGCTTAAAAAGGGAGTCGGTCATTTTAGTAAATCGGCACTTCCTGGGGGAAATGACCAAATTGTTCTTTCTGGTCATCGTGATACTGTATTTAGACGTTTTGGTGAGTTGAAAGAAGGAGATCCACTGATTGTTACTTATCAAGGAAAAACTTTTACGTATATAGTGGAACGGACAAAGGTAGTAGATGCAGAAGATCGAACAATCATCCATTCAACAGCACCTAAAGAAGAGCTTGTACTCACAACTTGTTATCCTTTTCATTTTATTGGGAACGCGCCGAATAGGTATATTATTTATGCTTATCCAAAAACAACATAGGAGATGGATTGAATGAAACTGTTGAAATCTTTCGCCGTTTTGCTACTTGCATCTTTGACTATTTTTTTGATCGCAGGATGTCAAAAGGATGAAGTAAAACCTATAACGGAAGATAGCAAAGCAACTAACATTACAGCAAGTAATACAAACGAAAATGGTTTACAAAAGGAAGCGGACAATAGTAGTGATGAAAGAGAAAAAAAGCAAGAAGTGCAAACGTCTAAATCAACTACGAATGAAAGCAGTAATAAGAAAGAAGAAAAAACGAATAGCCAAAATGTGAGTAAAACGAATAAAGATAGTAACATGAATAGTAGTAAAACTACTACTGAAAAGAAGCCAAAATCTGCTGAAAGAAAACAAGCTTCAATAGAGAATAAGACCAAAGAAACGAAAAAGGAAACAAGAAAACAAACAAAAAAACAAACGTCTCAACCGAAAGAAACGGCAAAACAGCAAAATAATCATCCGAAAAAGGCGGCAACCCCACTATCAAGTGTTCAGATAAGTATTGAAGGGGATAAAAAAACAGGAACGATTCTTTCGCAAACAAAAGTAGTTATAAATAACGGTGATACAATGCTTACAGCAACGAGAAAAATCCTTAAAGAAAAGGGAATCCCCATAAGTGTGACAGGAAGCGGTGCGACCGCCTATGTACAAGGGATAGCGAACCTTTTTGAATTTGATTTAGGTCCAATGAGCGGTTGGACAGTTAAAAAAAATGGCGTATTATTAAATCGTAGTGCTGGAGTAGTAACTGTAAAGAATGGTGATCGAATTGAGTGGATCTATACGACAGACTATAGTAAAAAATAATAGGGGATTCCGATCGTTTCATCCTTTCGTATGTTTTCTTTACTACATCGGGGCTGCGGCACTGGTTATGCTTTCAAAGCATCCAGTGTTTTTGTTTGTTGGAGCAATCATTCTCATTGGTGTAAATATTAGTTTAGATAGGGGAAAAGCAATTAGACAATGGTGGAAAATGCTACTCTTTGTTTCAATGTTCTTTATAATCATTAATCCTCTTATTAATCATCGTGGTACATATATCTTATTTTATCTTGGACAAAATCCGATCATGCTTGAAGCGGTTATTCAAGGGGTTATTTTTTCACTTTCACTATTATGCTTAATGATATTATTCGCTTCTTATAATCTTGTGATAACAGCGAATAAATTTCTTTTTTTATTTTCAAAATGGCTACCACAATGGGCATTACTAGCTATGTTAGCTATACGATTTGTTCCGTTGTTAAAACGAAGACTGCAGGAAATTCAACAGGTTCAAAAAGGAAGGGGTCTATCTGTAGCGGAAGGTCCTTTAAAATTACGCGCAAAAAATGGTGTTCAACTAGTTCAAATTTTGTTAACTTGGTCATTAGAAGAAGCGATCCAAACAGCAGATTCGATGATTGCAAGAGGGTACGGGGTGAAAAAAAGAAGCCGGTATACACCGTATCAAATGCATAGCAAAGATTGGCTAGCTTTAGGATTTATTGTCATACTAGGAAGCATTTCAATTTTCGGATGGTATCTAGGTGATAATGTTCTAGCGATTAATCCTATTTTGGAAACTGTAAGATTAATCGGTAGAGAGTGGTTTTTCCTTATAATATTTATGTTGTACATTAGTTTTCCACTGATAATAGAAGGCAGGGAGGCATTAAGATGGCATTATTGGAAGCGAAAAATATAAGTTTTCATTATCCGGAAGAACGAAGTCCCGCACTGGACAATGTGTCATTTTATGTAAATGAAGGCGACTTCATTGTCTTATGTGGAGCATCTGGAAGTGGAAAATCTACCCTCCTGCGTTTATTAAAAAAGGAAGTGTCTCCCCATGGGAAAGTTTCCGGTGATATTTACTATAATGACCAACCAATCTTTCAATTAGATTCTGAAGTAGCGGCAAGAGAGCTCGGTATGGTCTTTCAAGATCCGGAAAATCAATTAGTGATGGATCAAGTAATGGAAGAATTAATATTTGGAATGGAAAATATCGGTTTTTCGACTGAATATATGAGGAAAAAAGTAGCTGAGATGGTCCACTTTTTTGGCTTAGATGATCTGTTGGAAAAAAAGACATATGAGATTTCAGGTGGTCAAAAGCAACTTGTCAATTTAGCTTCAATCCTCCTATTAGAGCCAAGGATATTATTGCTTGATGAACCAACAGCCCAATTGGATCCAGTTGCGGCTAAGGAATTTATCGGAATGCTGCATCGTATGAACGAGGAATTTGGAATTACTGTTATTATTGCTGAACATCGCTTAGAAGAATTATTTGCACTGGCCGATCGAGCAATAATACTCGAGCAAGGAAAAGTCATTTTTGATAGTACACCTCGCAATGTTTCACTAAGGATTGGTAATAATGCTGAAAATAAACTGTACTCATACTTACCTAGTCCCGCCATTTTGTATTTGGAGCATTCATTAAATATCCAAGAAAGAGAGCTTCCTCTTACAGTTAAAGAAGGAAAACTGTGGGTAAAACAACTTAATATTGAAGAGGTACGAACGAATAGTAAAGAAGAAATTCCTGAAGGTACGCCTTTATTGCAAATGAAAAATATTGATTTTCAATATACTAAAGATCAACGAAAAATACTGGATCGTACGTCTCTTTCGGTCTTTGAGGGAGAGGCACTGGCGATTGTTGGTGCAAACGGGACAGGAAAGTCTACCCTTTTAAAAATAATGGCGGGAATAGAAAAGCCCCAAGGGGGATCGATTCTTTATAAAGGGAAAAGAATGAAAAAACACGATCCTTTAAATATTGGATATTTACCGCAAAACCCTAAATTATTCTTTTTACACGACACATTGGAAGCTGAACTTGATGAAATTATTAAACAGCATAAACTAAATGAAGGAAAAACGAGAGCGAAGGAACTTCTTGAATGGTTTCAATTAGCCAGCCTAGCAAATAGACATCCATATGATTTGAGCGGTGGAGAATTACAAAAAGCAGCACTTGCTGGTGTATTGCTGACTAATCCAAAAGTACTGTTAATCGACGAACCGACAAAAGGTTTGGATCCCGATGCAAAAAAACGATTTGGAGAGTTATTAGTTCGTTTAAGGGAAAAAGGGGTGACAATTGTATTAATTACCCATGATATCGAATTTGCCGCGCAGTATGCGACAAGATGTGCAATGTTATTCCAAGGAAACATAACTGTAACCGCACCTGTACATAGTTTTTTTTCGGGAAATACTTTTTATACGACAACAATTAATCGAATGATTAGAGGAAGCAGTGCTCCAAATGTTTTGACAGTGGAGGAGGCAAGAACAAAATGGCGCGTCATCAAGTAATATTACTGAGCTCTGCGTTAATGCTGTCAATCATGCTTATTCTCGTAACACTTTTTATTCAGCATCATTTTATGCTTGTTAGCGTTTTATTCGTCATGCTAACGTTTTTACCATTCGTTATTCGATTTGAACGAAGAAAAGTATCGGGAAGAGAGCTTGTCTTACTCGCTGTACTTTCAGCGATTGCTGCTGTATCAAGAGTTCCATTTGCATCCATTCCTAGTGTTCAGCCAACGACATTTGTCATTATTATTACAGGTTTAGCCTTAGGTGCTGAAAGTGGTTTTGTTGTTGGCGCATTAGCTGCGCTAGTTTCAAATCTTTTTCTAGGCCAAGGTCCTTGGACCCCATGGCAAATGTATTCTTGGGGAATGATTGGCCTTGCAGCAGGTCTATTGCGCCACACAAAATTTATGAAATGGTCAATTGGGAGATACATATTTGGGTTTATTTCAGGAATATTATTTGGTTGGGTTATGAATATATGGTTTTTTGTGGGGAATATGGACCAAATTACGATTTCACATATTCTTGCTTCCTTTGGTACAAGTTTATACTTTGATCTAGCTCATGCGATTTCGAATGTTTTTTTTCTCGCTGTTTTTGGTAAAGCGTGGATTAAAATACTCCTTCGATTTAAAAAAAAATATGGGCTTCTGGATCGTTAAATTCATTTATAAAAAGCTCCGCTCCTAAGAACATTATTTTCTTTATTTGTTTCTTTCAATAAGAATAATTATTCGCTATTTGGTAATTATATGGTTATGATAGGAGGAAAAATTATGGGAAAAAATGACTGGAGAGAGTTGGATTTTTCAAGTTTTTGGATTGGTTATTTAAGCGATAGCTTTCCTGAAAGAATGACTACCTATGAGATGGAAGAGGAATTTACCCCTGTGCTTAATGATACAAAAACTACTGAATTTTCCTAAAAGTAATATGAAAAAAAACGAACCATTAGAAGCTATTCTGTGGAGTGTTGCTTTACCAGGATTTTCACAATTATTATCCGGCTCCTATATTAAAGGGATATTATTCGTAGGACTTGAATTTATAATAAATGTTAAAAGCCATTTTAATAAAGGTATTATGCTAAGTTTTTTGGGAAAAACATCCGAAGCCGCTAATATTATTGACTATCAGTGGTTAATGTTTTACCCTTGTTTGTATATGTTTGCAATGTGGGATGCTTATAAAGTGACACGGGAAAATCCAAAAAAATATGATTACCTCCCATTTGCATTTGGCGCTTATTTTGTTACAATTGGACTAATGTATTCGCCAATTGTAACGGTAAAAAGTATTTTTATCGGTCCTATCTTTCTACCAATGATTTTCTTAATTCCGGGTTTATTCATAGGTTTTATCATTCGCTATATCATTTTATGGACGAAAAAGGAAAACTATTAATTTTTTCAGAAATTTAGAGTTGTAATTTAGCGCAAACTCCCATATACTTTAAATATAATTAAATAGCTTTTGACGAATGTCAAAGGGGAGTAGCGTTAAATGATTTAAGACACGATAATTTGTGACTTAAACATTTAAAACAAAGTCGTCATTACATGGGTGTAAAATCCATCGGCTTTGTTGACATGAATAATGTCTAGCAAGACCTTTGCCTATAATAGGCAGAGGTCTTTTTGTCTTTATAGGGTTTTTCGTCACACTTCATTAAATTAAAAAGGGGAGAATCTTATATGGACGTTTCAATGTTATTAGAATATGGCTGGGTACTATTAATTTTAATTGGACTTGAAGGAATCCTAGCCGCAGATAATGCGGTAGTTATGGCTGTGATGGTTAAACACTTGCCTGAAAAAAAACAAAAAAAAGCTTTGTTTTATGGCCTTTTTGGAGCATTTGTGTTTCGGTTTACGGCATTATTCTTAATTTCATTATTAGTAAATGTATGGCAAATTCAAGCAATAGGAGCAGTATATTTGCTTTATATTGCGACACACCATATTGTTAAACACAAAACCGGTAAAACAAATATTAAAAATAAAGATAGTAAAAAGAAAGAGCCTTCTTTCTGGATGACTGTTTTAAAAGTAGAGATTGCTGATATTGCTTTTGCAATTGATTCAATGTTAGCAGCTGTTGCTCTAGCTGTAACGTTGAAACCAACTGGTTGGACGAAAATTGGCGGCATTGATGGTGGGCAGTTTTTAGTCATGCTGCTCGGAGGCATTATTGGTTTAGTCATCATACGTTTTGCCGCAAAATGGTTTGTTAATCTATTACAAAAATACCCTAGTCTTGAAACGGCAGCATTTTTAATTGTCGGTTGGGTAGGAGTTAAATTAGCAGTATTTACGTTGGCGCATCCAAGTGTGAATGTTTTAGATAAACATTTTCCAGAATCACTTGCATGGAAGCTTATTTTCTGGGTAGTACTCATAGGAATTGCCGTAAGCGGCTACTTAGTATCACGTAAAAAAGATCAACAACAAATTAGACAAAGTGCATAAGCTAAGGAAAAAAGAAAAACTGTTGGATTAATATGTTATTAATTTCCAATAGTTTTTCTTTTTGTTCTGTTAGAAACCCTCAAAAAAACGAAGTTGATTTTCGAAATGTATGGTGAAACAAATTTGTAAATAGATAGAAAACTTATTACGCACCTCTTCCATGCTATAATTAGTGGATAATGAGGTGAATTTTTCATGCTAAATTGTTTAGTGCAAGATCGGAAACAAATATCATTAGAAGAAATGGCTCTATTGGCCCAACATGGTGATGAAAATATATTAAATCAATTACTTCAAGACTACCAGCCATTCATCAAGAAGACTGTTTCTTCAGTATGTAAGCACTATATTAATGATAGTGATGATGAATTTAGCATTGGACTCATTGCCTTCCATGACTCGATACTTAAGTTTGATGAAAGTAAAGGTGCTTCTCTTTTATCTTTTGCAGAAGTCATTATTAAAAGAAGAGTGATTGATTATCTTAGAAGTAACAATAAATATAAAGATTTAAGCTTCGATGGAGGGATAAATGAGGATGAAAGCTCTCTGACTTTTGAAAATACATTATCTGTTGAGGAGTATAATCGAAACATAGATAACGAAAAGAGAAAAGACGAAATTAATCGATTTGCCAATCTTTTGCAGACGTTTGGATTAAAATTTAAGGATTTGATAAAACATTCACCTAAACATGAAGATGCTAGAATAAATGCGATACAAGTTGCCAAAACATTGGTTAATGATCCAGAGCTTCTACATTATTTGAACGATAAAAAAAGATTACCAATTAAAATGCTCGAAAGCAAAGTGAATGTCAGTCGGAAAACATTAGAACGTAATCGAAAATATATTATTGCCATCGCTTTAATTATTTCATTGGATTTTGTTTATTTAAGGGAGTACGTAAAAGGGCGGTTATCACAATGAAAAAGGGTGTCATATTAGAAATAAAGAGTAAGCACTTGGTCATGCTGACTCCTGAAGGGGAATTTATTAAAGGTAAGAAAACAGAAAATACATACGATATCGGGGAAGAAATTTATTTTGAAACAGATGAAAGAAAACTTGCGAGGCGGAGCAAATATACTTTATTGTCGTGCGCGTCCGCACTAGTTGCTATATTTATAATAGGTTTGATGCTTTTAAATCCATTTGAAAAAGATTCGGCATATGCTTATGTGACGATGGATATGAATCCAAGTATCGAGTTTGTATTAGATAAAAATTTCCATGTCATTCGAACGAATGCGTATAATGAGATAGGCGAGAAGGTATTAACATCTACTAAATTTGATAAAGATCAATCTTTTGCCAATGTTGCTAAAACAATTATGGATACATGTATTACAATGGGCTACATAAAACAAAAACAGAACATTGTCATAGCTTCTATAATAAACAAAGAAGAACAATCAAAGGATGATTTACTTGATCAAAAAATTCAAGAAGTTCAAACCGCCGCTAAAAAGATAGAAGCTAAAATTGAAGTCGTAAAAGGATCTATAAAAGAAAGAAAAACTGCACGTGAAAAAGGTATTTCTCCTGGTAAATTCATTGTAGAGAAAAAAAGAAAAAATAAATCAATAGATGACCAAAATTCAATTAAAAAAGAAACTCAAATTAAAAAAATTGAAAATGGGATTAAAATAACTCCAAATAAACATACGAATAAGAAAATAGATAAGTTGCCTGCAACAAAAATGAGTGCTTCTCCTGTTAAAAAAACAAAAAAAGAAAATCATTCTAAACGCTTTAATAATGTGATCAGGCATCATAAAGATTACAAAATAAAGAATCGGGAAAAAGTAAATAACCGAAAAAAAGATATTCATTCAGACTTAAAAAAAGACTACTTACATAAGGACTATGAAAAAAGTCACTGGAAACATAGAGAAAAGTATAGAAAAGGTAAATTTGATCCGCATCATACCGCTAAAGACAGACATAAACCGAGAAATAAGCATAAATATAAAATTGAAAGAAGCAATCATAAACCTAAACATAATATTCATGGGAAAAATCACAAAAATAAAGAGTAAGTCCTTGAAAGCGGATTACTCTTTATTTTTAATTTATTTTATTTACCGGAAAGTTCGGACTGAGCTTGTTTAACAAGACGTTTTGTAATTTCTCCGCCTACCGATCCATTTGCACGTGAAACGGTATCTGAACCAAGATTGACTCCAAATTCTTGGGCAATTTCATATTTCACTTGATCTAAATATTGTTCTACTCCTGGGATTAGTAATTTATTGCTGCTTCTTGCCATTTTTTAAATACCCCTTTCAAAAATTAATAAAAATCTTGTATTACTATTATGTTTAATAAATGTGATAAACATGAATGGTAAAAGGTTGTAATGAAGTTAAGTAGTTCTAAAATGTTATTGAAATAATTTTCCTTTTAATCGCAGCCATTCTTCTATATATTAGAAGGAGTAAGAATTTGATTCATTGGTAGGAAAGGAATCTTGTTTAATGAGACATTATTTACAAACGAAATTAAGAAAATTAACGCCGTTTCAATTAATTGTATATTATTATTTTTTAACTGTTTCTATTTCGTCGATCTTTCTTAGTCTTCCTTTTGCTCATAAACCAGGGGTCCATATTAGTGTCCTTGATACAATTTTTGTAGCAGCGAGTGCAGTAAGTGTAACAGGACTATCGACAATAAATATATCTGAGACATACAGTACAAGTGGAATATTTATATTAATGCTAATTCTGCAAATTGGTGGAATAGGAATTATGTCAATTACAACGTTTTTTTGGCTAATCCTCGGAAAGAAGATTGGTTTGAAACAGCGTAAACTTATTATGACAGACCAAAACCAAACAAATCTTTCTGGTTTAGTTAAAATGTTGAAATTAATTTTGGTTTTAATTTTAATGATTGAATTAAGCGGAGCCTTAATATTAGGGACATATTTTTTAACTTATTATTCTGATTGGAAAGATGCTTATTTGCACGGATTATTTGCTTCAGTAAGTGCAACCACGAATGCAGGATTTGATTTAACTGGACAATCGCTTATACCGTTTGCTAAAGATTATTTTGTACAATTTATTAATATGATCCTCATTACCCTTGGGGCAATTGGCTTTCCTGTTTTATTGGAGCTTAAAGAATTTTTATTACGCAAGAAAAACGCACCTAAATTTTACTTTTCATTATTTACGAAAATAACGACTTCAACCTATGGAATATTATTTGTTTTTGGAACAATAGCCATATTTTTGTTAGAAAAGGATTTATTTTTAAAAGGAAAGGATTGGTATGATGCTTTTTTCTATACTACCTTTCAATCAAATACAACGAGAAGCGCGGGCCTTTTAACAGCAGATATTAATCAATTTTCCTCTCCAACATTGTTAATTATGTCGGGATTAATGTTTATTGGTGCTTCGCCAAGTTCAGTTGGGGGAGGAATCCGGACAACAACGTTTGCGATAATTGTTTTATTTATTATTCATTTTGCAAAAGGAAATCGAAATATAAAGATTTTCAAGCGGGAAATTCATGAGATGGATGTATTAAAGGCATTAGCTGTATTTGTCATTGCTTCATTTATTTGTATCGTTTCGGTTATTCTTTTATCCATAACAGAACATCAAAGTTTGCTTTCAATAATTTTCGAGGTTTGTTCCGCATTTGGAACGACAGGAGCATCATTGGGAATAACTCCTGACTTGTCGATATTTGGTAAGTGCTTATTAATTGTTTTGATGTTTATTGGAAGAGTAGGAATTGTTTCGTTAATGTACATGATGGGTGGAAGAGATCAATCGAATAATTATCATTATCCTAAGGAACGACTAATAATTGGATAATCTCTTTTGGTTTATTCAAAATGGTTTTGGAAAAAACTATTGGTGTACCATAAAATAGTCAAAAGAGGGGATATAGATGGCAAAGCGAAAGGCTGAAGTGAATGCCGCAGTGAAACATAGTCATACACCAAAAAGGAATGTAGAAGAGGCTGAGTTTTCTGCGGAATTTGCGAATGGTGAAGAAACAGCAAAACATGCAAACCGAAATTCTAAACAAGGCCGTAAAGGAAAATGAAGAAAAACAACGGGAAAGGCAATGTTCAAGAAGAATTTGGTGTTGAAATAGGAGATCTAAATGCGATAAAGTTTTATGAGGCAGCAAAGGACGCCGGACGAAAAGAAAACGAGGAAAAGACTCCTAAAAAGGAAAAGTAGCCTGCATGAAGCGGCTACTTTTTTATTGAGCTAAAAATAGATGATTTTCCGGTCTTTGGATCAAAATAAACAAGCATATAACTATCTTCACGGTTTATTTTTTTTGTTGTGTGATAGTGATGTAAGTTAAATGGAATCTTTTCAATAATTGTATGTTTATTAAGATCTTTTTGCGTTAATTGAAGATGCTCGTAGTTCTCACCTAACTGTTGCGGATTCGTGTTGATATCGTTAAAGATAGTGTTTCTTTCATCTTTATTTACTCGATCCTCCCACCAGGATTTCCGAGGCTTGTATCTTTGATTAAGAAGGTAATCATATTTCATTAATCCTTCGATAATTTCAATATGTTCACTTGTTTCTTCGTTAGCTTTTAAGAAAGATAACAATCTTCTAAACAAATCTTCCAGTTGATGGCCAATTCTGCTCCATCCTTGTTCTTCCCAATAAGTACCAAATTGTTGGAAGAAATCGAATGGTGTTTCAAAAACATTTGTAACTAAATATTCAATCGTTTCATTCATACGATGATCATTCCAATATTTTTCTAATACATCTTCTACTTGTTTTATTCGAACTATATCATCAAATGAAAGAATATTATTCCCTAAAATTTCATAAGGGGCATGATCCATATAAATATAGTCATGTTCTTTTGCGCGAATCCTCAAACCTGTTCCGCGCAACATCTTAAGAAAGCCTAATTGAAGTTCTTCCGGACGTAATGCAAACACATCATTAAAGGTTTTTCGAAATGATTGGTAATCCTCTTCAGGAAGCCCTGCGATAAGGTCGAGATGCTGATCAATTTTACCTCCGTTTTTCACCATTGTAACGGTCCGCGTAAGTTTTTCGAAATTTTGTCTTCTTTTCACTAATTCATTCGTTAAATCATTTGTTGATTGAACACCAATTTCGAATCGGAATAATCCTTTTGGGGCATTTTTATTTAGAAAGTCAATTACTTCCGGACGCATTATATCTCCGGTTATTTCAAATTGAAAGACAGTTCCCGGTGTATGCTCATCAATGAGAAACTGAAACATTTCCATTGCATAACTTCTACTAATATTAAATGTTCGATCGACAAATTTAATTGTTTTTGCACCGTGTTTCATTAAGAAACGAATATCCTCTTTAATTTTTTCACGATTAAAATATCGAACGCCCACTTCAATAGATGAGAGACAGAATTGACAATTAAACGGACATCCGCGGCTTGTTTCAATATAGATCACTCGTTTTGAAAGATGGGGGAGATCCTCTTCAAATCGATAAGGTGATGGAAGCTCACGAAGATCAATTTTATTGCGAATCGGGTTGATAATCATCTTCCCATTTTCCATATAGCCAATGCCGTGAACTTGCTTGAAATCTTTCTTTCCTTGGATTTCATTAAGGAGCTGTTTAAATGTTTCTTCACCTTCACCCATTACGATGAAATCAACTTCCGGTAAACGCTTAAGCCAATACGTCGTATCATAGGATACTTCCGGTCCACCGAGTACAATCGTTAGTTCCGGCATAATTTTTTTTAACATTTGAATGACTCGAATGGTTTCTTCAATATTCCAAATGTAACAGCTGAACCCAAGGACATCAGGTTTTTTTGTAAATAAATCAGAAACAATATTCATCACGGGGTCTTTGATCGTGTATTCGGCAAGTTCAATATTATATTCCGGTGCTGCTGCAGCTTTTAAATAACGAATGGCCAAATTCGTGTGAATGTATTTAGCATTTAATGTACTTGCAATGATTTTCATGAATGTGTATTACCTCTTCTTTCAAATATGCATGAGATTTAAGTTACTATCTTATCCTAATATATTTTATAGGAGTCTGCACAAAACCTCAATGTTAATAGTTTTCATAAAAAGGGATTAATTTTTGTTTCTAATAGAATTTTTAGTAGAGAAACGTAAAAAAAGAGTGTAGAAAAATCGGGAATATTACGGAGAAATGTCGAAAAACAATCGTATTCTATGTAGAACTAAAGAAAATTTGTAAAAAGAATGTCTAATATTGCGAATCTATTTACTTTTATGAGTATACCTGCGATAATTCACAAGGTAGTCGAAAAAATTCGACATGAGAATGAAATTGAAGGAGAATGAAAAGTGTATACCTATAGTAATGCAATAAAAGAAAAAAGATATTTAAAACAAATTCAAGTAAAAAGGGAAGAAATGATTCAACTTGGAAAACGATATGGGTTAACAAATGATAAAACTATTTTTTGCTCTCAGGAATTAGACGAGCTTTTGAATGAATATCAAAAATTCCAACAATCAAAAGATAGAAGTATGAAACCAGTCGTTATCAGGGGAGCTTCATTTATTATATATAAAAATAAAAAGCTTAGTAATAAGAGAGTTGTGAAATATAACGTACTAAAAGCCATTTAAAAGAGTATTATATACCATGCATAACCCTCACTGATCATCAATGAACTAGACTCTATTAATCCCACCTTTAGTTTCATACATCACTGTATATAATTAAAAAGGTTAATCTCCTAACCGAGATTAACCTTTATAAATAGGAAGGGTAATTAATACTTCTGTACCTTTATTTAATTCACTTTTTATTGACAAATTCCCATCAAATGATTCGATAATTCTTTTACATACGACTAAACCAAGACCAGTCCCGTTTTCCTTTGAAGTAAAAAAAGGCGTAAAGATTTTTTTTAAGTTTTCTGGGGAAATTCCTGTTCCATTATCAGAAATAGAAACATAAGCATGATTACTTTTTTTTTCTAGATTAAGTAACAATTTGCCTTCTGTTGGCATAGCTTCAAGGGCGTTTTTTGTTATATTTAGGACAACCTGTTTTAATTGGTCAATTGTTGCCAATACTGTTATTTCCTCAGATTTAATTTGATAAGAATAGTGGACATTATATAAATTTGCCTCGGAATAAATTAATGGGTTTAAGTCATTAATCACTTGGTCTAAATCAATTTTTTCCATTTTTTGAACGGTAGGCTTGCCGAGTATGAGGAATTCATTAACAATTTGATTGATTCGATTGATTTCCTTGTGTAAAACCGAAAAGTAAAATTGGTCTTTCGGATCTTTATATTTTTCTGATAATAATTGTACGAGTCCTTTAATACCAGTTAACGGATTTCGGATTTCATGGGCTGTACTCGCTGCAAGAGTACCTACAAGTTCTAACTTTTGAGCATCATTTTGAATTTTTTCACGTTCTGCTTGTCGTTTGATTGACAATGAATGGAAAAATAAATAAATAACATGTATGATAGTCGTAATGATTAAGAAAAATATAAACGTTTTAATGACAACAGATTTAATTTTTGTCGTTTTTGGAATTAATGTGATTTTCCAAGGTACCCTTTCCAGTGATGTACTGACATAATGTTTAGTTGGATTAAGCATTAATGAATCATCCGTTGAAAAAATAGGAACTCCCTGCTCACTTTCAACATGCACAAATGTATTAGGTGTTAACATTTGAATAATATTAACGATATAATCTGTGCGGATATGTGCCACGATTATTGCTTGTACGACATTATTCTTTATTACCGGTGTTACGATGGCGATGACTTTTTTATTGTTTGATAATGTTTCCACTTGATCGGATACGACGGATTGATGAGTCTGGTACACCGTCTTAATATAGCTTTGATTTTTAAGATTGTATTGTTTCAAATAGTCATTTGTTCCAGTTATGACATTTCCGTTCTTATCTAAAAAATAGATTCCTCCGTATCGCGGGTCTTTCCCGCTAATTGTATTAAGAGCTGTTTTCACATCGGAAACATTAGTAAAATTTGATTCAAATGTTATTGCCAATACCTCTAAACTTTTTATTGTTTCTCCAATTACTTGATCCAACTGTCTTTGATAAATGGATGCATCACGTTCTGTCTGCATAATTGATTTTTCATTATTTTTTTTAAAGCTATAGTACCCATATGATAGAGTCATCAATAGAGCAGGAACGAGAACTAAAGTAAAATATAGTGACATTTTTTTAAGATTATTTTTCATGGAAGTACCTCTATTTAGATAATTACTCTTTTATCATAGTATAAATTGTATTAAAATAATAGAAATCTTATAGTTTTTCATATGTAAAAGGTAAAGGAATGGATTGAATGGATAATGGAGTTCAGCAATCGTTAAAATTATTTATTGTATTATCTAGAGCATTTCGGGCCGTAAATGAATATACGAATGAATTTATTCAGAAAAACGGCTTAAATCCGACAGAATTTGCTGTACTAGAACTACTCTATCATAAAGGCGATCAGCCATTACAACAAATTGGGGATAAAATATTATTAGCTAGTGGAAGTATTACGTACGTAGTAGATAAATTGGAAAAGAAAAAACTTATTGAACGTGTAGGATGTGCAAATGATCGACGGGTTACATTTGCTCACATTACTGATCAAGGAAAACAATTTATCGAATCCATTTTCCCGGAACATCAAGATCGAATTCATCAAGTGATGTCCGTTTTAAGTCCGGATGAGAAGGAAGTAGCAATTGAATCGTTAAAAAAGATTGGATTAAATATTCCCCACTTATGATAGTGAAATGAGCATTTCTTGACCGAAGAAATGCTTTTTTCATTTAAAAGGAGGTATTCTAACTATCTATATCGAATAAATCATGGATTGAATAATTTTAGTGAGGTGTATGTAATGAGTGTGAAATTCGAGAATTATGAATACAAAAGACCGAATATGGAAGAAGTAGAAGCGTCTTTTCATAAAGAACTTGAAAAATTTAAACATGCAAAAAATGTAGAAGAGCAAAGTGAAGCAATGAAAAATATTAATAAAATAAGCAATGAGCTAGGAACGATGTTTAATCTTTGCTATATTCGTCATACGATTGATACGAATGATGAATTTTATAAAGCTGAAAACGATTATATGGATGAAGTTATGCCGTTGGTAGAAGGTCTATCATCTGAATACTACCAAGCGTTAGTATCATCTGAGTTTCGTACAGAACTTGAAAACAGGTGGGGGAAGCAGCTTTTTGATTTAGCAGAAGGAAAGTTAAAAACATTTTCTCCTGAGATTATTCCTTTATTACAAAAGGAGAATAAACTTACATCTGAGTATACTAAGCTAATTGCCTCTGCAAAAATTATGTTTGAAGGGGAGGAAAGAACCCTTGCACAAATTGATCCGTTTACAGAATCGAAAGACCGTGATACGAGGAAAAAGGCAGTAGAGGCGAAATTTGGATTTTTCGTTGCTCATGAGGATGAATTTGATCGTATTTATGATGAATTAGTAAAGATTAGAACCGAGATTGCATTAAAACTTGGTTTTGAAAATTTCGTTGAACTCGGTTATTATCGTATGTCACGCATTGATTATAATGCCGATATGGTGGCGAAATTCCGTGACCAAGTGAAGGAATATATTGTTCCGCTTGCGACTAAATTAAGAAAACGTCAACAAGAACGGATTGGTGTTGACTCTCTTAAGTTTTATGACGAAGGTTTTCAATTTGTATCAGGAAATGCTGTTCCGAAAGGATCTCCTGAATGGATTATTGATAATGGCAAAAAAATGTATTCGGAATTATCGAAGGAAACAGATGAATTCTTTACATTTATGAATGAGAATCATTTAATGGACTTAGTGGCGAAAAAAGGAAAGGCGGGCGGTGGCTATTGTACGTATATTGAGAATTACAAAGCACCGTATATTTTCTCAAACTTTAATGGTACTTCGGGTGATATTGATGTGTTAACACATGAAGCCGGCCATGCTTTCCAAGTTTATTCTAGTCGCCAATTTGAAATTCCTGAGTATAATTGGCCAACACATGAAGCTTGCGAAATCCATTCAATGAGTATGGAATTTTTCACATATCCATGGATGGAGTTATTCTTTAAAGAGGACACAGATAAGTATAAATTTGCCCATTTAAGCTCCGCACTTTTATTCTTACCTTATGGTGTCGCTGTGGATGAATTCCAGCATTTTGTTTATGAAAATCCAAAAGCAACTCCTGCGGAAAGAAAGCAAGCATGGAAAGATATTGAAGCGAAATATTTACCGCATCGTGATTATGACGGCCTAGAATATCTTGAAAAGGGCGGATTCTGGCAAAGACAAGGTCATATCTATGAATCACCATTCTACTATATAGATTATACACTTGCCCAAATTTGTGCATTTCAATTTTGGAAAAAGTCGCAAGAAAATCATGAAGAGGCATGGAAAGATTATATCCATTTATGCAAACAAGGTGGAAGCAAATCGTTTTTAGAACTAGTTAAAGAAGCAAATCTTATTTCGCCATTTGAGGATGGATGTGTGGAATCCGTCATTGGTACTATTCAACAATGGCTAGATCAAGTGGATGATAGCAAGTTATAACAAAAAAGGAGAAAAGCTTATCGCTTTTCTCCTTTTTTGTTAATTTTTAATGGAAACGCTGATTGTATTGTCTTTAAGAGTTGCTACTAATTCTTTTTGATCTGGATGATCTAAAATATAATCTGCAATGCGATCCTCTAATTGCTCTTGGATTACTCTGCGAAGCGGTCTTGCTCCGAATGCAGGGTGATATCCTAATTCCGCAAGTTTTTCTTTTACCTCATTTGTCACCTCTAATGAAATTTGCTGTTCGGCTAATGATTCATTTAATTCATTAATCATTAAATCAACAATTTCAAGTAGGTGTTCTTTCTTTAAAGATTGGAACTCAA
Source organism: Heyndrickxia sporothermodurans (assembly GCF_003055045.1). Lineage (NCBI taxonomy): Bacteria > Bacillati > Bacillota > Bacilli > Caryophanales > Bacillaceae > Heyndrickxia > Heyndrickxia sporothermodurans. The sequence continues at coordinate 29,501 of NZ_NAZB01000046.1, forward strand.
TAATATTATCGAACCGGTTTAAAAATTCGGGTTTAAAAAAGCTACCGAGTGAATCAAGAATGCTTGTTTCTTTGACGGCGTTATTTTGACCAAATCCGACATGTATTTCTTTAGTAGCTGTACCTGCATTGCTAGTCATGATAATAACTGTATCTTTAAAGCTTACTGTACGACCTTGGCTATCGGTTAGCCGTCCGTCTTCAAGGATTTGAAGGAACATATGCTGTACATCTGGATGTGCTTTTTCGATTTCATCTAACAGGATAATGCTATACGGATTTCTGCGAACTTTTTCCGTTAATTGTCCAGCTTCATCATGACCAACATATCCTGGAGGTGAACCGATTAATTTTGATGCACTATGTTTCTCCATAAACTCACTCATATCAAGACGGATCATCGCATCTTTTGTACCAAATAATTCTTCGGCTAATGTTTTTGTTAGTTCGGTTTTACCGACACCAGTTGGACCTACGAAGAGGAAAGAACCAATAGGACGATTTTTTGATTTTAAACCTGCACGGCTGCGACGAATCGCTTTAGCAATTTTTTTCACTGCTTCCTCTTGGCCGATTACTTTTTTTGCTAAGTTTTTCTCAATGTTTTTCATTTTTTGTTGTTCGTCTTCTTGTAGTTTACCAACTGGAATTCCAGTTTTTTGTTCAATAATTTCCTGAATGAGGGATACATCGACAATTGCTGAATGATTCGTTTGATCATTTGCATTCAATGTTTTTTCTAATTTTTCCTCTTCATCACGTAATTTTGCGGCAGTTTCATAATCTTCTTTTTCTAATGCTTTTTGTTTTTCTGATTCTATTTCAACAAGCCGCTGTTTAATATCTGCACGATCGGTAGTACCGAAAGTTAAATTTAATTTCGAACCTGCTTCGTCCATTAAATCAATGGCTTTGTCAGGTAAATAACGATCTTGAATATAACGATGTGATAGGTTGACACATGCGTTTATTGCTTCGTCAGAATATTTTACTTGATGATAGTTTTCATATTTTTCTTTTAATCCGTTTAATATATTGATTGCTTGTTCGATTGTCGGTTCACTCACTTGAACAGGTTGGAATCGACGCTCCAATGCAGCATCTTTTTCTATTTGACGATATTCTTTTAATGTTGTCGCACCAATGACTTGAAGCTCACCTCTAGCCAAAGCAGGTTTTAATATATTTCCTGCATCCATAGAGCCTTCAGCGGAACCTGCACCAACAAGCAGATGTATTTCGTCTATAAATAAGAGAATGTTTTTTCTGCTCTGCAATTCTCCTATTAATTGTTTCATACGCTCTTCAAATTGGCCACGAATTCCAGTATTTGCAACTAGTGAGGCAACATCTAATAAATATACCTCTTTATTTTTTAATTTAGCCGGAACATTGTTTTCTGCAATTTTTAAGGCAAGTCCTTCTGCGATTGCTGTTTTACCAACACCAGGCTCACCAATTAATACTGGATTGTTTTTATTACGGCGGTTCAATATTTCTATTACACGATTAATTTCTTGATCCCGGCCGATAACAGGGTCGATTAGTCCAGCTTTAGCGATATTCGTTAAATTTTTACCGAATTTATCGAGAAAGCTGTTATTACCTGTATGTGACGCTTCTTGAGTGTTCATATTTACTTCAGAGAAATTTCCCAATCCTTTAAATAAATCTTCAAATCCGTTCATTGAAGGAATTCCACCAAATGGTGTTTTCTTCATTGCAAATTCCTTTTGATAACATTCGGAACAAAGATGGAGATTTTGTGTATGACCATTGATATTTACTCGTAATTGGACGTTTGCTAAGTTCATTTGACATTTTTGACATTTCATAAAAGCATTCCTCCTTAAATAGCAATGAAATGTTTTTCGAAAAAATTTGATTTTGACTAACTTTGACCTATTTGATCAAAAAAATGATGGTTTGTTTTTCTGACCATCTTTGACCTTATGAATTTATCATACACCCATTTTTATATTTTGTAAACTATTTTACTGACCATTTTTGACCTTTTTATTAAAAATATATTGTTGTCGTAATTTTAATTGCTTGTACATATGGTTTAGTAGTGGATACAAAGGTATTGTAAAAAGTTCT
>NZ_NAZB01000047.1:0-58943 GCF_003055045.1 Heyndrickxia sporothermodurans
TAAAAGTTTTGACAAAACGGATACAAATGTGAGGGGATGTTAATGAAAAAGTGGGTAGGGGCATGTCAAATTGCTGCAGTTTATGTTGGAACAGTAATTGGAGCCGGTTTTGCAACTGGAAGAGAAATAGTTGTGTTTTTTACGAAGTATGGATTTATCGGAATTTTATCTATTCTAATGGCGGGATATTTATTTATTGTATTAGGTTCAAAAATCATGGTGAAGGCCATTGATCTTAAAGCACATTCATATGAGATTTTTAATCAATATGTATTTGGAAAAAGCATTGCAAAGTTGATGAATATATTTATGTTGTTTATGTTGTTAGGTGTTTGTGGAGTTATGTTTTCAGGTGCAGGTTCCGTATTTGAAGATCATTTAGGAATCGATAAAAATATAGGAATATTTCTTACCATTGGATTAACGATACTCATTATGATTATTGGAACGAAGGGCGTATTTGCAGTTAATTCTTTCGTCGTACCGATGATGGTTCTATATAATTTTATCATTATGACACAATCACTCGTAGCCCCAAATTTTGCTGATACATTTTTTCATATTCCGGAGATTGATAATGGATGGAAATTTTTTTTCTCACCATTTTCCTATGCAGCCCTTAATTTAACATTAGCCCAAGCTGTGCTGGTGCCAATTGCCTATGAAGTGAATGATAAAGAAATCGTCAAATGGGGGGGTATTATCGGAGGCGTTTTATTAACCCTTATTTTAATATCCAGTCATATTACACTCATTATGCTACCGAACGTAACCCAGTATGATATTCCTATGGCGATTATTGTCCAAAATATGTTCAGCAGTATTTATTTTATTTATGTAGCAATAATTTACGGTGAAATTTTCACATCGATTATTGGGAATATTTATGGTCTAGGAAAACAACTGCGTCGATATATCTCTTTGAAAATGTTCTGGATATATATAATGATCATTGCCGTTGTAACGTTAATTAGTAAGATTAATTATGGCACACTTCTCTCATTTTTATATCCATTATTCGGTTATATAAGTCTATTATTTATCATTTTATTATGGGTAAAAAAAGACAAAATAGACCTCAAAAAATAGGCCGGTTCAAAGCCTTTTTTTGAGGTTTAATGAAGTGGAAGAACAACGATTAGCAATAAATCAAAAATTAAATGGGAAATAACGACAAGCGGGATGCTTTTAAATTTATAATAAAGCGTACCCCACACAATGCCTCCAACTAATGCGGCGAACATTAAAACAATATTACTTGAATAGATAAACACAGAAGCGTTTAAAATGGCAGTTATTAAAACAGGAATCCAACCTTGAATCTGTTTCATCAGTCTTTTTTGAATAAAGCCACGCCAAAAGATTTCTTCGCCGGGTGCCATAATAAATACTAAAACAAAATAATGCCAAACCCATTTTGGAGAAAGCAAATCATAAGTTTTGATTACTTTATTCTCTAAGTATGGAGAAACGATGGAGAAAAACCAGTCTCCAATCCAAAAGACTAAATATAAACCAATGCCGGAAATAATCCCTTTAAACAAGTATTTCTTAGTCGATACATCATCATCGGTCTTTTCATTAACGATAGAATAGCTTATAAGTAATAATGATACTGCAGTATATATGTACCAAAAGATTGATTTATCATGAAATGTAATATACAACAATACATGCGCTAACAATATACCTAAAATCAGCTTAATATCTGCCGCGCTGCGTTTCATTTGTATGTAAACTCCCCTCGACTATACGATAGAAAACAAAACAACTTATAAAGTATATTTTAACAAATATTAAAAGCAAATAAAATATTTGAGCGTATGAACAATATGTAAATAAAAGGATTAAAAAAATTGACTATTCAAGCCAATTTTTTTAGTCCTTTTATGCTTGGATTGATTCTTGGATGATCGTATAATTTTTATGATTAATAACCGTTTTTTCTTCTAGTTCGAGTTCTCGATAATTCTCCATATATGTTAAGTCAACAATTACTGAGTTTTCATTCACTTTTTCAACAACGCCACGCAAACCGTTTTTAAATTCAATAACATTTCCAACATCGGCTTTTTTCATCTGACGTCCCCCATTTCGTGTTATTTATTATAATTTTCTAATATCTTCTATTAAGTTTGCACCATTCTATAGAAATTTTCAAGTTTTTAAACAATATTTTGCTCTTTTGTATTAATGCGGAATGTGTTAATTTTATTAAAGGCTTGTTTAGTATCATCGATATGGAGTGTGGTTCTTTTGACACAGGAAAAAATAATGGAGTTGCTAAATCAGCTACGAACAGGAGAAATTCAGGAGTTGTATGTTGATAATGCAGATTTCTATGATGTACGAAAGGTTCTCGTTGAACAGGAGGACTTTAAACATTTTCAAGGAATCGCTCAACGAAATGGCCATGTAATTTATAAATATTTAGAAATACCTAGAAGCTAATTTAGTGCAATAATAAAAAACAACTCAAAATTAGAAATCCTGTAAAGGTCCTTAATGAAGGGAATTCATAACCTTTTAAAATAATGTAATACTATAAAGTGAGCAATAAATTTGTCATCTTTTTAAACGCGTGGTACCCTTAACAATTGGAGAGTCTTATTTCATTTCCTATTAATTTTTATTGACGAAATGGGATAGGTGGCTTATTTTGTTATAAGAACAATATAATTTATTTATAAAGGAGAATATTACAAATGGCACAAAAACAATTTAAAGTTATCGCAGATACTGGAATTCATGCACGTCCGGCAACATTGCTTGTACAAACAGCAAGTAAATTTGACTCTGAAATCCAACTAGAATATAACGGAAAACAAGTAAATTTAAAATCAATTATGGGTGTAATGTCTCTTGGAATTGGTAAAGACGCTCAAATTACAATTAGTGCAGAAGGCAGCGACGAAGCGGCTGCGTTAGAAAGTCTTGACGAATTATTGAAAAAAGAAGGTTTAGCTGAATAATGTCAACAATATTAAAAGGAATAGCAGCTTCTAATGGAATTGCTATCGCTAAAGCATACCGTTTAGTTGAACCTGATCTATCGTTTGAAAAAAAACAAATTGATGATAGTTCAAATGAGGTGCAACGATTTAAAGACGCGATTGCTTCGGCTACTTCCGAGCTTGAAGTAATACGAAATCATGCGAATGAAAAACTTGGTGCGGATAAAGCAGCAATATTCGATGCACATCTTCTCGTACTTAATGATCCGGAGGTCATTTCATCTGTTGAAGGAAAAATTAACGATGAAAAAATAAATGCGGAAAGTGCATTAAAAGAAACGACTGATATGTTCATTATGATGTTTGAACAAATGGATAATGAATATATGAGAGAGCGTGCAGCCGACATTCGCGATGTAAGAAAAAGAGTTCTTTCACACTTATTAAATGTGAAAATTCCGAACCCAAGCTTAATTTCAGAGGAAGTAATCGTCGTTGCCGAGGATTTAACGCCGTCTGATACAGCCCAACTTAATCGTGACTTCGTTCAAGGATTTACGACAAATATTGGGGGACGTACTTCACATTCTGCAATCATGGCAAGATCACTCGAAATTCCGGCTGTCGTTGGAACGAAGACTGCCATTGAAGATATTGCAAATGGCGATATTATTATAGTAGATGGTTTAAATGGGGAAGTTCACATTAATCCAACACAAGAAGTAATTAATCAATATAAACAAGAAAAAGAAAAATATGAACAGCAAAAAGCTGAGTGGGCAAAACTTGTAAATGAAAAGACTGTTTCCAAAGATGGCCATCACGTCGAACTAGCGGCTAACATTGGTACTCCTAACGATTTGCAAGGTGTACAAGCTAATGGTGGTGAAGCGGTTGGACTTTACCGAACAGAATTTTTGTATATGGGAAGAGATCAATTCCCAACAGAAGAAGAACAGTTTGAAGCCTATAGAGCTGTTTTAGAAGGTATGGAAAACAAATCTGTTGTTGTCCGCACATTAGATATTGGCGGGGACAAAAACCTTCCGTATTTAAAATTGCCGGAAGAAATGAATCCTTTCCTTGGCTTTAGAGCAATCCGTTTATGTTTAGAAGAACAGGATATGTTCCGTACACAATTACGTGCTCTTTTACGTGCAAGTGTATACGGTAATTTAAAAATTATGTTCCCAATGATTGCGACATTAAATGAATTCCGTAAAGCGAAAGCGATTTTATTGGAGGAAAAAGATAAACTTCAATCTGAAAATATTCCAGTATCGGATCAAATTGAGATAGGAATCATGGTTGAAATTCCTTCAACAGCTGTCCTTGCTGATCAATTTGCGAAAGAAGTTGACTTCTTCAGTATTGGAACAAATGATTTGATTCAATATACAATGGCAGCGGATCGCATGAACGAACGCGTTTCTTATTTGTATCAGCCATATAATCCGGCCATTTTACGCTTAGTAAAAATGGTTATTGATGCCTCACATAAAGAAGGTAAATGGACTGGCATGTGTGGTGAGATGGCGGGTGACGAAATCGCAATACCAATTCTTCTTGGTCTTGGTCTTGATGAATTTTCGATGAGTGCATCTTCTATTTTAAAAGCACGTTCACAAATTCGTTCTCTGAACAAATCAGACATGGAAAAACTAGCTGAAAAAGTTTTACAACTTCAAACAAATGAAGAAGTAATTGAAGCTGTAAAGAATGTTACTTCATTGTAATTGAGTTGTTAAAATGAAATTGGTTTAATGATCAGAAATAGGTGGTAAAGTTAATTATCTCAAGATTGAATTGAAGGTAATCCTTGAGGTGAGTAATTTCTTTCTCATTTTTCCCCCTATTTTCTTTTGACAGACGATAAATTTCGTCTGTTTTTTTTATTTTGTAAAAATTAATGAAACGTGTATCATGAATCGTTTATACTTATAGAAAGGAGGAATGTTTAATGGAACTTGGATTAAAAGGGAAAACTGCCTTAGTTATCGCTTCAAGTCAAGGATTAGGAAAAGCTATTGCAAAAGTTTTTGTACAAGAAGGAACGAACGTATTGTTGGCTAGTAGAAATGAAGAACAATTAAAGTCGGTAAAAGAGGAGCTTTCTAAAGTTGGGACTGGAAAAGTTGACTTTATTGGCTGTGATATTACTGACCCCGGGCAAATACGTGCGGTAGTGGACAAATTAGATCGTGAATACGGTTCATTAGACATTTTAATTAATAATGCAGGTGGACCACCAGCCGGAGGATTTGAAGAAATTTCCGATGAGCAATGGCAGAATGCATTTGAACTTAATTTGCTATCCTACATAAGGATTATTAGAGAATGTTTGCCATTGTTAAAGAAAAACGGTGGGAAAATTATTAATATCGCCTCTTCTTCAATTAAAGAGCCGATACCAGGTCTAATCCTTTCTAATACTTTTAGAACGGGAATCGTCGGATTGTCTAAATCGTTATCAATGGAACTTGCAAAATATAATATTTTGGTAAATACTTTAGGCCCAGGTCGGATTGCTACTGATCGAGTGAAACATTTGGATGAAATTAATGCAGAGAAAAATAATAAATCAATTGAAGAAGTGGAAGAAATGGAGAAACAAACAATTCCGCTAAAAAGATATGGGGAACCGGAGGAATTTGCAAATATTGTCGTATTTTTAGCTTCCGCTGCTAATTCTTATGTGACTGGCAGCAGTTTTCTAGTAGATGGAGGAAAAATAAAGTCAATTTAAATAGGTTTATCTATATTTAAAAAGGGTAAAATAAGCTTAAGCATAAATTGGAGATTTTTTCTCACATCCCCTATTCTTTTCTTAAGAGCCCTGTTTCACGGGCTCTTTTTTTGTACATATTAAAATATTTAATTGTCAAAGGAGAATTTCAGTGGATAAAAAACAATTAGCGGTTGGTTTCATTGGAACAGGCATTATGGGGAAAAGTATGGTCCTTCATTTATCAAAGGCGAATTATGAGCTTTTTGTTTATAATCGATCTAAAGAAAAAGCAATAGAGCTTATCAATAATGGCGCAACATGGTGTGATACTCCAAAAGAGGTTGCTGAAAAAGCGGATGTCATCATTACGATGGTTGGCTATCCATATGATGTAGAAGAGGTTTATTTTGGTTCGAATGGGCTAATCGCTCATGCTCGTAAAGGAGCAACTCTAATTGATATGACAACATCTACACCAACTCTCGCAAAATCGATTTATGATGCTGCGAAAGAAAATGACTTATATTCATTGGATGCACCGGTTTCCGGAGGAGACATTGGAGCAAAAAATGGAACACTTACAATAATGGTTGGTGGCGATAAAGCCATCTTTGAAAAAGTGTCACCAATTTTATCATGTTTTGGACAAAATATAATATACCAAGGTTCAGCAGGAGCGGGCCAACATACAAAAATGTGTAATCAAATCGCCATTGCTACAAATATGATTGGCGTGGCTGAAGCACTCGTATATGCGAAAAAAGCCGGTTTAGATCCTGAAAATGTTTTGAAATCCATTAGTGCAGGAGCTGCTGGAAGTTTTTCATTGTCAAATCTAGCTCCAAAAATGTTAGTGAATGATTATTCCCCGGGATTTTTCATCAAACATTTTATTAAGGATATGGGAATCGCATTAGAAGAGGCTGAAAAAATGAATTTACACCTGCCGGGTCTCTCACTTGCGAAAAAACTTTATGATCAGTTGGCAGAAAAAGGTGAAGAGAATAGTGGAACACAAGCTTTAATCAAGTATTGGGAATAATTTTTAGCCAATTATTCAAACTAAATATGTCTGATCTTATTTATGTTTGGAGGAAGAAAAATGGCGAAACGTACGAAGAAAAATGATGCAGATCAAAAAAATAAAAAAGGCTTTGATTCAGCTGTATTAAATGAAGAATTTGCACATGAAATGGGAAGTGCAGCAGCTAATAAAATCCATAAAGACAAAGCCAAGAAAGAAAAAGCAAGTAAAAACAACGGAAAGTATAAAGGTCAATAATAAAATAACAAAAGCGTATCCACATCAAAGCCGTGAGATACGCTTTTGCAATTATTTCATGCTATTTAAATACGTTTCTAATCGATCCAATCCCTTTTGAAGAACTTCTGTTGAACAGGCGTAGGATAGACGGAAATATCCTTCGCCGTATTTAGAAAAGGCACTTCCGGGTACTACGGCCAATTTTGCCTTATTAGCCAAATCGAGAGCGAAATCAAAAGAGCTAGTTGAGAAATTTTCCGGTATTTTAACAAAAAAGTAAAACGCACCATCCGGTTTAACATAGTCCAATCCCATTTCTGATAATCGTAAACCAACATATTCTCTTCGCTTAAAGTATTCTTCCCGCATTAATTTTGCATCATCTATGCCAGTCGTTAGTGCTTCAAATGCAGCTTTTTGTGAAATTGATGATATACACGATACATTATATTGATGTACTTTTAGGAAATGCTTACAAACGGATTGATCTGCAAATAAAAATCCAACTCGCCAACCTGTCATTGAATGAGATTTTGATAATCCGTTTATGACGATCGTTTGTTCCCTTAAGTCTGATGCTATTGAATAGTGGGCATTATCATAAACAAGCTCGCTATATATTTCATCCGCAATGACAAAAATATTCTTCTTCTTTAGTAAGGATGCGATTTCTTTAATTTCTTGTTCAGATAAACTTACACCTGTCGGATTAGAAGGGTAAGGTAAAATGATACATTTTGTTTTGTCTGTTATATACGGTTTAATTTTTTCAGCCGTTAATTTGAACTGTGAATCCCTTGTATCAATATGGACGGGAACTCCCCCGCATATCCGGATAATTGGTTCATATCCAGGATAAATAGGTCCGGGTAAAATAACCTCATCATCTTCCGTTAAAATCGTTCGTAAGGCAATATCAATCGCTTCACTGGCACCGACAGTAACAATTACCTCATCTTCAGGACGATACGTTAATCCATATTTTTTTAATACAAACTCACTCGCTGCTTTTCTTAGATCGAAGTAACCGGCATTATGTGTATAAGAAGTAAAGTCTTCTTCAATCGCTTTTATTCCAGCCAGTTTCACATGCTCCGGCGTAGGAAAATCAGGTTGTCCGATTGTAAAAGAAATTAAATCATCGATATCACTCACCATATTAAAGAACTTTCTAATTCCGGATATTTCAATGTCTAATACTTGTTTATTAAGTAAATGTTCCATTATCTTCATCCTTTTATCCTGCTTTTTTATATTTTATCATGACTAAGATGGAATAAGAGAAAAATTATTGCAAAATGACATTAAGAATTATAGATTTCATTTTTTAGATAACAGACAATATGTTTATTTCGTGGTATATTTACAATGAATAATTGCGAAGGGAAGTCTTTTATGGAAAGTTCAAATGGAATCTTATTAGATAGTGGAACGAATGAATTAGAAATAATAGAATTTCAAATACATAACAACAGTTTTGGAATTAACGTCATCAAAGTTAAAGAAATTATACAACCTCTTCCTGTGACATTTATTCCTCACGCTCATCCGTTTATTAAAGGGATCATTCAATTAAGGGGAGAGGTATTGCCTGTTGTCGATTTAAGAAAAGTTCTTCAACTTGGGGAATCGACAACTAATGCCGATGAAAAATACATTGTTACTGAATTTAATAAACAAAAAGTAGTGTTTCAAGTACAAAATGTTACTCAAATACATCGAATCTCATGGGATCAAATTGAAAAACCCTCCGATTTATATTCCGGAGATGGCGCACAAATAGTTGGAGTAATAAAGAAAAATGACAATATGATTCTCATGTTAGATTTCGAACGCATTGTTACTGAAATAAATCCGGAAACAGGAATTAATAAAAATGAAATAAAAAAGCTTGGTAAAAGGGAACGCTCATCTAAAAGAATCGTCGTTGCTGAAGACTCTTCTTTATTAAGAAAGTTGATTCATGACACATTATATGAAGCGGGATATGAAAATGTGGAATTTTTTGAAAATGGTAAAGATGCCTTTCAATATTTAGAATCGATACTCATGGCAGGTAAAAATATTTTAGATGAAGTGCAATTAATTATTACTGATATTGAAATGCCACAAATGGATGGCCATCATTTTACTAAGAAAGTGAAAAACAATGAGCAGCTATCACAAGTACCAGTCATTATATTTTCCTCATTGATTACTGACAGTTTACGACATAAAGGCGAAATCGTAGGCGCAGATGATCAAGTAAGCAAACCTGAAATAAATCAATTAATATTAAAAATTGATGAACATATAAAATAGGGCTCTATACTAAAAGATTGTTGCTTTTCTTTAAACACTAAATAATAATAAAATGGACTCTATTTTCATAGTAGTCCATTTTATTATTTTTAATATCGTTCACCAAGTTTTTTGAAAATGGGTCTTGTTGCTTTTGGCCGATGCTGTGTATGTTGAAGCTCACAGATACCTGTATATCGTTCCAACAATTGTTTAGCTTGATTAAGCGATACGCGACATTTTGGGTTTTTTGAAGAGTGATCAAGTTTTCCTAGATGTGGTAGTTCTTGAAAGTCTTGTTTTGAAGGTGGAATATGGAAAGTATAATCTCCACATTTTACAAGGACATCAGATTGTTGTTTACTATACTTTGGATTTTCTGAAAAGTGTAGTCCTACTTTACTAGCCTTTTTTTCAATAATCATTTTTTCAATTGTCGCTTTTTTTAGCTTATACAAATACTTTGGATTTGTAGCCGTCTTTGCATGACGATTCACTGTAAAGATTGCTTGAGAAAGGTTTAAAATTGTAGGCTTTAATGGAGTGGATTCGTGCGAATTCAAAAAAAGATCTCCTTTCATATTTTTCGAAATAATTCTTTCGTTTGTCCATTCAAAATAAAATATTAACCATATTATACTACTTATGTCCCGTATTGCAAAGCTTGTCTGAAAATTAACGATTTTATTAAACCTCTTATTATCCTAATTGACAAAAAATATAGCACGGAATATAGTTAAGGTTATCAACTGTTTAAGGGGTGAACTATTTGGAAAACGATAAAATAAAATTATTAATAAAACGATATGAAGATGTTTATCTATTCGCTACAAAAAGAATATCGTCAATAATGTCTGAACAAGTACTGGACGGTTTTTCTATTGAACAATTTGCGATTTTAAGAAAGTTATATAATCGAAAATACATAAGAGCATCGGAATTAGCTGAAGAACTTTGTGTGAATAAGAGCGCAATTACAGTGAAAATAGAGAAATTGGAGGCAAAAGGATTCATTTTACGTCAAAGAGACAAAGACGACCGTAGAAATATCTATCTTTCTCTAACAGAAAAAGGTCAGATAATTTATGAACAAGGCGAAGCAAAGATCGAGAGCTTTGTTTCTAAGTATTTAGAGAAGTTAGATCCTAAAGATTTTGAGGCATTCATCGATCTGTACGAGAAAATTCTTTCAATCATACAAGATCATAAGGAGGAAACTAATGTATGAAGGCGATTGTCCGTTTCCGATGGATCGTATTAGCGCTATGGATTTTAGCCGCTGCTTTATTAATATGGAAAGCACCAAATATGGAACAACTAGTCCGAGAAAAAGGCCAAATTACCGTTCCTGATGGATACCCATCAACCTTGGCACAAGAAATAATTGATAAACACGCAACTAATAAATCCCATTCAGAACCATTTATTGTTATATTCCATAATCAAAAGAAATTGACTAAAGAACAGACGGAAAATATAGAAAAAACGATTAATCAATTAAAAGATAACAAGGATAAACTAGGAATTAATGAAATTACTACCCATTTTGGTCAAAGCGATTTAAAAGATCAGCTTGTAGCGAAAGACGGTAAAACTATCCTCGCTATGTTGGATGTAGATATGGAAAACAAGGAAGTAAAAGACGTTCGAGCAACACTTAACAAAGCCATCCAAACACCAAACGTTGAAACGATGATGACGGGTAATGGGCTAATTAATGAAGATGTTGTTATAAGTTCACAAAACGGTTTGAAAAAAACAGAGATCATCACAGTCATATTTATTTTAATCGTATTAATTTTAGTTTTCCGTTCAGTCGTAGCGCCGATTATTCCACTTGTTACGGTAGGTTTAACGTATCTCGTTAGTCAATCGGTTGTTGCCTTTTTAGTCGATAAACTGAATTTTCCTTTATCGAATTTTACACAAATCTTTTTAGTTGCTGTCCTTTTTGGGATCGGAACAGATTATTGTATATTACTTCTGAGCCGTTATAAGGAAGAACTTTCAAAAGGAAATGACACTTTCGGTGCAATTTTAGCTACATATAAAAGTGCCGGTAAGACAGTTGTATTTAGTGGTTTAGCAGTAATGATTGGTTTTGCATCGATTGGCTTTGCCAGTTTTAAACTATACCAATCCGCTTCTGCAGTTGCTATTGGGGTCATTTTTTTACTAATTTCATTGCTGACGATTGTACCATTTTTTATGGCGACATTGAAAAATAAGCTATTCTGGCCGATTAAAGGTGACATTTCACATTCACAAAGCAAACTTTGGGGCTGGATGGGAAACTTAGCCATTACTCGTCCGCTCATTGCACTATGTATAGTAGCAATTTTTACAGTCCCTTTACTCATTTCCTATGACGGTGATTTATCATATAATTCATTAGACGAAATAGGTGAAGAATATGAATCTGTAAAGGCATTTAATTTAGTATCTGATAGCTTTGGTCCGGGTGAAATTATGCCAGTTAAAATTGTCATGGAAAATGACGAATCAATGAAATCAAAAGAATATTTAGGGTTAATCGAAAAAATTAGTAATGATTTATCACATACAAAAGATATAGAAAAGGTACGCAGTGCAACAAGACCTGTCGGAAAAATATTGGAAGAATTGTATGTGAAAAATCAAGTTGATACGGTAAGCGATGGCATCAAAAAAGGAAATAAAGGAATCGGAACGATTAAAGATGGATTAAGTGATGCTGCAAAATCACTTTCAGAATCAACCCCTAAATTAAAAGAGGCGACAGAAGGGATTGGAGCCCTACAAAATGGGACGGTTAAACTCCAATCAGGATTTGGTGATTTGCAAAATACCCTTTCCAAAATTGAAGAGAATATTAGAAAAAGCGGTACAGGAACAAAAGAGATTAAATCTGGAGTGAAGGAAGCAAAAAAGGAAGCAATTAAGCTTAAAAATGGTGCCAATGAATTGCTGAAAAGCTACCAAACCATTTATTCCGGATTGGATCAACTTACTCCGAAATATATTGAAGTAAATGCCGGGTTGAAAGAAGTTCAAAAAGCGCTGGCAAATCTAAATGGTAATTTCACTGCTATAGAAAAAGAGAATCCTAGTTTGCAAATAAATCAAAATTATATGGAAATAAAATTAACAGTTCAAGGAATCTCACAAAAATTAAAAACGGAATTAACACCAGGAATGAGTGCGCTGAATGCAAACTTAGCTAAAGTAACTAATGGACTATCTCAAGCAAATCAAGGTTTATCAAAAATTACGTTTGGGTTAAACAGTTTTGCATCCGGATTCGATCAAATTATTTCAGGTTTAGAGAAAATTGAAAATGGCCTTACATTGCTTGCAAATGGTCAAAATAAAGTAGTAAATAAGCTACCCGAATTTTCGAATGGACTGAATCAGATTGCTGAAGGTCAAATTAAACTTCAAAAAGGTTTTAGTCCGCTTAATGGTCAGATGAATCAGTTATCAGATGGATTGACTCAAAGTGCTGATGGTCTTGGAGAAATTAAAAATGGACTTTCCGACGCCAATTCATTTTTAAATAAAATGTCTAAAGAAACACCAATCCAACAGTCCGGTATATATATTCCTGATGAATTAATAAGTAATAAGGAGTTTCAACAAGTATTTAACGTCTATTTATCTAAAGATGGGAAAGTAACAACATTCGATTTAGTACTAGATGAAAATCCATATTCTAATCAAGCAATGAAAACGATTAATGATATTGAAAATACAGTAAAAACATCAATAAAAGGAACAAAATTAGAAAATGCCCATATTGGTATTTCAGGAATTACGAGTATGAATCATGATCTTCAAAATATGTCAAATGCTGATTATAATCGAACGGTGATGTTTATGCTCGCAGGGATCGCACTAATTTTAGTCATTCTCTTACGATCCTTAATTATGCCAATTTATCTAATCGCATCGTTACTACTAACCTATTACTCTTCAATGGCGATTACTGAGCTGATCTTTGTTAATCTACTTGGTCATTCCGGGATAAGTTGGGCGGTACCTTTTTTCGGTTTTGTTATTATCATGGCATTAGGTGTAGACTATTCTATTTTCTTAATGGATCGATTTTCAGAATATCGCCACATAAATGTTAAAGAAGGTATGTTACTTGCAATGAAAAACATGGGTACGGTTATCATATCTGCTGCCATTATATTAGCGGGTACCTTTGCTGCGATGCTTCCTTCAGGCGTGATGTCATTGCTGCAAATTGCTACAATCGTGTTGTCAGGTCTATTATTCTATGCCTTTATCATCTTACCGTTGTTTGTACCCGTTATGGTAAGATCTCTTGGAAAAGGAAATTGGTGGCCCTTCATTTCTAACAAATAATTTAACGGGCCGGGTTTAAAAACCTGGCCAAACTTTAGAATAGACATTTTTAATTATTTTTTAAATGCCTATTCTTTTTTCTTAATTCCTTGTAAAATAGACAATAATAGAGAAAAAACAACAGATTTTTTATGGGTTAATTGGATAACAAGGGTAAAAAAAGGATGAGATTATGAATCAGAAAAATAATAGACAAATAAATGATATGAAGCATCCTGAAAATCTTTTTGAAGAAAAAATGGTTAAAGACATTTTTTTTACGCAGCTTTCGGACAAAATTATAATTTTGAAAGTGGAACAAGGTGGGAAATTTCGCTATGTCTATGCAAATGAAAAAGGATTAGAACATGCTAATCTTCATAAGAATGATATGGGGAAGTTATTAACAGAGGCTTTACCGAAAGAGCATGCTAAACATTTAATCCATTATTATAAAGAGGTAATAGAAACAAACGATACCGTAGTTTTTTTGGATGAAATAGAAATCGAAAATGGGGAAAAAAGAATTTTTGAATCTCGCCTTACTGGGATTACCGATAAAAATAATACGATTAATTATATTGTTTCGGTTACAAGAGATATTTCGTATACTGCATTTGAAAAAAAACAATTAATGGAGAGTACAGAAATATACCAATCTCTTATTATACATAATTTAGATGCAATATTTTCTGTAAATGAAAAGGGACGAATATTAAATGTAAATCCTGCAAGTCAAGAAATGTTTGGGTATTCGGAAAATGAAATGCTTGATCGTTCGATTTACGATTTTGTCGATAGAAAAAGTGTATCAGATATTTTTCGGGTGATGACTAATACATTATTAGGTGAACCCCAAACAAGTGATTGTATCTTTATCGGCAATGAAGAAAGGAAGATAAATGTTCAACTAAAAACAGTACCGATAATAGTGAACGAAAAAATTATTGGTATATATATTATTATTCGTGATTTAACAGAGCAATGGGAGAATCATGAAAAAATGAATTTTATGGCGATGCACGATCATTTAACTGGATTATGGAATCGTCGTGCGCTTATGGAACATTTGCAAATGGAAATTGCTAATTCAAAGCAGAAAAAGCGTGAATTTGCTTTATTATATATGGATATAGATCGTTTTAAATATTTCAATGATACACTTGGCCACCAAGCTGGAGATGTTTTGTTAAAACAAACAGCAGAAAGATTAGGTACTTTAAAACTAGCTAATTATCGTGTTTACCGTTTAGGCGGAGATGAGTTTGTTATTTTGTTACCGGGTCATGAAAAAAGAGAAGTCAATCGATTTTCACAAAATATATTAGCTTTATTTAATATCCCTTTTGATATTAATGGACAGGACTATTATGTCACACCATCTATAGGAATAAGTATGTTTCCCGCAGACGGTCAAGATTCGGAAACATTAATAAAAAATGCTGATGGTGCACTTCTTCAGGTGAAAGAAAAGGGCAAAGGTCATTTTCGATTTTATCGTTCTGATATGAAAGATGCCTTTCCAAACTATATTCTAATGGAGGCTCATTTACGTAAAGCGATTGAGATGAATGAATTTGTAATGCATTATCAGCCCCAAGTCAATTTAAAAACAGGAAAAATAAAAACATTTGAAGCATTATTACGTTGGCAAAACAGGAAATTTGGAAATGTTCCGCCATCACAGTTTATTCCATTGGCTGAAGAAACAGGATTAATTATTCCGATTGGAGAGTGGGTAATTCATAGTGTTTGTTCCCAATTAGCGGATTGGCGTAACAAAGGTTATAAGGATATACGTGTTGCAATTAATATATCTCCAAAGCAATTTCTGCAAACGAACTTACCGGAAATCATTCAAAAAGCATTATTCATGAATCAATTACCTGCATCTGCATTGGAAATTGAAATTACTGAAGGTGCGATGGAAGATACAATCGCTGCACTTTCAATGTTGCATCGTTTAAAGAAGATAGGAATTATCATTTCTGTTGATGATTTCGGTACGGGGTATTCTTCGTTAAATTATTTAAAAAGATTTCCTATCGATATTTTGAAAATTGATCAGTCTTTTGTTCGTGAAATTCAAGTAAATGAAAAAGATGCAGCAATTACAAAAACAATCATACATCTTGCCCATAATTTAGGGATGGAAGTGATTGCAGAGGGTGTAGAAGAAGAAGATCAAGTTCAATTTCTTGTATCCGCTCAATGTCAGAAGGCTCAAGGGTACTATTTTAGCCGCCCGGTCAGCGCGAAAGAAATTGAGCAAAAAGTTTTATATATATAGTGATTTCAATCGTCTATTGCTGTTTAGGAAATATGGATAAATTTGTTGTTAAAGTTGTTAACGAAAATCATACTATTTTATAATATAATTAATTTAGAGACTTAAAGAATATGAAGTTTCCATTTGATGTTTCTAAAAAGGGAGGTTTCAATTATGACACCACATGAGCATTTGGATATACTATATTTTCCTTCTGAAAAAGGGGTATTAAAAATATTTTCATATGGTTTTTCCCCTTCCGGTGCTTGGGGACAGGTTTATACAGAATATAATGATATTACGGTGACGGTTAAAGGGTATAATCGAAAAAAATCAATTATCCGCTCGTTAACGAAATTAAATGAGTCTCTATTAAATAAGATGGAAGATAAATAGAATGGCCCTTTTATAAACAGTACCTGTAGAGTAGACAGTGAAAAAATCTACTCTACAGGTACTGTTTTTCGGTCCTTTTATTTTTGCATTGTTTTTATGAAAATAATTTGTAATATTTCAAATCACTTCATGTTACAATATGAGTGAGTATTCATTCATGAAGGAGGAGACGTAATTGAAAGATAAAGTTGTTATTATTACTGGTGGTTCTAGTGGAATGGGAATGCATATGGCGTATCGATTTGCTAAAGAAGGAGCAAGTGTTGTTGTTACTGGAAGAAATGAAGAACGCCTCGAAAATGTGAAAAAGGAGTTACTTCAATTTCATTCTAATATTTTGACTGTACAGATGGATGTAAGAAATCCGGAAGATGTTGAACGAATGGTGCAGGAAGTAAATGATAAGTTTGGCAGAATTGATTTTCTGGTAAATAATGCAGCAGGAAACTTTATTACTCACGCGGAAAAGTTATCGGTAAATGGCTGGAATTCTGTCATAAATATTGTTTTAAATGGAACTTTTTATTGTTCAAGAGCAGTAGGAAACTATTGGATTGAGAATAAGATTAAAGGAAGCATAATCAATATGGTAGCAACATATGCTTGGGATGCTGGTCCTGGTGTCGTACATTCCGCTGCAGCTAAAGCTGGAGTATTGTCTTTGACCCGCACACTTGCGGTTGAATGGGGAAGAAAATATGGAATACGGGTGAATGCCATTGCACCTGGACCAATTGAAAGAACCGGTGGAGCGGATAAACTTTGGGAATCAGAGGAGGCTGCAAAAAGAACACTACATAGTGTACCACTAGGACGATTAGGAACACCTGAAGAAATTGCGGGCTTGGCTTATTATCTTTTTTCTGAACAGGCAGCATATATAAATGGTGAATGTATCACAATGGATGGAGGTCAATGGTTAAATCAATATCCTTTTTAACACAAACTGTTATAGTGAAGCACTTTTCGTGATAACCTCTATACGAGAGTGTTATTATAATATGAAAAGGTCTAAGCTAAGGAGATGTGTTATAGATGAAAATAGAAATATGGTCTGATTTTGTTTGCCCATTTTGTTATATAGGTAAAAGAAGACTCGAAATGGCATTAGAACAGTTTCCGGAAAGGGATCAAGTGGAAATCGCTTATCGAAGCTATGAATTAGATCCAAATGCGAGTAAGAATAATAAATTGAATATACATGAGGCATTGGCAAAGAAATATGGTATGAGCATAGAGCAAGCGAAAGAAGCAAATGAAAATATAGGGGAACAAGCGGCAGAAATAGGATTAACTTATAAATTTGATTCGATGATCCCGACAAATACATTCGATGCCCATCGATTGGCGAAGTTTGCTGCAGAAAAATCGTTTGGTGCGGCAATGACTGAACGATTACTAAAAGCATATTTTACAGACTCAAAAAAAATAAGTGATTTAAATACTTTAGCAGATTTGGCAGAGGAAATCGGCTTAAATCGTGAAGAAACAATTGAAATGCTAAATGGGTCAAAATACTCAGATGCTGTGCGAGATGATGAGGATGAGGCTAAACAAATAGGAATTACAGGCGTCCCATTTTTTGTATTAAATCAAAAATACGCTATTTCCGGTGCACAACCTGTTGAAGCATTTGTAAATGCATTAAACATGGTATGGGAAGAGGAACAAGGGAAAACACCTTTGAAAATGATCAATCCTAATAAAGCAAAAAGTGAATACTGTACGGATGAAGGTTGTTTTGTTTCAGAAGACTAAAGGATAAAAGGTGGGGGAACTTTTGAAAACACTTCAAAAAGGGAAATCTATATTAAGTTTTTCTTCTAGGCATCAACCTGCATATACAGTTGATTTAGGTGAAACTTTTTCTGTTGAAACATTTGATTGCTATGGAGGGGCCATTACAAGCGCTGAGCAGTTGCGACCAAATATGCAAATTGATTATATTAATCCGGCAACAGGTCCAATTTTTATAAATAATCTAAAATCGGGAGAAACACTTGTTGTTGACATCGAAGATATTCAGTTAGATAAAAAGGGTGTAATGGTCTTATATCCTGGAATGGGGCCCCTTGGGGAATTGGTGAAAGAGACAGATACGAGAATTTTCGACGTTAATAATGGGAAAATTTCATTTAATGATGCAATTGAACTTCCTATTAAGCCGATGATTGGTGTGATTGGTACGGCTCCGCTTGAAGGGGATGTTTTGTGTGAGTCACCCGGTGATCACGGTGGTAATATGGATACTAAATATATTACTACCGGAAACAAAGTATATCTTCCGGTCTTTCATGATGGGGGGATGTTAGCTTTAGGAGATTTACATGCAACGATGGGCGATGGAGAACTGAATGGTTCTGGTGTAGAAATTGGTGGGAAAGTTACAATGACTTTGTCAAAAATTCATGAAGCAATTCCTATGCCAATCGTAGAAACAGAAGAATCATTTATGTATATTTCTTCTGCCGAAAACTTGGAACAAGCATCAAGCAAAGGAATGGAAGCAGTCGTCCATTTATTTGAAAAAAAGCTTGCATTATCATTTAATGATGCCTATAGGCTACTCAGCGCGGTTTGTGATCTTCAAATAAGTCAAATTGTCAATCCGTTAGTTACGGTTAGAATAGTTATACCAAAAACAGTATTATCGAATATTTTCTAAATCTAGTGAGATCCATCCGTTTAGGATGGTTTTTTTAGTGCTATTGAACTAGATAAAATACTTTTTATGAGGGAATATAATGTAATATAATCTTTGTCAGTTCTTGTTTGATTTTTACGAAACATTTTGGGTATATCGACAATTTTCTATTGCTACAATTAGTTTGCAGGTAACATGTGTGGAAACAGTTTTTATGCTTCACAATAGAAGGAGGAATAATAATGCGAGTTTTTACTGCAGTAAGTATTTTTATTTTAATCATTATTTGTGGTGGACAAGCAATTAATGTGTATGCAAGTACAGATGATTCTTCGATTAAACCAATCGTAAAAAGAGCTTTCGATGCTCAAGTACAATTAAGTGAAAAGGAACGGTCACTAAACGAAATTAATGAATTAATGGAACCATATTTTACGAAAAAGTTTATTCCTTTATTTCTTAAAGAAAACCTTGTTAAAACTGACCATGGTTACCAAACTTTCGGAACTGATTTTCCATTATACTATATTCCTTTCTTTTCTTATGATGAATATACTAAAGTGGTAAAGGACGGAAATTGTTATTATGTTGTTGAATCTATTAATCATCATCAAGAAGGGCCTGTGAAATATGAAAAAGATTACAAAGGTGTACGATTAATTCATGAAGATGGAAAGTGGAAGGTTGATGAGGTTTTAGATAAAATACCTCCTAAAATTGTAAAACAAATAGAAAGCAAACAAAAGGGTACAACAGGAACGAATGGTTCTATAGTCCATTCATTTTCTACATTAAATGAAAATATGCTCCTAAACCATCCTTTAAAGGAATTCCATCATCGCTTTTTTAGTTATCACTCCTTTTTACGAATCATTTGAAAGAAAGCAGGAATGTCTGCTTTCTTTATTCTTTTTTCTCCGCAATTAATCCCATTGTAGTTATTAGAATTCAACTTTCGGGAATGATAAAATAGAGAAATAAATAGGATTAAAATTCAAGATTTCCGTTTATGAATAATGGCAATATTAAATCATGTTTGTTTAAGTACATTGAGAGTGGTAATCATTTCTCGTTTAGGTTATGATAAATCGGTGACTTAAATTGTGAAACAAGCGTAATTAGGAAAGGAGTTAATTATGTCCCAACTATTAGGTATAATCCAAAGACTAAAGGCAATGCAGGATGCAAAAGATACCGGTGAAATTCAACAACGGAGATTTGAAGTGAACGGAAAAACCTTATGTCAAGTGAAATTCTTCCCTGCTACAGATACTTTTGAACTTGAAGAATATGATGAAGATAAGAAAGTGAATAAATACCAATTCGATGATATTGATATTACTGCCATAGAAATTTTCGATCTTGTTCAAGAAGAAAAGAATCCATCTTAGAGCCTTCAATTAGGGCTCTTTTTTTATAGAGAAGGGGAGGATAATATGATTTATTTATTAGTAGGGATTCAATTGTTATTAATGTTGCTAATTGTAGCTGAGTTGATTAGTACGAAAAAAGAATTGCAAGAGATTAAAACGATACTTCAAAAAAAGAAATAATTTATTATATGCTTTATCGATACTTAATTCTTTGTCTTATGATAAAATGATGTAGGGAAACCTTAAAACATAACAAGGGAGTTTTATTATGATTTCCTTACGGAGTAACGAATTTCTTGAACCAAAAATCAATGATTTTATGATTGCTTCAGAAAAAGTAGCCCATGTTCAGGTGGGCAATAGTCTGGAACATGCATTATTAGTACTTACAAAAAGCGGCTATTCAGCGATCCCAGTATTAGATCCAAAATACAAATTACATGGGCTTATTAGTTCATCCTTAATTACTGAATCTATTTTAGGGCTTGAAAGAATTGAATTTGAAAAACTTAGTGAAAAAAAAGTTGAAGATGTCATGACAACTAAAATTCCACGGCTAAAAATTGATGATCACTTTGAAAAAGCTTTAGGTCTTCTTATCGATCATCCATTTTTATGTGTAGAAGATGAGGAAGGATTTTTTGCCGGAATTTTCACAAGAAGATCATTACTAAAAGAATTAAAGAAGCATGTACAAAAATTAAATCATTTATAATTTTCAAAAGTATGATTTGGTAAAAAAATAAGCTCCTATTACTTGGAGCTTATTTTTTTAAAAAGTAAGAAGGATATAAATTTTTTGGGATTAATGTTCCAAAAAAATTATCTGCTTTGTCTAGCTCCAGCGCCTATCGACTAGAAAACTTCAGGGCTTTTCCCTACGATNNCTTTTCTTTTTTGATATAATATAAGTAAAACTTATTGGGGTATGTGTATGTCGACGAATGAATTTTATCTGCTATCCATTCTTGCGGAAGAAATGAATATGCGAAAAGCTGCAGAACGTCTTTTCGTTTCTCAGCCTGCATTATCACAAAGATTGCAAAATATTGAAAAGCAATGGGGAACTAAATTATTTCTGCGAACCCAAAAAGGATTGATCTTAACTCCTTCGGGTGAGTTAGTGATTCGGTTTGCAAATAATGTTTTAGATCAAGAGGAGAAGGTTAAAGAACAAATCCAAACTTTAGAGTCTAAAGTTCATGGTACATTAAAAATCGCCTGCGCTTCAATTGTTGGACAAAACTGGCTCCCTAAAGTTTTGAAAACATTTGTGAATCGATATCCACATGCGAAAATTTCATTAATGACCGGATGGAGTAGTGAAATATTAAAATCACTTTATGATGATGAAGTCCATATTGGTATTCTTCGCGGCTCGACAGATTGGAAAGGACATAAATTGCATTTATTTGAAGACACTCTATATTTGGTAGATAA
This sequence comes from Heyndrickxia sporothermodurans, assembly GCF_003055045.1. Lineage (NCBI taxonomy): Bacteria > Bacillati > Bacillota > Bacilli > Caryophanales > Bacillaceae > Heyndrickxia > Heyndrickxia sporothermodurans. The sequence goes on from NZ_NAZB01000047.1 coordinate 21,678, forward strand.
AGAAATTCAACATGTGGAAGATGTGTTGAAAACAGATCGGCCTTTCATCCAATTTAAAAGTGACTCCAATTATTATCAAGAAATTCAAGATTGGTGGCATCGTCAATTTCAGACGACCCCTAAACGAACGATTGTCGTTGATCAAATTGAAACATGTAAGCAAATGACTTTCAATGGAATCGGATATGCGATATTACCAGCGATTACTTTAAATGAATCTGCAAAAGATATGTATAAGATTCCATTGAAAGGTGACCATGATCAAAGATTAAAACGTGATACATGGTTACTTGGCTATGAATCTGCCTTTGAATTGAAACAAGTACAAGCTTTTGTTGAAGTGGTAAATGATTTTATAGCAAACCAACCACATATATTTTAATCTTTTATCTTGTATATCAACATTTAGTTTGATAAAGTAATTTTCATACATAATAGAAGGGGGATTAATCCTAATGGATGCTAATGAAATTATTTCTTTTATATCTAATAGCAAGAAAACAACACCAGTAAAGGTTTATGTAAAAGGAATGTTAACTGGTGTAAATTTTGGCGATCATGCCAAAACATTTATTAATGGAAACAGCGGAGTTGTGTTTGGTGAATGGTCTGAAATATCCGCAGTGTTGGAAGCAAACCGGGATAAAATTGAAGATTATGTAGTTGAAAATGATCGACGCAATTCTGCAATCCCATTGCTGGACATGAAAAATATAAATGCTCGTATTGAACCGGGTGCATTTATTCGCGACCAAGTTGAAATTGGTAATAATGTAGTTATTATGATGGGGGCAGTAATTAATATTGGTGCTGTTATTGGTGATGGCACAATGATTGATATGAATGCCGTATTAGGTGGACGTGCAACAGTTGGAAAGAACTGCCATATCGGAGCAGGAGCTGTGTTAGCAGGAGTGATTGAACCGCCATCTGCGAAACCTGTTATTATTGAAGATGATGTGCTTATCGGCGCAAATGCAGTCATCCTAGAAGGTGTAACCGTTGGAAAAGGATCTGTAGTTGCTGCAGGAGCAATAGTAGTGAGCGATGTTCCTCCGAACACGCTTGTTGCCGGAGTTCCAGCTAAAAAATTAAAAGAAATCGATGAAAAAACAAAATCAAAAATTGAAATTAAACAAGAACTTCGTAATCTTTAAGAAACAATTTCTAGAGCCTGGCAAACGTGCCGGGCTTTTTATAAAAGGGGAAATAGAAAATGGAACAAAGCCAATTTGTGCATATTCGCCGTGAACTGCATAAAATCCCTGAACTTGGGTTTAAAGAGTTTAAAACACAAGAATATCTTCTAAATTATCTTCAACAACTACCCGGAAATCGGTATGAAATCCGCAAATGGAGAACTGGTCTGCTAGTTAAAATATTCGGAACCAATCCATCTAAAACAATTGGTTATCGAACAGATATAGATGGACTGCCAATTGAAGAACAAACAAATTTACCATTTAAATCAGAGCACGAAGGTAGGATGCATGCATGTGGTCATGACTTTCATATGAGTATTGCCTTAGGTGTTTTAACTTATTTTGTTAATCATCCGATTAAAGACGATTTACTTTTTATTTTTCAACCTGCTGAAGAGGGTCCTGGTGGAGCGGAACCACTATTACAAAGTAAAGAATTTAAAGAATGGAAGCCGGATCTTATCTTTGCCTTACATATTGCACCAGAGTATCCCGTTGGCACAATTGCCGTTAAAGAAGGGCTGTTATTTGCTAATACATCCGAACTGTTTATTGATCTAAAAGGAAAAGGTGGGCATGCTGCCTATCCTCACCAAACGAACGATATGGTTGTAGCAGCTTCTTATTTAGTTACCCAGCTCCAATCCATTGTTTCAAGAAATGTTGATCCGCTTGATAGTGCTGTTATTACAGTAGGTAAAATTACAGGTGGGACAGTTCAAAACATCATTGCCGAAAATTCAAGGCTGGAAGGGACCATTCGAACCCTTTCAGTTGAAGCGATGAAAAAGGTCAAGAAAAGGATTGAAGCACTTGTTAAAGGAGTAGAAAATGGGTTCGAATGTGAAGCCAAAATTGATTATGGCAGCATGTATCATCAAGTTTACAATCACGAACGACCAACAAAGCATTTCATAGAGTTTTTGAAGCAAAAAAATGATGTGAATCTATTTATTTGTAAGGAGGCAATGACCGGGGAAGACTTTGGATACATGCTTAAGGAAATTCCGGGATTTATGTTTTGGCTAGGCGTCGATTCACCGTACGGATTGCACCATGCCAAATTAAACCCAAAAGAGGGTGCTATTGATTTCTCTATTAACACAATCGTTGAATATATTCAATCATTATAAATTAGTAAATAAAAAAGATAGGTAAAAAGTTTTCACCTATCTTTTTTATACTTAATTAGAATTTTCTTTTACTTTTATTTGCGAATCAATGGTTTCTTTAATCACTTTTCTCAACTTTCGCTCAACACCTGATTGTTTCCCATTCTTTGTTCTAGCTATAACTCGTAGCTCTACATCCGAACTTTCGAATGATTGAACGCCTAAAACATTGGGCCCTTCTACAATATTATCATCTTCAATTGCTATTTGATCACACGCTTGTTGAATCACATTTATCGCATGGTCGATTGAAGCAGGGTCTCCAATTGAGAAATCAACCAGTGCTTGCATATTTCCGCGTGAATGATTACTTAATGTGGTAATTTGGCGATTTGGAAGAAAATGCACTGTTCCATCTGTAGATCGAATTTTTGTTGTTCGTAAACCCACTTGTTCTACAACTCCGCAAAAACTTCCGATCGTTACATAGTCGTCAACATCTACTTGTTTTTCTAGTAAAAGAAAAAATCCCGTAACAACGTCACTGACAAGTCCTTGAGCCCCAAAACCTACAGCTAAGCCGACAATCCCTGCCCCGGCAAGTATTCCTGTCGTTCTAATCCCTAACGTTTGAAGTAATGTTACAAAAAGTATAAAAACTAAAACATATGAAAACGTATTGTCTACCAAATTTTGCAGGGTCTTTGTTCTTCCGTTAGAAATCGACATTTTGCTTTGATACTTTTCAAAAGAAGAGTGAATTATTTTCTTTCCAATCACTTTAACGATTTTATAAACAATGTAGATAATTACTAATTTTAATAAAAACATCCCGACATCAAGCAGAAAACCTGCCCAATCAAAATCTACTAATTTCTTTGTAAGCCAATCCATTTAATACATCCTTTCAATACTTATCTCTGTTGTTCAAGAGGCGCTTATATATATTCCCTCTATTTTAAAATGATAACCCTTATTAAAGCAAAATCAAATTGAAATCCTTTTACATTTTATTTACAAATTATCATTTGATTTATTTTATATCTTTGAATATAGGGAAATAAAAAAAAATTGTAAAAATTAGAACAAAATGATGGATAAATATTTCGATAACCGTTATATTTAATATTACGTTTATATTAATTTTTTCAAGTGGGGGGAATGAAATGGATACGTTTAAAAAGCTAAAAAACTTTTATATGCCATATAAACGCTTGTTTATAACGTCCATGTTTTTTTTAATTATTGTTACGGCAATAACAATCATTTATCCAATTATTTTACAATTAACAATCGATGAAGTCATATATGATAAGAAATATGAAATGATACCATACTTATCAATTGGGTTTGTTATACTTATGCTCGTTAAAGGGGTTGCGACCTTTATTCAACAATACACTGGCGACCTATTCGGAATAACCTCTGTTTATCGTCTCCGTAATGAACTTTATAAAAAACTTCAATTTCAACCATTTCGGTATTACGATAATGCGAAAACCGGTGACTTAATGTCGCGCCTAACAGCAGATGTAGAAGGATTTCGCTTTTTCTTATCATTTGGATTCTCTGAGGCATTACGCTTTATTTTGATTTTAGGGATTAGCTTCAGTGTCATGTTTTACTATTCTGTATCACTAACGTTGATGACAATGATTATGCTGCCATTTCTAACAATATCAGTTTATAAGTTTGATAAGGTTGTCCATCCTGCTTTTAGAGGAATTAGAAAATCATTTGGAAAGCTTAATACGAATGTGCAAGAAAATATTAGCGGGATCAATACGGTTAAATCATTATCGCGAGAAGATTTTCAAACATCAAAGTTTAATTTCTCTAATGATGATTATCGAGACCAGCAAATAAGCACAGCGAATATTTGGGCGAAGTATTTTCCTTTGATGGAGTTAATAGGTAACTTAGGAATTATTATTTTATTAGCCTATGGTGGATTTCTTGTTATAAACGGTAGTTTAAAGCCAGGTGAACTTGTTGCCTTTTATAGTCTATTAGGCTATATCCTCATGCCAATTATCAATCTTGGTTTCACCATTAATTTATTTTCACAGTCAAAAGCATCCGGGGAGCGATTATTAGAAATTTTAGAAGCTGATAATGAAATCGTTGACATACAGGATGCATTTGAAGCTGAACGCTTTAAAGGTGAAGTTGAATTTCAAGATGTAACTCTTCAATATTTTGGAGATGAAAATGCCGCGATAAAAAATATCAATTTTAAAGCAGAACCGGGAAAAGTTATCGGGTTAATTGGTGCAACTGGCTCCGGAAAAACGAGCATTACCCAATTAATGACGCGATTTTATGAACCAGTCTCAGGAACTGTATTAATTGATGGAAAACCGGTTAATGAATATTCAATTCAATCATTGCGTTCAAATATAGGGATTGTTTTACAGGAATCTTTCTTATTTTCATCAACAATCAAAGCGAATATTGCTTATGGCCGTCCACATGCAACGATGGAAGAGATTGTTGAAGCAGCAAAGAGAGCACAAGCACATGACTTTATTATGGAATTACCCGATGGATACAATACAATGCTTGGGGAAAGAGGACTTGGCTTATCCGGTGGTCAAAAACAAAGAATCGCGATTGCGCGTGCTATATGTCTAAATCCTAGTATCTTGATTTTAGACGATGCAACAAGTGCAGTTGATATGGATACTGAATTTAAAATTCAAGAAGGATTACGACAAGTGATGAAGGATAGAACAACATTTATTATCGCTCATCGTATATCATCGCTAAAACATGCTGATGAAATCCTCGTGCTAGAAAACGGAAAAATCGTCGAAAGAGGAATACACGACGATCTATTGGCAAATGGCGGACCATATGAGCGGATATACAAAATTCAATATAAAGATCAGCAGGCCATACTGCAATCCCAGACAGGATGAGGTGACATTCATTGGCTAAGGAAAAGAATGACAAACAAGTTGAAAGGTTTAATTATTCGACTGAACAGATTATTGATAAACCTTTTAACTGGAAACAAATGCTTCGACTTTTGAATTACTTAAAACCATATTCTAAAAATTTGCTGCCAAAATCATTTGCGGCAATGCTTTTGAATACAGCAATCCGATTGATTATTCCTACTTTAATCGGGGTATTTGCGATTGAGAAAGGAATAAGACAGAAGGATGGAGATTTTTTAACGATTATCGTTGTCTTAATTGCTGCGTTATATTTGATATCGTATGGAGCTAATATTTTCAGAATACGGTGGATGAATGAGCTTGGACAAAAGGTAATATATGATATTCGGAAAAACTTATTTATACATGTACAGCAATTATCCCATCGTTTTTTTGATCAGCGATCAGCAGGTTCAATTCTTGTTCGAATCATGAATGATACAAATTCACTTCAAGATTTGTTTACAAATGGTGTCGTTAACTTATTAATGGATATGATTATGTTAGTTGGGGTCATTGTCATTCTATTTACATTAAGCCCTCAATTAACGTTAGCGGTTCTTATTATATTGCCAATTATGTTTTTCATTTCTACAAAGCTTAGACAAAACATTCGTCGCTCATGGCAGTTTATGAGAATCAAACAATCGAAATTAAATTCACATTTGAACGAAAGTATTCAAGGTATACGTGTTACACAGGCTTTTACACAGGAAAAAGAAAATATGAAATTCTTTGATGGTGTAAATACGGAAAACTATGAAGCTTGGAGAATTGCTACGAAGAAGAATGCTTTCTTTCGACCGTTGATTGAACTAACAAATGCCGTTGGTTCAGCAGTCCTCATCTGGTATGGCTCCCATCTAATACGTACGGATGCGATGAATCTTGGCGAATTTGTTTCATACGCCTTTTATTTAGGAATGTTCTGGGAGCCTATTTCTCGAATCGGTCAGGTTTATAATCAATTGTTAATGGCAATGGCATCTTCGGAAAGAATATTTGAATATTTAGATGAAAAACCAATTGTACACGAAAGTGAAAAGGCAATCCAATTGCAGGCAATGAAAGGGCATGTACGGTTTGAAAATGTAGAATTCTCATATGATGATAATCGTTTAGCCCTTAAAGGGATTGATCTTGAAATGAAAGCAGGTCAAACGATTGCACTAGTGGGTCATACAGGTTCCGGAAAAACAACTATTGCGAATTTGATCAGTCGTTTTTACGATCCAACTGGCGGTGTAGTAAAGATTGATGGTTATGATTTAAAAGATATCTCTTTAAAGAGTTTAAGAAACCAAATCAGTGTTGTTTTGCAAGATACATTTATTTTTTCCGGAACAATAATGGAAAATATTAAATTCGGCCGTCCGGATGCATCGGATATAGAAGCAATTACTGCTGCTAAAGCGATTGGTGCACATAAGTTTATTGAAATGCTACCAAACGGTTATGAAACGCAAGTTGAAGAAAGAGGAAATATATTGTCAGTTGGTGAACGACAACTATTATCCTTTGCGCGAGCATTGCTTGCAGATCCACGAATTATTATTTTAGATGAGGCAACAGCAAGTATTGATACTGAAACAGAAGTACAAATACAAACTGCGTTACGAACATTGCTAAAGGGAAGAACGTCTGTAATCATTGCCCATCGGCTATCAACTATTCGTGAGGCTGATAAAATCTTTGTTCTTGATCATGGGAAGATCATTGAAGAAGGAAATCATGATCAACTAATGAAATATCAAGGTGAATACTACCGATTAGTCAAAGCACAATTTAAAATGTTAGAAGCTATGTAGCAAGGAGAGAGGATGACACCCAGTCATCCTTTTTCATATGCTTCAAATATAATCTACGCCTTAAGTCGTATAGAAAAATAAAGCTAGGGATCGTTATCGATTTTTCAATTTTTTCTTATGATTAGATATATCGAATTGATAAAAAGGAGAGATAACATGTCAACATTATTTGATCGGATTAAACATTCGGTAATGGCAGATCTGCATGATGCAATGGAAACAAAAGAAAAGAAAAATCCTATCGGCTTGCTTAACCAATATTTACGGGACAGTGAGAAAGAGGCTAAAAAAATAGAGAAGTTAATTGAAAGACAATATTTACTTAAGGAAGAATTTGCTCGTGAATTAAAACAAACAGAATTTATGGCCGACAAACGCTGCAAGCAAGCAGAAATTGCATTAGAAGCGAATGAACTAGAATTACATCAAATAGCCATTGATGAAGAAGCAGTTTATAAGACGCAAGCACTTAGCCTTAGAGAGGCTTTTAACGAAGCATCGAATCAATTGGAAGTGTTAGAGAAGAAACACCGTGAAATGAAAATGAAGTTAAAGGATATGCAAATTAAACGATTAGAATTAATGGGCAGGGAAAATGTTATAAAGGTAACGAAGAAAATGAATCATATATTGGATGACTCGGTAATGGGAAAATCAAATAGAAGATTTGAGGAAACTGAAAAGTATATAGATCATCTTGAAGCTAAATTAAATTCAGGCTTTAACATGAGTATGTTTGATTCTCGTATTTCTGAACTTGAAAAAGGGCTGAAAAACAAAGAAACATCTATTAAATAAATGGTAATCCATGATAATATTAAAAGCGAACAGTAGAATAAAATGTTTTTAGCGATAAGGGGATGTCTGAAAAGTGATTGCAAACACTTTTGGACACCCCCTCGTCGCATGTTTAACAAAAGTATGTGAAAACTTTAATTCGTCATAAATGACAGAAGGAGGCAACATGAGAACAAGATCAGATCAAAACATGCCCACATGGATAATCTTAGTTGCCGTTGTCGGAATTTTATTTGAAATTTCATTTAATTCAGAGTCCCTTATAATGCTTGGAATAAGCGCACTCCTCATTTATTTTGGATGGAAAAAAAACAATAGGTCCTCCGGTATTATTTTTATCATTATTGGTATTTCAATAGGTATCATAACGATCCTTACTACAGTTGTCTTCAAAATTCTTATGTTTTCAATTCTTATTTATCTTTTATTCCGCTATCGGAAGAAAAAGAAGGAACCAAAAATTATTAAAGTGGAAACAGTGGATCCTTCTACACACGCTAAGATCAATCGAAAACAACCATATATTAAAAATAAACTTTTTGGAAGCCAACGGATCGAAAACAATATATATGAATGGGACGATATTAATATCCAATGTGGGCTAGGGAAAACAGTTATTGATTTAAGTATGACAATGCTTCCATTAGGGGAATCAACTGTAATGATTAGAGGGATTGCCGGAAATATTCAGCTGTTAATCCCATATGATGTAGCGATAACAGTTAACCACTCTTCATTTACTGGAAATGTAAAAATTTATGATATGGAAGAGAATGTATTTAATCAAAACATTATCTATTACTCGGAGAATTATGAAGAATCTTCAAGGAAAATAAAAATCATTACCTCATTGCCGATTGGTGATTTTGAGGTGAAACACGTATGAATATGCAGAAAACATTTTTAATATATTTTAGTTCCTTTTCTCTTGTAATAGCGATTTTTGTTTCCGCAATTTATATTCAAGCTGTTAAAATCGATTGGTATAATGCACTGTTCTTTAAGCAAATATTTCTTATCCCAGTTTTTGTATTTATTATTATTACAAGTATAATTATCGGAATCGTTTGTGGATTAGTCATTGGATATTTGATGAAAAAGAAACTGGAAGAAGTAGAAAGTCATTTAATTGACCTTGAGAAGGGTGAATTTGATTTAGCGAAAGTTCCTGCAGAAAAATTACCTGAAGTATCCATATTATATGAGCGATTTCAGCGTATCCAAAATCGGTTTGATGAGCAAGTAAAGGCCTCACAAAAGCTTGCCAATGAACGTGCAGATTGGAATGAAAGCATGAAACAAGAAGTATTATCACAAGAGCGAAATCGTTTAGCAAGGGAGCTCCACGATTCGGTAAGCCAGCAGCTTTTTGCTGCAACGATGCTTTTATCGGCGATTAATCAAAATCCTAATCCAGATGCTAACATTACTGTAAAACAAATGAAGTTAGTGGAAGAAATTATTAATGAATCACAATCTGAAATGAGAGCCCTTCTGCTTCATTTACGACCTATACAATTAGAAGGAAAAAGTTTGAAAAAGGGTGCAGAAGAGCTATTGCATGAATTAACAGCAAAACTCCCACTAAAAGTTACTTGGAAAATTGAAAATGTAAAGCTTGATAAAGGGGTAGAAGATCATTTATTCCGTATTATGCAAGAATCGATTTCAAATACACTCCGTCATGCGAAGGCTAGTACGATGGAATTATTATTAATTAAGCTTGAACAATTTGTCTTATTAAAAATAATTGATGACGGGATTGGATTTGAAATGGGGAAGGAAAAAGCCGGTTCCTATGGCTTGCAAAACATTCGTGAACGCGCTGCTGAAATAGGTGGAACGATAAAAATGATTAGTCTCCCGACAAAAGGAACAAGCATTGAAGTGAGGGTTCCTATTATAAAAGAAAAGGATGAAGTGGTATGATAAAAGTTTTGTTAGTAGATGACCATGAAATGGTTCGAATCGGTGTTTCTGCTTTTCTCTCAATTCAACAAGATATCGAAATTGTCGGTGAAGCGGCAAATGGCAAAGAGGGAGTGAAGCTTGCCCTATCATTGCGACCGGATATTATTCTCATGGATCTAGTAATGAGTGAGATGGACGGAATAGAAGCAACGAGGGAGATCATTAAAGAATGGCCGGAAGCAAAAATTATTATCGTAACGAGTTTTATAGATGATGAAAAAGTATATCCCGCTTTAGAAGCTGGTGCGACAAGTTATATGTTAAAAACTTCTAAAGCAAATGATATTGCCGAGGCTGTGAGATCTACATATGAAGGACAATCTGTTCTTGAACCACAAGTTACCGGTAAAATGATGATGCGAATGAAGCAAGGGAATAAACGACCTTTACATGATGATTTGACGAATAGAGAGATAGAAATCTTATTACTTATGGCCGAAGGGATGACTAATCAAGAGATTGCTGATGAATTGTTTATCGCATTAAAAACGGTTAAAACACATGTTAGTAATATTTTAAGTAAGCTAGAAGTGCAAGACCGTACGCAAGCTGTTATATATGCATTTCAACACCAATTAATAAAAAAAGAATAGGAGTGTGATGAGGACTATTTAAGCCCTTATCCTCTCTTTTTTTGTTCTTTACGAAGGAAAGAAGTAAATGTTCTGTTCTATTAATGTTATATATGCTAAAATCAAAGATATTAGTGATCTTTAGGTGGAGGAATAAAAATGAAAAAAGAATTTGTCGTCATTGGTTTAGGGCGTTTTGGCGGAAGTATATGTAAAGAATTAGCGGATCAAGGTATGGAAGTAATGGCAATAGATCAAGACGAGGATCGGGTAAACGAATTTGCTTCAATCGCCACACATGCGGTTATTGCCGATACAACCGATGAAACAGTATTAAAAAACCTCGGAATTAGAAATTTTGATCATGTGATTGTGGCGATTGGTGCCGATATCCAGGCAAGTATACTGACAACATTAATGCTTAAGGAAATCGGAGTGAAAAATGTAACCGTTAAAGCACAAAATGATTATCATGCGAAAGTTCTGGATAAAATCGGAGCAGATCATGTTGTCCATCCTGAACGGGATATGGGAAGAAGAATCGCCCATCATATCGTTTCTAATAATGTGTTGGATTATATTGAACTATCAAATGAATACAGTATAGCAGAGATCGTGGCTAATGAATGGTTAGTTGGAAATACAATTGTTGATTTAAATATTCGTGCAAAATATGGCTTGAATATTGTTGCTATTAAACGCGGTGGAACGATGATCATTTCACCTCAAGCATATGACACGATTGAACCAAATGATGTTCTAATTATTATTGGAGCAGATACAGACATCCATCGATTTGAGAAAAAACTATCCCAATAAAAAAGGAACATTCCAATTGGAATGTTCCTTTTTTATTATTGTCCAGTTCCGACGTCTAGCCTTTCGCTTTTCTTATTTAAACTTCCATTATTATAGGCATTATCATCGGTCTGCGTTTTGTTTTTTCATAAAGGAATGGAGCGAGTGTATCTGTAATTTCATTTTTAATCTCAGTCCACTGTGATGTTTTTCTTTCCATTACTTTGTTTAGATGTTTAGAAATCAGATTTTGTGCCTCGTTAATTAAATCTCCTGATTCCCGCATATAAACAAATCCTCTTGAAATAATATCCGGACCTGAAGCAATTTTAAAGTCATTCATATTAATTGAAACAACGACTATAACTAAACCTTCTTCCGATAAAATACGTCGATCACGCAAGACGATATTACCGATATCTCCAATTCCATTTCCATCAATATACACGGATCCTGATGGGATTTTTCCGGCAACTTGCGCTGAATCGCTGCTTAATGCAAGAACCTCGCCGTTATCCATAATGAAACAGTTTTCTTCAGGGACACCGCAATCAATTGCTAACTGAGCATGTGTCTTCTGCATTCTGTATTCACCATGTATAGGCATGAAAAATTTAGGTTTAATTAATCGTAACATTAATTTTTGTTCTTGTTGTCCACCGTGACCAGACGTATGAATATCATTAAGTGGTCCATGAATAACGTCCGCGCCGGCACGGAAAAGTAGATTAATTGTACGATTTACACTGATCGTATTACCAGGAATAGGTGAAGAAGAAAAGACTACCGTATCCCCAGGTTGAATTTGGATTTGTCTATGTGTTCCATTAGCAATTCTAGAAAGTGCAGCCATTGGTTCACCTTGGCTACCAGTACATAAAATAGTTACTTTATTAGCTGGTAATCGATTGATTTGCTGTGCATCAATAAATGTATCTTTTGGGCACTGGATATAACCAAGATCATGTCCAATATTTATTGCTGCTTCCATACTTCGTCCGAACACAGCTATTTTTCTGCCGTTCATTACAGCCGCTTCCGCTACTTGTTGAAGGCGATGGATATTCGATGCAAATGTTGCAAAAATAATCCTTCCATCAACTTTTCTAAATACGTCCTGAATGCTTTCACCGACGCGTCGTTCAGACATTGTAAAATGAGGGACTTCACTATTTGTACTATCTGATAGTAGACAAAGTACACCTTCTTTACCTATCTCCGCCATTTTCGTTAAGTTGGCTGGTTCACCAACCGGTGTGAAGTCAAATTTAAAATCACCTGTGTGAACGATATTCCCTTGTGGTGTTTTGACAACAATTCCGTAAGAGTCAGGAATACTATGAGTAGTTCGGAAAAACGTGACTGATGTTTTTCTGAATTTGATTACGTCTTCTTCCTGAATCTCATGAAATTTAGTTTGTCTTAATAAACCATGTTCTTCTAACTTGTTTTTAATTAGCCCTAAGGCAAGTTTTCCACCATAAATCGGAATATTTACTTGTCTTAATAAGTAGGGAATTCCGCCAATGTGGTCTTCATGTCCATGGGTAATAAACAAGCCTTTAATCTTTTCTTCGTTTTTTACTAAATAAGTGTAATCCGGTATTACGTAGTCAATTCCTAATAATTCATCTTCCGGAAACTTAATCCCGGCATCAATTAAAATAATTTCATCTTGAAACTGTACAGCATAAGTATTTTTTCCGATTTCCCCTAAACCGCCAAGGGCAAATACGGCTGCTTGATCATTTTTTACAAATTTCATATAGGTTATCTAGTCTCCGATAGCTCGAAATTTTTATGGTTTTTTTCGTATTCAAGGTAAGAACCTTCTAAGAGTTGTACGAATTCGATATTAATTTGACGGTTTTTTAAAGATAAACGTACTTCTCTTTCTGAGTCCGCTTCAATATACATTGTTTTCGTATTTTCACGAACTGCTATTTCATCTTTACTTTCTTGATAATAAACTTTATAAATCATTTTTTTCTCTCCTAACTCCGTTATCAAATGTAACTTTTCTATATTCTATTTTAATGTAATTTTTCGTAAAGTAAAGGCGGCCAAGATTAAACTTAATAATATTCTACTCAATAATACAATTTTTCTTCAAGGGTATAATTGGAATTATGCCATCAAATTTCATAAACAAAGTTAAGTATGCTACAATTATTTGATTATAAATTAATTTAACCTCAGGAAGTTTACAACATGTAAGGAGTAGAGAAATGAAGAAAATTGTGTTTTTTGATATTGATGGAACTTTATTGGATCATGAGAAGAAGTTGCCGGAATCAACAAAGAAAGCCATTACCCAATTAAAAAATAACGGAGTGTATGTAGCAATTGCTACCGGACGTGCACCGTTTATGTTTAAAGATTTAAGAGAAGAGTTAGAGATAGATTCCTATGTATGTTTTAATGGGCAATACGTTGTATTCGAAAATGAAGTTATTTATACAAACCCTCTTAATCAAAAAGAATTAGAAAAGTTAATTGATGACTCCAACAATCATAAACATCCTATAGTATTCTTAAACGAGGAAACAATGACAACGAATACTCAAAATCATCCATTCGTTAATACAAGTATAGAAAGTTTAAAGGTTGCATCACCCGCATTTGATCCGAATTTTTATAAAGATAAAGAAATTTATCAAGCTCTATTATTTTGCGAGGAAAAAGAAGAAAGTTTGTATTTGAATAACTACCAACCATTTAATTTCATTAGATGGCATGAATTTTCGATGGATGTAATCCCCAGCGGAGGATCGAAAGCCGAAGGAATAAAGATATTGATAGAAAAAATCGGATTTGAAATTGATGATGTATATGCTTTTGGAGACGGGTTGAATGATATAGAAATGCTAGAAACAGTTGGAACCGGAATAGCGATGGGAAATGCTAGCGAAACGGTAAAACAATACGCGGATTATATTACTTCAGATGTATCAGAAGCGGGAATCTATCAAGGATTAAAACATTTCAATTTTATATCGTAAAAAAGTAAAAGCCGAGAATTTTTTCTTGGCTTTTCTATTTAATAGAATTATTTTGTTTGAAATAAGAGAAAAAGGCATATTAACGCTTATTTTTGAATAAATTATAAAAAATAACTTTTGGACAAGCCAACAATTATATATTCGTTACATATTGTTAAATTTCGCAATAATCGATATAGTTTAAATGTTACAGTGTAAGGAGGAGCATTTGTGACTAAACTTCGCATTATTTTTATTTGTGTAACAGTTATTGCAATACTAGCGGGATGTCAAGAAAGTCCAGAAGAAAAAATTTATCGAATACTAGAAAAAACGGTATCCAAAGAAAAGGAATTTAATAAGCAGCAAAAACCGCTGAAGGAATTAGAATCGCAAGAAAAGAAGATTTTTGATAAAATTATCAATCTTGGAATGAATGATATGGATAAAATTGAGAAATTATCCGATTCTGCTTTAGAAAATTTAGCAAAACGACAAGAACGAATGGATGTTGAACAAGAATCAATTCTTTCATCTAAAAAAGAATTTTCTAAAATGAAACCTCAAATAAATAAAATTGAAGCTAAAAAAGTAAAAACTGAAGCAATTAAACTTTATCATTTAATGCAGGAACGCTATAAAGCACATGATCAACTTTATACGGCATATAATCAAGGAATTGATACAAATAGTAAGCTATATAAAATGTTAAAAACAGAAAATTTATCAATGGACGATTTAGAAAAACAAATAGCGCTGACAAATCAAGCTTATTCTGAAGTATTAAAAATGAATAAACTTTTTAATGACCGGACTAAAGAGTTTAATGAAAGTAAGATGGAGTTTTATCAAGATGCACATATTAAAATTGACTAGCTAACAAATTGGCTAGTTTTTTTGTTGTTAACTGAAACATATTGTCATATAACAGCGGATAAAAAAACAATGAGCAGCAATTTGCTAACGCTTACATAAGGATCAATTTGTACTAATACAGATCTGTTGATGAATTAGTACAGAAGAAAATAAACACACAAAATTGATGCGCAAAACTATAGCGAGAAAATAATGAATGTACAAGAATTAATTATTTGACGAGGTGATTATATTGATGTAATCTATTAAATGTATTCAATAAATATTGTATTAATTTCTTTTTGTATTTAATTAATACAGGTCATTTTAGATAACTATTACATTCTATTTATGAAATGTTATCTAGTAGCTAGAAAAAATGGTTATGGTAAAAACACTGGTATCGCGAATTTTTTATTGGTTCTCCGGTATGTTTTTGGGTAACCTATATTTGTATGTAATAAATCATTTATTTTTTTATTATGAGAAAGGATTGGTGACTTTTTATGGCTTCTACAAAGAAGGCACAATTCGATGCAAAGAAAACGCTCGAAAAAATAGAAGAGCAATTCGAAATGTTCCAGATTTTAAATGAACAAGGCGAAGTCGTTAATGAATCTGCTGTTCCAGATCTTTCAGATGAGGAACTTCAAGAATTAATGCGCCGTATGGTTTATTCACGTATTTTGGATCAACGTTCAATTTCATTAAATCGACAAGGACGTTTAGGGTTCGTCGCTCCTACAGCAGGACAAGAGGCATCACAAATTGCTTCGCACTTCGCGTTGGAACAAGAGGATTATATCCTTCCTGGCTATCGTGATGTACCACAAATTATTTGGCATGGCCTACCATTACACCAAGCATTTTTATGGTCCCGTGGACATGTTGAAGGTATGAAAATCCCAGAAGGACTTAACATTCTTCCACCACAAATTATTATTGGTGCACAATATGTACAAACTGCAGGTGTAGCACTTGGATTAAAGAAACGCGGTAAAAAAGCTGTAGCTATTACATATACAGGAGATGGTGGTTCATCTCAAGGTGATTTCTACGAAGGGATAAACTTTGCTGGTGCATACAAAGCTCCTGCTGTATTTGTTGTTCAAAATAACCAATTTGCTATATCTACTCCACGTGAAAAGCAAACTGCAGCAAAAACAATTGCACAAAAAGCTGTAGCAGCAGGAATTCCGGGGCAACTTGTTGACGGAATGGATCCATTAGCTGTTTATGTCGCTGTTCGTGAAGCACGTGAACGCGCTATTAACGGTGAAGGTCCATCATTAATTGAAACACTTTGTTACCGTTATGGACCACATACAATGTCAGGTGACGATCCAACAAAATATCGTACTTCTGATTTAGATAATGAATGGGAAAGAAAAGATCCATTAGTCCGCTTCCGTAAATATTTAGAAAATAAAGGACTTTGGAGTGAAGAGAAAGAAACTGAAGTCATTGAACAAGCAAAAGAAGATATTAAAGTTGCTATTAAAAAGGCAGACGATACGCCAAAACAAAAAGTAACTGACTTAATTTCTGTTATGTTTGAGGAACTACCTCATAACTTAAAAGAACAAAATGAAATTTATCAAGCAAAGGAGTCGAAGTAAGCCATGGCGCAAATGACAATGATTCAAGCAATCACCGATGCGTTACGTACTGAATTACGTAATGATGAAAATGTTTTAGTATTCGGTGAAGACGTTGGCGTTAACGGCGGCGTATTCCGTGCGACTGAAGGTCTTCAAAAAGAATTTGGTGAAGAGCGCGTATTTGATACACCACTTGCAGAATCTGGAATTGGTGGATTGGCAATCGGTTTGACATTAGAAGGCTACCGTCCGGTACCGGAAATTCAATTCTTTGGATTCTTATTTGAAGTAATGGACTCTGTCAGTGGACAAATGGCACGTTGGCGCTATCGTACAGGCGGAAGCTTAAATGCCCCAATTACGATTCGTTCCCCATTTGGTGGAGGTGTTCACACACCGGAACTTCATGCTGATAGTTTAGAAGGTCTTGTTGCTCAACAACCAGGATTAAAAGTCGTTATTCCATCTACGCCATACGATGCAAAAGGATTATTAATTTCTTCAATTCGTGATAATGATCCTGTTATCTTTTTAGAGCATATGAAGTTGTATCGCTCATTCCGTCAGGATGTTCCTGAAGAAGAGTATACAATTCCTCTTGGGAAAGCAGATGTGAAACGTGAAGGTAAAGATCTTTCCATTATTACTTATGGAGCGATGGTTCATGAATCATTAAAAGCTGCTGATGAACTTGAAAAAGAAGGATACTCTGTTGAAGTTGTAGATTTACGTACGATCAGTCCACTTGATGTCGATACAATTGTTGCTTCTGTTGAAAAAACAAATCGCGCAATTGTTGTTCAAGAAGCACAAAAACAAGCTGGAATTGCTGCAAATGTTATTGCTGAAATTAATGAAAGAGCAATTTTGAGCTTGGAAGCACCGGTGTTACGCGTAACTGCTGCTGACACTGTATACCCATTCTCACAAGCAGAATCAGTTTGGTTACCAAACTATAAAGATATTATCGAAACAGCTAAAAAAGTGCTTACTTTTTAATAATTAAACAAATTCAATTTTTGCCCTTCCTATCGAAGGGCTATGCAATTTTAGATACAATCAATACACAAAATAAAATTTTAATTAGGATGGTGAACAATCTTGTCATTCGAATTTAGACTACCAGATATTGGTGAAGGAATTCATGAAGGTGAAATCGTAAAATGGTTTGTTAAGCCAGGCGATAAAGTTGCAGAAGATGATGTTCTGTGTGAAGTACAAAATGATAAGGCAGTTGTTGAGATTCCATCACCAGTTGCAGGTACTGTTGAAGATATATTAGTTGAAGAAGGTACAGTTGCCATCGTAGGTGATGTTTTAATCAAATTTGATGCGCCAGGATATGAAAACCTTCAATTTAAAGGGGATCATGGTCCAAGGGAAGAAGAGAAAAAGACTGAAGAAAAAGCTGAGCAAAACACTCAACAAGAAGATAAAACTGAAAGTTCTTCCCAAGCTGCAACTGAAACGAAAGAAGCAGATCCTAGTAAACGTGTAATCGCTATGCCATCAGTTAGAAAATATGCTCGCGAAAAAGGCGTGGATATTCGTTTAGTACAAGGTAGTGGAAATAATGGCCGCGTCCAAAAAGAAGATATTGATGCATATGCAAATGGTGGTGCAGCAGTAAACGAAGAAGCTTCTACTCAAACAACTGCAGCGGAAACTACAGAAACAGCTGCACAAGCTAAAGTAGCAATCCCTGAAGGAGAATTCCCAGAAACTCGAGAAAAAATGAGTGGAATTCGTAAAGCGATTGCTAAAGCAATGGTTAATTCTAAACACACAGCTCCACACGTTACATTAATGGACGAAATTGACGTAACAAAACTTGTTGCACATCGTAAAAAATTCAAAGAAGTTGCTGCTGAAAAAGGCATTAAGCTTACTTTCTTACCTTATGTAGTTAAAGCGCTAGTAAGTGCATTACGCGAATTTCCGACGCTTAATACATCAATTGATGATGCTGCCGGTGAAATCGTTCATAAGCATTACTTTAATATCGGGATTGCCGCAGATACAGATAAAGGATTATTAGTTCCTGTAGTGAAAAACGCAGATCGCAAATCTGTTTTCTCTGTTTCTCAAGAAATTAACGAGCTTGCAGGAAAAGCACGTGATGGTAAATTAGCTCCAAACGAAATGAAAGGTGCTTCATGTACAATTACGAATATTGGATCAGCCGGTGGTCAATGGTTTACTCCAGTAATTAATCACCCTGAAGTAGCAATTTTGGGTATCGGAAGAATTTCTGAAAAACCAGTAGTAAAAAATGGTGAAATTGTAGCAGCACCTGTGTTAGCATTATCATTGAGCTTTGATCATCGTATTATCGATGGAGCTACCGCTCAATATGCGCTCAACCATATTAAGCGTCTATTGAACGATCCTGAATTATTATTAATGGAGGCGTAATAAAATGGTAGTAGGAGATTTCCCAATTGAAACAGATACTATAGTCATCGGTGCAGGCCCTGGCGGGTATGTAGCAGCGATTCGTGCTGCCCAACTAGGACAAAAAGTAACAATTGTTGAGAAAGGTGAGCTCGGCGGTGTTTGCTTAAACGTCGGCTGTATCCCTTCAAAAGCATTAATTACAGCTGCACATCGTTATGAAACAGCTAAACATTCTGACGATATCGGTATTTCTGCAGAAAATGTTACAGTTGACTTTTCTAAAGTTCAGGAATGGAAAGGGAAAGTGGTTAAGCAGTTAACTGGCGGTGTTCAAGGTCTTCTAAAAGGCAATAAAGTGGATATTGTGAAAGGCGAAGCTTACTTTGTTGATGCAAACACTTTACGTGTAATGGATGAAAATTCCGCACAAACATATACATTTAAAAATGCAATTCTTGCAACTGGTTCACGCCCTGTTGAAATTCCAACATTTAAATACTCAAAACGAGTAATTAATTCTACTGGCGCATTAAGCCTACCTGAAATTCCAAAGAAATTAGTCATCATTGGTGGAGGCGTTATCGGTGTTGAACTTGGTACGGCCTACGCAAACTTTGGAACAGAAGTAACAATCCTTGAAGGAAGCGCCGAACTTTTTGCCGGAAGCTTTGAAAAACAAATGTCAACACTTGTTTCTCGTAACTTAAAGAAAAAAGGTGCTGAAATTGTAACAAACGCAATGGCAAAAGGTGTCGAAGAAAAAGAAGACGGTGTTGTTGTAACATATGAAGTAAAAGGAGAAGAAACATCCGTAGAAGCTGATTATGTTTTAGTAACTGTTGGTCGTCGTCCGAATACAGATGAACTTGGTTTAGAACAAGTGGGTATTGAAATGACAGATCGTGGTCTTGTTAATATCGATAAACAATGTCGTACAAATGTATCAAACATTTATGCGATTGGTGATATCGTTGCAGGTCCTCAACTCGCACATAAAGCATCTTATGAAGGTAAAATTGCTGCAGAGGCGATTTCTGGACATCCTTCTGAAATTGATTATCTTGGAATTCCTGCAGTTGTATTCTCTGAACCTGAACTTGCAACTGTTGGTTATAATGAAAAACAAGCAAAAGAAGAAGGAATCGAAGTTGTAGCTGCGAAATTCCCATTTGCTGCAAACGGTCGTGCACTTGCATTAAATAGTACAGATGGTTTCTTAAAACTAGTTACTCGTAAAGAGGATGGCTTAGTAATCGGTGGGCAAATTGCCGGTACAAGTGCATCTGATATGATTGCGGAAATTGGTTTAGCAATTGAAGCAGGGATGACTGCTGAAGATATTGCAATGACTATTCATGCACATCCAACATTAGGTGAAATTACAATGGAAGCAGCAGAAGTTGCTCTTGGAACACCTATTCACATTGTTAAATAATTACAAAAAAAGAAATAAACCACAGCTTTGTGGTTTATTTTTTTTGCTTTTTTTTTGAAATGAGGTTTTAAAATGAGGTAATACGGTCATATGATAAATATTATCAACATACGAGAATTATGGTACATGTAGAAACAACATTATTATGAGTCTTGGTGATGCTATGAAAAAATATGTTGCATTTCTTTTTCAATTAATGATTTGGAGTTGTTTTACATTAGCGGTTTGGCTTTCACATCGAGATCATTTACTATATAAGATAATCGTTTTTATTGTTTTCTTTTATTTATCATTTTTATTAACAAAAATGATTGTAAAATCGAACCGATCGACTATTATTATTACATTTTCCAGTTTATCAATTTATCTCTTATTACAAGTTATCCTAAAACAAGTAGTACCATTACCTTTTTCTTAATAAAAAACGATAAGAACGTCTTATCGTTTTTTATATTTGTCATACTTAATATAAAAATTACATAAATATGTCATACAAAATAGACTTTAAATTTCAATTAAGATGTATTATTATTATCTTAGATAGAAAACGTTTTCAAATTCCGTTGGGAGGGAACATTCATATGGGAACTTTAATCTGCCAAGCATGTAATAAAATTATTGATCATTTTGAAGACGAAAAAGTATCTGTTTTATATTCGAGCTGTGCGAATTGTCATAAAGAACAAATTGAAAAAGAAAATGAATAAACAATAAGAAAAGCTTTCTCCTATGGGAGAAAGCTTATTTTATTGCTTTATGCTCCTTAATAACACGTAGTGACTTAAGATCGAAATCTTCAGGACCTTGTACTGGTAAGCCAACTTCAATATTTTTGCGAACATATTTTAAATTTTCTTCAGTTATTATTTCTCCCGGTATAAAAATAGGGATTCCCGGTGGATAAACCATAATAAATTCAGCGATAATTCTTCCAGCAGATTCCTCGAAAGGGATGACTTCTGTGTCCGCATAAAATGCATCACGAGGTGTTAAAGCTAGAACGGGAATATCCGGTAGCATGACTTGAATACTTACCGAGCTAGACAGATGTGAAAATTGATCAGAAAGCTCTTGAAGTGCTTTTACTAGCAGATTTGTTTCCACTTCTGTATCGCCAGGTGTAATAAGGCAGAGAATATTGTATAAATCGGAAAGTTCTACTTCGATATTATATACTTCACGCAGCCATTTTTCAGCATCATATCCTGTTATTCCGAGATCTTTGACAGAGATGATTAGTTTTGTTGGGTCATAATCAAATGTCGCTTTTGTTCCCAATATTTCTTTACCGACACAGTATAAATGATCAATCTCATTAATTTTAGCACGAACGGATTGAGCTAGCTGAATCGTTTTATTTAGTAATTCCTTTCCATGTGTAGCAAGTCTTCTTCTTGCGACATCAAGTGATGCTAATAATAAGTATGAGGTGGATGTAGTCGTTAACATACTCAATATTGTTGACACACGATTTGAAGACACTAATCCATCTTTTACGTTTAATACAGAACTTTGCGTCATTGATCCACCTAATTTATGAACACTTGTTGCTGCCATGTCCGCTCCCGCTTCCATTGCTGAAATCGGTAGTTCCTCATGGAAATGGATATGAACTCCGTGCGCTTCATCAACGAGAACCGGAACTTGATAGGAATGGGCGATTTCTACAATTTTCTTCAAATCAGCGGCAACCCCGAAATAGGTTGGATTAATAACTAATACGCCCTTTGCATCAGGGTTTTGTTGCAAAGCTTTTGAAACAGATTCAGTCGTGATTCCGTGGGATATTCCTAAAATCGGATCGATTTCGGGATGAATAAATATAGGAATAGCCCCTGAGAAAACAATGGCGGACATAACAGATTTATGAACATTTCGAGGAACGATAATTTTATCGTTAGGTCCGCAGACCGTCATAATCATGGCCATAATAGCACCGCTCGTACCTTGGACGGAAAAGAATGTGTGGTCAGCTCCGAAGGCTTGTGCAGCTAATTCCTGTGCTTTTTGAATCATTCCTTTTGGTTGATGGAGATCATCTAAAGGTGCAATATTAATTAAATCTATCGATAATGCATTATCCCCGATAAATTGACGAAATTCCGGATCGATTCCTGAGCCTTTTTTATGTCCGGGTATATGAAATTGAACTGGATTCTTTTTCGCGTGTTCCACTAATCCAGTAAATAACGGAGTATCAAATTGTGACAATGAACTTCACACCTCTTTTAATGTTACATCTTTTAAAACAAAAGAAATTATATCATTTAACCTTACCATTGAAAATAGTTTCTTCATAACGAAAGGAAAATATAAGTAAATAGGAGAAGTATTATATAATGCTGATGATATTGAGGAGTGAATACATATGAATTGGAACACTAGAATTACCGACTTACTTAATATTAAATATCCAATTATTCAAGGAGGATTAGCCTATTTAGCCTACTCAGAATTGGCAGCGGCTGTATCTAATGCAGGGGGGCTTGGCCAAATAACTGCAATGTCTTTAGAAAGCCCGGAGGCACTCCGTAAAGAAATTCAAAAGGTTAAACAATTAACTACCTTTCCGTTTGGAGTTAATTTTGCTATCGGACAACACGGAAGACCATATACTGACTATTTAGATGTAGCCCTCGATGAAAAAGTAGCGGTAGTATCTGTAACAGGAGGAAATCCCACGCCGTTTTTTCAGTACTTAGAAGGTTCAAATGTAAAAAAATTAGTACTTGTGGCAGCTAAACGCCAAGCTCAAAAAGCGGAAGAACTAGGTGCAGATGCAGTTATGGTAGTAGGTCAAGAAGGTGGTGGACACTTGGGGAAAGACGATATAGGTTCATTAGTATTGATTCCACAAGTTGTAGATGCTGTTTCAATCCCAGTCATCGCCTCAGGAGGAATCGGTGATGGAAGAGGATTAATGGCTGCTTTATGCTTAGGTGCTGAAGGAATTGAAATGGGGACACGTTTTATTGCAACAAAGGAATGTGTGCACGCAAACGAACTTTATAAGCAAGCAATTATTAAAGGAAAAGAAACAGATACAACCGTCATAAAACGTAGTTTAGGTGCACCCGGCCGAGCAATTACGAATAAATGGACAGAGCAAATTTTAGAGATTGAAAAAAATAATGGAGGATACGAAAAACTTAAAAACTATATTAGTGGACAAGCAAATAAAAATTATATATATAATGGAGAAGTAGATAGTGGATTTGCGTGGGCGGGACAAGTAATGGGGTTAATTAATGATATTCCGAGTGTTGAGGAATTAATCACACGAATGATCCAAGATGCTAATGAAATTCGTAAAAAATGGGGAAAGTAATCGTAAACAACAACTAGAAAGACGGTGTAGAAATGGAATATCAATATCCTTTCTCAATGGATTGGTCAACAACTGAGGTTATAGAAGTAATCCAATTTTTTGAGGCAATTGAGAAGGCCTATGAAAAGGGAATAAAACGTGAAGAATTAATGGAGAAATATCGACGATTTAAAGAAATCGTTCCTGGAAAAGCTGATGAAAAAAAATATTGTAATGAATTCGAAAAAGAAAGTGGATATTCATCCTATCAAGTTGTAAAAAGATTAAAAGAATCTGAACCCGGTAACATAATAAAAATGTAAAAATAAAAGATAAAATGGGGAAGGAGCATTGCTCGCTTCCTATTTTCTCTTTTTAGAATTGATTTCCTATTTATACGCTAATTTATATAATGGGATAAGTGTTTCAAACGTATTTCTTACAACGTCGATAAATTCGGTGCCATTCGTTAAAATCGGGTCATTGGCTGCAATTTGTCGTCCAATAAGGAATTCCGCTTTCTTGACGTCACGGAAACGTTCAAGTGCGTTTTTTAAGTCGATTTCCTTCAATGAAGTTGCATTCTTTTTCATATGGTCCTGAGAAACAACGAAATCATTAGGAATGGATGACTTGATCGTTTTTAAGTTCTTCAAAAACGTCTTTGCCATTTCCGCTTTATTCGGTAATTCGTAAATAAACGCTAACCAAATGAAAACATGGTCGTCAAACAATCCAACTTGGAAATGAGGGTGTTGTTTATATCCGCGTTTGTTACCCGCTATTGCCAACCAAGTATCTTTCGGGGCATTTACAGTGCGACGGGCATGTTTCGCTATATGTAAAAACATTTCTTCCCCTAAATTTACGGAAAGTTCGTCCGTTAATAATTGACCGATTTCACGGAATTTCGGTCGAATTCGTTCTTCGATAGCTTCCATTCTCGCGTCAAGACCTTCTATATTAAATGTGTCAAAATCGTTCTTCGTGAAACCTTCGAATTGCATTGTTGATAATCTCCTTCATAACGTTTATTCATTTTTTAGATTGGGTAAAAGAAAGCAATGGAAGCCGTTTTAAGTCTGAATGTGAAAAACTTGGGAATTTCATAAATGAGCCTCTATTGAACATCTTTCCTACAATTGACTTTATTTTAGCATAATCGACAAATTTCCTAAAATGAAATTACTTAGGCAATTACACATTTTAGTTGCACGATTAGTGAAGCATCATATGATGTAGTAAGTAATATCTGAAAATTTAGTTATTTGTAAAATGCAAAAAGTGAAGGGATGTGAAGTTCATGAAACAAGTAATGAACACTTCGAAAAAGAAAAAATTTGATCAGCAACGAATAGCAGTACTTAGATTAGAAATGGACTATGAGCTAGCTGTCCTTTATGAGGCAATTCAAAATAATGACCATAAGAAAAAGGATTTAACGAAAAAGAAACTTGAAAAAATACGAGAAGAATTATTAAGGATGAAAGCAATGTAGGAGTATTTCCAAGTAGGTTTACGAACTCCCTGTTCCTCATCACAGATGGGGTTCGTTTTTATGGAGTTAAATATTAAGTTAATTTCTTGAATTACATAATTTTTTCCTTTAAGCTAATCATACAATAAGTTAAGTCGAAGATTTGATGGAGGACAGGGCGATGACGAATTGGGAGCAAATTGATACATATGTAAGAATATGGCTAAAGGAAGCAAGAATTAATATCATTGATTCATTTAAAAAAACATTAGACATAGAAACGAAGTCGGATCGGAATGATTTAGTTACAAATATAGATAAGGAGACAGAATCGTTTTTTGTCAATAATATTCAAGAACATTTCCCGGACCATCATATTATTGGTGAGGAAGGGCATGGACAGAAAATCGATCAAACAAATGGAGTGTTATGGATAATCGATCCAATCGATGGCACAGTTAACTTTGTCCACCAACAAAGAAATTTTGCCATCTCCATTGGAATTTATGAAAATGGAAAAGGAAAGCTAGGTTATATTTATGATGTAGTTCAAGATGAACTTTACTTTGTTGAAGCAGGTAAAGGAGCCTATTTTAATGAAGTTCCGATTCCTAAATTGACCGATACGAAAGTTGAAGATGCAATTATCGGGATTAATTCTTCTTGGATAATATCCAATCGACATATCCCAACCGCCAACTTACATCGTTTAGTCCATGATTCACGTGCAACAAGATCGCTAGGTGCAGCTTCGCTTGAAATAGCCTATGTTGCAACAGGCAGATTAGATGCTTATATTGCCATGCGTTTAGCCCCATGGGATTTTGCTGCCGGAAAACTATTGATAGAAGAGTTAGGAGGTAAACTATCTACGGTTAAAGGTGAACCATTACACATTTTAGAGAGCGGCACGGTATTTGTGAGTAACAGTGGACTCCATAAGGAAATACTGGATAATTATTTTTTGTCCATTGAATAAATATAGCTACCTCAAATGAGAGGTAGCTATATTTATTTTTACATCTTTTATAATCGTCCTTCTTGACGCATTTTTGCTTTTGTTTTGAACCCATATCCCATCACGAGAATGAGAACAAGGATACAAATAATTATACCGAGGATACTTTTTTCCCCGATTGCTACTCCGATGCCAATCATTGAGGCAGCCGCAATTGTAGCGAACAGAATGAAAATCCATTTTATATCTTTCATATCAATTGCCCCCTACTTGTTTCCTTTATCAAGGCTAGTATAAATATCATTTTACTCGAAAAACTCCACTTTGCATAGTGAAGATGGAAATAATGCATTAGTGGTGATTTATAAATAACTATGATATAATACGTAAGTTATAGTTATACTAACATTGACGGTCATAAAGGCAGGAGGAACCACTTTTGAAAATAAGAGAAGATTTACGTAATATAGCGATTATAGCACACGTTGACCATGGGAAAACAACGCTTGTCGATCAGCTATTAAAGCAATCCGGAACATTTCGTTCAAATGAACAAGTAGCTGAACGAGCAATGGATTCTAATGATATTGAACGTGAGAGAGGCATTACAATCTTAGCGAAGAATACCGCTATTCAATATAAAGATATAAAAATTAATATTATGGATACACCAGGACACGCTGACTTTGGCGGTGAAGTAGAACGTATTATGAAAATGGTTGATGGGGTTCTACTTGTCGTTGATGCATATGAAGGATGTATGCCCCAAACACGCTTCGTCCTAAAAAAAGCATTAGAACAAAATTTAACTCCGATCGTAGTTGTAAATAAAATTGACCGTGATTTTGCTCGACCAGAGGAAGTTGTCGATGAAGTGATCGAATTATTTATCGAGCTGGATGCAAATGAAGATCAATTAGAATTTCCGGTTATCTATGCATCCGGTATTAACGGAACTGCTAGCAATGATCCAACGAAACAAGATGACAATATGCAAGTATTATTTGATACAATTATTGACCATATTCCGGCACCTGCTGATACTAAAGAAGAGCCTTTACAATTCCAAGTTGCTTTACTGGACTATAATGATTATGTAGGTAGAATTGGAATTGGACGTGTCTTCCGTGGTACGATGCATGTAGGACAACAAGTTGCATTAATGAAATTAGATGGAACGGTAAAACAATTCCGGGTATCTAAAATTTTCGGGTTCTTCGGATTGAAGCGTCAAGAAATTCAAGAAGCACATGCGGGTGACCTTATAGCAGTGTCTGGTATGGAAGATATTAATGTTGGAGAAACAGTTTGTCCAATTGACCATCAAGAACCTCTACAACCATTACGCATTGATGAGCCAACATTGCAAATGACGTTTATTGTTAATAATAGCCCATTTGCAGGCCGTGAAGGTAAATATATCACATCAAGGAAGATTGAAGAACGTCTTCGCGCACAATTACAAACAGACGTAAGTTTAAGAGTTGAAAACACAGATTCTCCTGATGCTTGGATTGTTTCAGGCCGCGGTGAACTTCATCTTTCCATCTTAATTGAAAATATGCGTCGTGAAGGCTTTGAATTGCAAGTGTCAAAACCATCTGTTATTGTAAAGGAAATTGATGGTGTTAAATGTGAACCGATTGAAAGGGTACAAATTGATATTCCTGAGGAGTATACAGGAAGTATTATTGAATCACTTGGTTCTCGTAAAGGCGAAATGCTTGATATGGTTAATAACGGAAACGGTCAAGTGCGTTTAATCTTTAATGTGCCGGCCCGTGGACTAATCGGTTATTCTACTGATTTCATGACACTAACCCGTGGATACGGAATTATTAATCATACTTTCGATAGTTATCAACCGATGCAGCCGGGTCGAGTTGGCGGCCGCCACCAAGGTGTGCTTGTTTCCATGGAAACAGGGAAAGCGTCGACATATGGTATCATGCAAATAGAGGATAGAGGGACAATATTTGTTGAACCAGGTACAGAAATTTACGAAGGTATGATCGTTGGCGAAAATACTCGCGAAAATGATATTACCGTTAACATTACGAAAGTGAAACATGCAACAAATGTCCGTTCATCGACGAAAGATCAAACATCAGTTATTAAAAAACCACGCATAATGTCATTAGAGGAAGCACTTGAATACTTAAACGATGATGAATATTGTGAGGTTACACCTGAATCGATTCGTTTGCGTAAAAAAATATTAAACAAAAATGAACGTGAAAAAGCTGCTAAAAAAATGAAATACGCAGAAATTTAATTAAAAACTAATTTCTAGAAAGGGAGTCTATTGTGCCAGAGGTAAATGTGCAGGAACATCTTTCCTTTTTCGCAGGCTTGTATCGAGTTGATGAATTTCCAAAACTAGGAATGTGGATGCTTTATTTAACCATTGTAGCTTTATGTATTCTTGTTTATAAATTGGGCTTTGCTCAAAAACTTCCAATGCTAAAATCGATTTTGATCTATTTGTTTTTAGCATTGGGATGTACGATTTTAACCTTTTTAGCAATATTTCTTCCGATTACAGAAGGACTCGTAGTTGCTGCCCTTATTTTAATCATTTATAAAATACGCAGGTACAATTACAAAAAAGATCAAGCGCAAAATGATGCATAAAAAACAAATCCGCCGAAAATGGCGGATTTGTTTTTTTTTATATATCGTTAAGATCTTTTTCTTCTCTTGATGCAAGTCTTGCTGTCGTTTTTTCTGTTATTCTTTCATAACATTCATCACACATATAAGTATGAATCGGACGATTTCGAAGTCGTTTTGCCATGATGGAATCATCATCTATATCATTTATTTTTTCGCATAATACACATTTTACTTTCATTCAGTTACACCCCGAGTTACCGTTTTTTTTAGTATAACATGGAAATGAAAGTGTGGAAATTTTGGACTTTTAATTCTTATTTTTTATCATTTGATTGGTTTTCTTGTTCTCTTTCAAGTTGCTTATCTTTTGATTGATTTAATTCTTGTTTAGGTTTTTCCGTACCACTTTGCGGATTTTTTGGTTCTACGATATTTTTCGGTATTTCCGGCATAAGCCTACCTGCAATATCTGCGAGTTCATTGATAATCCCTTGTCCGGGTTTGCCGTTGCGTATATCTTGTCCAATTTCGCGAAGACGTTGTGTAAAATCAGGGTCAGCAACGACTATAGCGTTAGCTCCATATGGATCATGTTTTAAGCTCTCAGCAACCGAATACTTAATGGACCCCACCCTGGAACGATCAATATTATCATCAACATCAATCCCAACAAGAGCATAATTACTGAATACTACCGCTGTTGCATCTTTAACATTGGGAACGCTTACGGCAAGGTCTACAAGACGTTGTGAAATTTGCTGTCCTGTTTTTCTATCAACATTTTTTATATTGCTATCTTTAACAGAAATCGTTTTTGGTGTGATATTATTGTTGTTTTTACCCTGTCCAGCTTCATTGTTTGCGCACGCACTTAATAAGATAGTAGTACAAAGAAGTAATCCTATTTTTTTCAACTAAACTCACCTCATTTAATCTATTCTTAATCCATTCCGCTTTTCTAATTGTCTAGCTGCATCGCAATAATCAAGGTGCGATATCGCATTTCTATATTTAGTGTGCAATTTTCTTCTATCTTTATTCATTTGTTCATATATTTTAGCAATGTCCGTCCACTTCAAATGAACAGGAAGTAGAAAAAGTTCATATAATACAATAATCCAATAAGGAGCAGGAGGCATCAATTTGAAGAAAATATATGTATTAGATACAAATGTCTTATTACAGGATCCGAATGCCATATTTTCTTTTGAAGATAATGAAATCGTCATTCCAGCTGTAGTGCTAGAAGAGGTTGATTCGAAAAAGAGGTATATGGATGAAATTGGACGTAATGCCAGACAAGTATCCAAATTGATTGACAGCTTTAGAAAAGCAGGGAAGCTCCATGAAAAGATTCCTCTTGAGAATGGTGGAGTACTAAGAATTGAATTAAATCACCGATCATTTCAACAATTACAAGATATATTTATTGAAAAAACGAATGATAATCGAATATTAGCCGTCGCTAAGAATTTATTCTTAGAGGAGGAAACGAAGGAAAATGGTAGACCGGTCATTCTAGTTAGTAAAGATGCTTTAGTAAGGGTTAAGGCAGATGCACTCGGATTACAGGCGGAAGATTTTTTAAACGATCGAGTAGTAGAAATTGATCATATATACACAGGCTTACTTGAAATTTATATAAATATCGACTTATTAAATTTATTTTATGAGAAAGGTGAATTAGCTTTATCGGAGATTACCCATCACCCTTTTTACCCCAATCAATTTTTAATCATGAAAGACGCATTAGGAAGTTCTTCTTCCGCTATTGGGATTGTAGATCAAACAGGTAAAGTCGTACGAAAATTAGTTTATAACCATGAGCCGATTTGGGGAATTAAGCCTAGAAATGTAGGGCAAACAATGGCGATGGAATTATTATTTAGACAAGACATTAATCTTGTAACAATGATTGGAAAAGCAGGAACTGGAAAGACTCTTCTTGCATTAGCATCGGGGCTGATGCAAACGGAAGATTTACATTCCTATAAAAAACTTCTTGTTGCTCGTCCAATCGTGCCGGTAGGAAAGGATTTGGGGTATTTACCAGGTGAAAAACAAGAGAAATTAAGACCTTGGATGCAGCCGATTTATGATAATTTAGAATATCTGTTTAATACAAAAAAACCAGGTGAATTAGAGGCAATACTCGCTGGAATGGGATCGATAGAAGTGGAGGCATTAACGTATATACGCGGAAGAAGTATTCCGGACCAATTTATTATTATTGATGAAGCTCAAAATTTAACGAAGCATGAAGTGAAAACGATTTTAACGAGAGTGGGAGAAAGAAGTAAAATTGTGTTAATGGGTGATCCAGAACAAATTGATCATCCATATTTAGACGAATATAATAACGGATTAACGTATGTTCTCGAAAAGTTTAAGGATCAATCAGTGGCCGGGCATATTAAATTAATGAAAGGTGAAAGATCGGGATTAGCACAATTAGCAGCTGATCTTCTATAAAAATGAAAGTAAGAAAAATCTTTAATTTGTCGTTATTAACACAACAGAATGGTGTGTATACCATTCTGTTGCTGCAATAACTTATTAAAGATTACTCCACACGAAAACCTTTGACATATTTTATTGGCTGATCTTTATTTGAGCCGTCTTCGAATAAAATGTGTACTGGCCCGTCCTCTTTGAGCGCTTTCCCTTCTTTTGAAAAAGCGATGATAAGGTCGTAAGCTTCATTGATCGGAATTTGTATTTCTTCATCTTTTGTTTCAATAATAAGCGTAGTCGCACTTTCAAGAGGTTCAGCGTTTTTTAAAAACGGTTCGAACTTAATGCCGAATGTACCGGTTAGAAGTCTTTGTTTCAAAAATTTCTTCTCCGATTTTAATGTTGGGGGGGATATTGCACCTTCTTTAATTTCGCGATCAAAAAATTTACCAACACTTTTTGTATATTCTTCATCCTCGTCAATACCGGTATTCTTATTATCAAAATATGTAGTTAAATCTAGTTTCCGATCGTCAAATATCCAAGTTCCGGCGTCTAAAGTAATTGGGAACTTAACATTACCTTTTATTGGAATAATCATTTTTTAACCTCCTTACATTTTAAAATTATACTCTGAAAAAATGAACTTGTCACATTTACCTAAACTTTTCATAATGAAAAAAGTTTCCTAAACCAAAATTATATGAGAAAATAGAAGTACGAAAATTAATACTCTTAATCCTTGCATTTTGCTTCTTTTCAGAGTAAAATTTTTAGATAGGATTGTCTAATTGTTCGTAAATTGGGGGGATCTATATGGCGTCTGAAATTAAAATGGATCACCGGGAAAAAGCCTATTCTCTTTTAAGGGTGGACGCAGAGAAAATTTTGCGCTTAATTAAAGTCCAAATGGATAATTTAACGATGCCCCAATGTCCATTATACGAAGAAGTATTGGATACTCAAATGTTTGGCCTATCCCGTGAAATAGATTTTGCAGTCAGACTAGGCTTGGTGGAAGAGAAGGATGGTAAGGAGTTACTCGATTCATTAGAACGAGAGCTTACCGCTTTACATGAAGCATCCACAAAAAAATCATAATTAAAAAACTCAAACAGTTCACAGAAATTGTTTGAGTTTTTTTGTAAAATAGGAGTGAAGAGTATCTTTTGTAAACTTTTTATTAATTTCTTTCACTAAGCAGGAAATAAAAAATTATTGAAGAATATCTTTTTATAGACTAAAGGATTGGAAGGTTACTATGTTAAAAAAAATCTTAAAGTCTTATGACTATTCACTTGTCGTCGTGTACATACTTCTTTGTTTATTCGGATTAGTCATGATATATAGTGCAAGCATGGTGGTTGCTGTTCAAAAATACGGTTATAGCAGTGATTTCTTTTATATGAAACAATTAAAAAGTTTTATATTTTCGCTAATTGCTTTTATCATTACCGCTTTTTTTCCGTATAAAATATATAAAAGCAATAAATTTCTTGGGACGATTATGCTTATATCGGTTGTAGCCCTTATCGGGATCCGTCTGTTTGGTCATAATTCAAATAATGCGCAAAGCTGGTTTAAAATTGGGACAAGCATGATTCAACCATCAGAGTTTGTAAAATTAAGTGTCATCATCTACCTCTCTGCAGTATATGCGAAGAAGCAGTCATATATTGATCAATTTAATAAAGGAGTCATTCCACCTTTATTATTTTTAATCTTCGTTTGTTTTTTGATTGCGATTGAGCCTGATTTTGGTACAGCGTCCATAATTTTTGCGATTGGACTTACGATACTGCTTTGTTCCGGAATGAAAATGAAAACGATGATGAAACTATTGGGTTTGGGATTAATTATTGTCCTACTCCTTTCTCCCGTCTTTTTATTAAAAAAGGATGAAATATTTACAAAAAATAAAATTGCACGGATCACGGGTTATATGGATCCCTTTAAAAACCATACGGATGAGGGGTTTCAATTATACAATTCCTACTTGGCCTTAGGATCCGGCGGTGTAAAGGGATTAGGTCTTGGGCAAAGCGTTCAAAAGCTTGGCTATCTTCCCGAGCCCCATACAGATTTTATTATGGCTATTATTGCAGAAGAGCTCGGAATTTTTGGTGTCGGTTTTGTCATTATTGGTTTATCCTACCTCGTTCTACGAGGTATATATATAGGGGTAAAATGCCGGGATCCATTTGGTAGTTTATTATCAATAGGTATCTCAAGTATGATAGGTATTCAAAGCTTTATTAATTTGGGAGGGGTGTCCGGATTAATACCGATAACAGGGGTTCCACTACCATTGATTAGTTATGGAGGATCCTCATTGCTTCTTTTATCCGCTTCATTAGGTGTGTTAGTCAATGTATCAATGTTTGTAAAATATGAAGATAAGTATAAGAAAAAAGAAGAAACTACTACTTTTGTGAATTCGAATTTTAATAATCGTGGATTTAAGGTACATTAATTTACAATATAATCACTAATCCATCGAAGATCATGCAAAGGGGAGACATACTGTATGAAAAAAATTGAAAAGGTATTGGTAGCAAATAGAGGAGAAATTGCGATTCGAGTTTTTCGAGCGTGTACGGAACTAAATATCCGTACAGTAGCCATTTATTCTAAAGAAGACTCAGGATCTTATCACCGTTACAAAGCTGATGAAGCATACTTAGTTGGTGAAGGAAAAAAACCTATAGATGCGTATTTAGATATTGAAGGAATTATTGAAATTGCGAAAAGTTCAAATGTCGATGCCATCCATCCGGGATATGGATTTCTTTCCGAAAACATTCAATTTGCAAAGAGATGTGTGGAAGAGGGGATTATATTTATCGGACCAAATACTAATCACTTAGATATGTTTGGGGATAAAGTAAAAGCGAAGGAACAAGCCATTCTTGCTAATATTCCGGTCATTCCGGGTAGTAATGGTCCAGTGTCTTCCCTTAGCGAAGTTCAAGATTTCGGTCAGCAACATGGATATCCAATAATCATTAAAGCATCACTAGGTGGTGGCGGCCGTGGGATGAGGATTGTTAATCACGCGGAGGAAGTGACTGAAGCGTTTACTCGCGCTAAGTCAGAAGCGAAAGCGGCATTTGGCAATGATGAGGTTTATGTAGAAAAGTTTATTAAAAATCCGAAGCATATTGAAGTACAAATATTAGGTGATGCGAACGGTAATATTGTTCACTTATTTGAAAGGGATTGCTCAGTTCAAAGACGTCATCAAAAAGTCGTTGAGGTAGCTCCATGTGTATCACTTTCCGATGAGTTGAGAAAGGAAATTTGTCAAGCTGCAGTTAATTTAATGAAAAACGTCAATTATGTAAACGCTGGTACGGTTGAATTTTTAGTAGCGGACAATGAGTTTTATTTTATTGAGGTAAATCCGCGTGTACAAGTGGAGCATACAATTACAGAAATGATTACTGGCATTGATATTGTTCAGTCGCAAATTTTAATTGCGGAGGGGCATCAATTACATGGTGAAATTGTCAATATTCCTAAGCAGGATGAAATCACAATCAATGGCTATGCCATCCAATCTAGGGTGACAACGGAAGATCCATTAAATAATTTTATGCCTGATACTGGGAAAATTATGGCCTACCGATCCGGCGGTGGTTTTGGTGTTCGACTTGATGCGGGAAATGGCTTCCAAGGAGCTGTTATTACGCCATTTTATGATTCTCTTTTAGTAAAATTATCTACATCAGCTACTTCATTTGAAAAAGCTGCAGCAAAAATGGTGCGAAATCTTCAAGAATTTAGAATTAGAGGGATTAAAACAAATATCCCGTTTCTAATAAATGTAGTGAAGCATAAAAATTTCATTACCGGAAAGTATGATACATCATTCATTGACTCTACACCGGAACTATTTGACTTTCCTGCAAGCCGTGACCGTGGAACGAAAATGCTTTCTTATATTAGCAATGTTACGATTAATGGTTTCCCGGGAATTGAACAGAAGGAAAAGCCGTTCTATCCGAAAAATAGAGTACCAAAAGTAAGTCTTGTAGAAGAATCCGCTTCCGGTACAAAGCAAATACTTGACCGTGATGGGGCTGAAGGTTTAGTAAGATGGATTAAATCACAAAAAGAAGTGTTACTAACTGATACAACATTCCGTGACGCACACCAATCATTACTTGCAACACGTGTAAGATCACAAGACATTAAAAAAATAGCCGAACCAACATCTAAATTATTACCGGATTTATTTTCGTTAGAAATGTGGGGAGGAGCTACATTTGATGTTGCTTATCGATTTTTAAAGGAAGATCCTTGGCAACGTTTGAAGGAATTAAGAGAAAGAGTTCCAAATGTCCTTTTCCAAATGCTATTTAGAGGTTCTAATGCAGTAGGGTATAAAAATTACCCGGATAATATTATCCGCGAATTTGCAAAACTGTCTGCAGATGCAGGTATTGATATTTTTCGAATATTTGATAGTTTGAACTGGGTAAAAGGAATGGAAGTTGCCATTGATGCAGTTAGACAAACTGGAAAGATTGCGGAAGCTTCAATTTGTTATACTGGTGATATTAATGATCCGTTTAGAACTAAATATAATATTCAATATTATAAGGACTT
Source organism: Heyndrickxia sporothermodurans (assembly GCF_003055045.1). Classification (NCBI taxonomy): domain Bacteria; kingdom Bacillati; phylum Bacillota; class Bacilli; order Caryophanales; family Bacillaceae; genus Heyndrickxia; species Heyndrickxia sporothermodurans. The sequence goes on from NZ_NAZB01000047.1 coordinate 57,573, forward strand.
GGCAAAAGAATTAGAAAACCAAGGGGCACATATTCTGGCTATTAAAGATATGGCTGGGTTATTAAAACCGCAAGCAGCTTATCAACTAATATTTGAATTAAAAGAAACAATTGATATCCCAATTCATCTGCATACACATGATACTAGCGGCAATGGTCTTTACACATATGCAAAAGCAATTGATGCAGGTGTTGATATTGTAGATGTGGCATTAAATTCAATGGCGGGCTTAACATCACAACCAAGCTTAAATGGATTATATTATGCGTTAGAAGGTACAGAAAGAAAACCAAAAATAAATATCGAATCTGCGGAAAAGCTTTCTGATTATTGGGAAGATGTAAGAAAATATTATCGAGACTTTGAAAGTGGAATGAATTCACCGCACACAGAAGTATACCGACATGAAATGCCGGGTGGGCAATATAGTAATCTGCAACAACAGGCGAAAGCTGTAGGGCTTGGAGATCGTTGGGATGAAGTGAAAGAAATGTACCAAATTGTTAACCGTATGTTTGGAGATATTGTAAAAGTAACCCCATCTTCTAAGGTTGTTGGCGATATGGCTTTATTTATGGTGCAAAACGACCTAACGGAAGAAGATGTCTATTCACGTGGTATGAAAATAGATTTTCCTGATTCCGTAGTCGAATTGTTTCAAGGTTATTTAGGGCAACCAGTTGGCGGTTTTCCAAAAGAGCTTCAAAAAGTGATTCTTAAGGATAGAGAGCCTATTACAATTCGTCCGGGTGAATTAATGGAAAATGTTGATCTTCCTAGTTTGAAAGACGCATTGTCTAAAGAAATAGGCAGGGAAGCGAATGACCATGAAACGATTTCTTATGCATTATATCCTAAAGTGTTCTTAGATTATGTCAAAACTGTTCAGCAATTTGGTGATGTTTCCGTTATCGATACACCAACATTCTTTTATGGAATGAGATTAGGCGAAGAAATCGAAGTAGAAATTGAAAAAGGAAAAACACTTTTTGTTCAATTAGTCTCAATAGGACAACCTCGAAAAGATGGAACAAGAATTGTATATTTTGAACTAAATGGCCAGCCGCGTGAAATAATTATTAAAGATGAAAGCATAAAATCTGCTGTAGCAAATAAGGTAAAAGCGGATCCGAAAAATGAACAACAAATCGGAGCAACTATGCCGGGTACTGTTATTAAGCTGATGGTTAGTAAAGGGGATCGAGTCAATCAAGGTGATCACCTCATGATAACTGAGGCTATGAAAATGGAAACAACTGTCCAAGCTCCATTTTCCGGAGTCGTTAAAGAGCTTTATGTCCAAAATGGTGAAGCTATCACACCTAATGATCTTTTAATAGAAATTGAAAAAATATAAAAAATAAAACACGT
>NZ_NAZB01000048.1:0-4970 GCF_003055045.1 Heyndrickxia sporothermodurans
TCTATCAATTTTAGAAAACTGCGCCGAATTGGGCTTAAAGGTGCCTAATGTGCTAGTTGATAAATTGCATGTTATCCAAGATGAAGATAAAGGAGAGGACAAATAATGACTAAAATTGTTGTAATTGACCCAGGACATGGCGGTAAGGATCCGGGAGCATGTGCAAATGGATTAAAAGAAAAGGATGTCGTTCTTAAGATTTCTAAATTTGCAAAGGATTATTTAGAAGATGGATATGAAGGTGTAAAGGTATATTTGACACGTTCTACCGATGTCTTTGTAGAACTTAGTGAGCGTGCTAGGTTTGCCAATAAGAAAAAAGCTGATCTATTTGTATCGAACCATATCAACGCGGGCGGCGGTACGGGTTTTGAATCTTATGTATATACGTCTATTAATGTAGGTAGCAAAACGGAAACAATGCGGGGAGCCGTACATGATGCGGTAATGACTGTTTTTAAAGGCTTTAGAGACCGTGGTAGGAAAAGCGCTAATCTTGCCGTAGTTAGGGAAACAGCAATGCCAGCAACATTATTGGAGCATTTATTTATTGACACTAAAAAAGATGCTGATTTCTTAAAATCTGATGCAAATCTTAAAGCTATTGCAAAAGCCGAGGCTAAAGGGATTGCTAAAGCATTAGGATTGAAAGCTAAATCAAAACCTAGCAAGCCCTCAAATGATAAGGACAAGTCATTTTATAAGGTCCAAACTGGAGCATTTGCAAACAAAGAAAATGCCGAAAAATTAGCAGCTGAATTAAAGAAAAAAGGGTATAAGACGTACATTGTGAAAGAATAATAAAAGGGCAACTAGATTACACATTAAAAGCCCTTCTCAATTTTGAGAGGGGCATTTTCTCTCTACACAAAAAACCTTTTAATGATGGTCAATATAAACGGCTCTTGGCTCGTTATCATCCATATATTCCACGACCTTTATTAACTCTCTTACAGCATCTTCTTTCTTGTATTTATCATCTCCTTCAAGTTGGTTAGCAACAGTTAATATTCTTTCTTTTACGTGAGTCCAATCCTGTTTTAAGTTTAAGTAATCAATTGTATTCAACTTAATCCCTCCCATTATTTCCAATAATTTATTCGATAAAAATAATGAAAATCCCTTTTATAAGAACGAATGGTTGGTTATAATAAGAACAATAGTTCGCATTGGAGGGTCAATCGATGAAAGGTTTATTAATGAGGTCTGCTGCTACGGGTGAGCGATTAGAAATGATTTATTTATCTAATAAAGGTGAGATCACACAGAGAATCATACATGTGGAAAAGGTAGGCGAAGAATCATTTAAGGCATATTGTTACAAACGTAGGCAGTCTCGCACGTTTAAACTAAGTAACGTTTTATCGATTGCTCCAATGAGACACCATAGAAGGGGCGCATAGTATGAATATTAACGACAGAGGAATGAAGAAATGGCATGGCTTTATGATGCCAGAACATGTAGAAGGCATAAAAGAAATGTGGATAGATAGTCAAAAAAATAAAATGCCAATATGGGATGAGGAACAAATTGCAGAATTCGAGCAATTAATAAGATATGCCAAAGATTATAATTTATATGTAGATTTATCAATTTATAATAATGGCTTCGAAAGAAATATTACATGTTCCATTAAATCGATTGATCCACTGAAAAAGGAAATTAAAATAGCAACAGTGGAAGGTATGGAGAGTATTCGATTTGATAAAATTTTAAATATAACTGTAATAGACTAAACCGCCCAAATTGGACGGTTATTTTTTTTTATTTTAATGCATCGTGTTGTTTATATCCGGAAGCTAATTTTTCTAAATCTAATGATTCGTAATTATCCCAATCTACTTTTTTAAAAGTTTCTCCATCAATCATAATTGCTAATACTTCACCCATCGACTTTTTCCCGTTTTGATCTGTTAGAGGTGCAAGCCAGCTAATAGTAGCGGAAGAAACATCCTTCATTTTTGATAAGTCGGCAAAAATTTTAGCTGAATCTTTTAACAATGCTTGCTTGGAACCTTCATGCGCTTTTGTGTTAATTTCTAATTTTAAGATGCCGTCGTTGTTTTTTATAGATTTTACAGTGTCTTTATCACTAACTTTTTCTCCCACAACGTTATGTACAATTGACGTAACACGTTCTTTTGCTGAAATTGAAGTGTCGGATAAATCAACTTTTTCTTTGCCACATGCAGCCATTATCCCGATAAGAGAAATAATGGATATGAACAATATTAATCTTTTCAACTTTCTTCCTCCTTGATTTTGTATATGTCTTCAAATTTTACGTTTAAAAGCTTACAAAGTTTCAATAATTGCGGAATTGTGGGATAAGATCTCCCTGTACACCAATTGGATAGAGTGTTCCTTGATACTCCAATGTACTTTTCAATGTATGGCCTATTAAAAGGAGAGTTTTTAATGATTTTTCCTAAGTTATTGATAACCATCTTCATCACCTATTATATTCATTCTACATAGCCGTGAGAATAACCTTTCACAAATAACTACGCAAAAAATCGTATTTTTTTGTGAAAGACAGGCAAGTTTTATGTCATTCGCCCATACAATGAACTATACAAAGAAGGGAGAGTGATAGTATATGGATCCTTTTACATTTGGAATAGTGTCTGTAGGTGCTGTGGGTGGAAGTTTAGTAGGTGTAGCATTACTTGATAAATCAGGGATTGCAATTAATGATTCGGTTCTTACTATTGTGATGGAGGTGATGAAATACGGAGGAATTTTCTATCTGATGAAGGAACTTAGTAAACTATTTATTTAGGTATATGTATATATGTCGGACTTAAAATGAACAAAAAGAAACATGATTTTAATCTATTATCATATAACTTTGCATACTTCAATGAACAATACATCTTATGAATAATTCAATGAAGACTTCAAGGAATAGGAGGATGAATATGTCTGTGAATGGTATGTTACGGTCAATGTTTCAAAATGTAGCTGATAGCAAATGGAATAAAGACAGATTAAGAAGAAATCAATTTGAGGAACTAAACGAACCATTCTTATTTTCATCAAGCCATTTAAATAATTTATTTGATGAATGTAAGAATAAAGAGGAATATGAATCTATCCTTGATCACATGTATAAATTCGATGCTTGCGAGGTTGATAGTTATAAAGAAATCGAAAATAAAATTATTGAAAAATTATGGTGAGGTGAGCTAAATGTTAGAGTGGTTTGCACTACCAGCAATAATTACTGGTGCAGCATTAATTCCAAAGAAATCCATGAGTGATGAAAAGAAAATACAAACAATATTTGAAAATAGAAGGGTGGGAATTAAAAAGGATGATGCATTTTTATATCCAAAGTTACACAAGAAATACGAGAATGAGCAGTATTCAACCTATTTATACACCTTACCCTTAGGAATACCTTCAGAAGCATTTGAAAGCATAAAATCAGCTATTATAGACGGATTAAATAAGGATATAGAGTTTGAATACGATGGACTGCTAAAGATTAAAGTTTATAAGAATCAGCTGCCTGAAAAATGGTCGTTTACAGATGATCTCCTTACACAAGATAAATGGGAGGTTCCGATCGGAAAAAATCATGAAGGAATCCTTTATCATGACTTCGATAAATATCCTCATATGCTTGTAGGTGGTGTTACAAGGTTTGGTAAAACGGTTTTAATTAAAGAAATGTTTTATTCTCTGCTTATGAATCAAATGGAAAATGTAGATTTTTATATTCTTGATCTAAAAGGCGGTATGGAATTTGGTCATTACATGGGCATTCCACAAGTTAAAGAAGTTGCCAGTGATATTTATGAGTCTACAGAATTGCTTTCCAATTTTATTGAGGACCTAAAAAAACGTCAACAATATATGCGATCAAAACAATATACAAATATCGTCGACACACCTATCCAGAAACGCACTTTTATTATTGTGGACGAAGGGGCAGAACTTTCCCCGGATATTGTTTCTGGCGAAGCTAAAAAGTATGCAAAGTATTGTCAATCGGCGTTATCCGAAATTGCTCGTATTGGTGGAGCATTAGGATATAGACTAATTTTTTGTACTCAATATCCAACTCGCGAAGCTGTGCCTATGCAAGTGAAAATGAATATCGTGGCACGGTTATCATTTATAGCTGCAGCACAAATTGCAAGCAGAGTTATTCTTGATGATATTGGAGCAGAGGACCTTCCATCTATTCCAGGAAGAGCAATATATAAAATTGAAAAAAATCGTACTATACAGGTCCCATACATTGATGATAAGTATATATTTAAACGATTGGAGGAAGAGCAAGATGCTGTTATCAACTCAAACCAAGATAGAGAGTCTATTAATGACTATAGATCAACTAGGTATGGTAACAATTAAGCAATTAAGACGAAAGCATGATTTAAAAAGTTATCGCAATGCTTGTAGGATTGTTAAGCAACTTGAACCATTCATTCACACAACATTTTTCAATAAAGAAAAGGTACTTTACTTGAATAAAGATGGACGCGAATTTATTGGGTCTACAAAAGAAGTGAAACGGAATGCTCTTATAGAACACACATTGCTATCCAATGAAGTATATTTTCACTTCAATTGTCCATTGGATTGGCGAAGAGAACACGTCATTGAATTAAAATCTGATATGAAAAAGCACGAAATAATTGTAAATGGTGGCTTAAAAATAGCCAATAAAAAAATTATTGCTGATGCTTCATTCACCAGAAATGGATATACTCACTTTGTTGAAATTGATAATACCCGAGATATGTCAGACAACAAGAAAAAAATAGAAAGTTATATCGATGCATTTAAACAAGACCGATTATCAATTCTTTATATTTTTACAAAAAGTAAAAACAGAAAACGAAAATTTGAGTCCTGGATCAACCAATACAATTTAAGAGCTCACGTCCACACTTTTGAAGAAATCAATTAGACATAAACTCATCATCAAAATAAAGCTTGTCCATGATTTTATTAA
>NZ_NAZB01000049.1:0-28689 GCF_003055045.1 Heyndrickxia sporothermodurans
TAAAAGTTTTGACAAAACGCAATTTTTTAAGGGGGTTGATCGTATGACAAACAAAAAATATGTTAGCGTGAAAGATAGTAAGGGGAGAACAGCTAACTAATTATTTATAGCGTTTTCCCGAGAATTGAAAGGGGAAAATCATTTGAATCAAACTTTATTAATTATTGATGCCCAACAACAATTAATTGATGGGAATGAAAACGAAAGTGCTGTTTTCAATAAAGAGCAACTGATTAGCAATATTAATTTAGTCATTGAAAAGGCAAGAGAATCTAATGTTCCAGTTGTGTTTATAAGGGATATTGACGTAGCTGAAGGCAAAGGGGAAGGGTTTCAGGTTCACAACGCGATTAATGTTCCTTCTGATTCAAAAATTTTTGATAAAGCTGCAACAAATTGCTTCCATGGGACGGGACTTCTTTCTCATTTGCGATCACAAGCGATTGAGCATATTGTTATTATGGGATGTGCGACACAACATTGTATAGATAGTGCAGTTAGAACTGCCACTATTACTGGTTTTGATGTGACATTAGTCGGTGATGGACATTCGACAACAGATAATGATAGTTTAAGTGCGGAACAAATCATCAAGCATCATAATCGTACCCTTCATGGGCACTACAATGTCGAACATTTTTCAATGGTTAGAAATGCGGAGGAAGACTTGTTTCATCCGACACATGACTCGTATCGATAATAATAAATTTCTTTAAAAATACGGTTGCCGAAATGGCGGCCTTTTTTATCTTCATTAACTTTTTTCATAATTTTGTCTTGCCATATCTGATAAGGATATATCACAAACGAAAGACAGAATATTAGAATAAATAACCCGAAATTATTGATGTTATTTAACCTATATATTCCGAAATATGTAAAAAGATTAAGCATAACAAATGCATGGAAAGCGTCAATGATTGCATTAGTCAAAATATAAACCCAAAAGGACTTATCATACGTAAAATGGAAAATCCATATCGTTCCCACTAAAAAAGGACCATAGGTTAAAGGATATGTAATGAAATGTTCCCACGGAAAAATTTTCCCCAGAATCGTCCACCAATTGTAAACATAACCGATTTCTTCAATTATGGTGACTAATAAGGCAGCAAAAATTGCTACAGGCATAAACCGGCGGATAGAATCTTTTTTTAGAAAAAACAATGAAAGCCATGAAATAATAAGTATACCCCATAAGATGATTTGAGCCATTTGATATTCTCCTTCGTCTGTATATAAATAGAGTTTGGAGATTTTGGAATATTATACAAAGATAATTGAGAATTTAAATGAAACAAATATCTACTACATAGACGGGCATGATGTGCCACAAATAAAATTTTAAAAATCTATAGACTGGAAATTAGTCGTTTGAAAAAGAGTCTATGATCCACAAATGACAAAGTATGATGCACAAACCAAACTTCATGCGTCATAAACAAAATTTTATGATGCACAAACCAAATTTCCCCGGTTAGCCACAGGTAAATTAGAACATCATTTGTATTAAAAATCAGTTTACTATTAGGAGTAATCAATTTTATTTATAAAATAGCCAAAATAAATGAAATGACCTCCTTCCATCATGGAAGGAGGCATACATTTTAGAGTGTATTCCAAATATCCTTAGCAATTTCATTTACATGTTTAATTTTATTCCACTGATCCTCTTCGGTTAATACATTCCCTTCTTCCGTACTTGCAAATCCGCATTGAGGACTTAAGGCTAGGTTTTCCAAAGGAATATATTGACTAGCTTCTTTTATTCTATCTTTAATTCTATTAGAATCTTCTAGGTCCGGGAATTTTGACGTAATTAATCCAAGTACAACGGTCAGGTCACCCCGTGTAAAACTTTTTAATGGTTCAAAATCGCCTGAACGATTATCATCATATTCAAGGAAAAGTCCATCGACGTTTAAGTTTGCAAAAATGGCATCAGAAATCGTATGATATCCGCCGCTTGTAATAAAGGTAGAGCGGAAGTTTCCTCTGCAAATATGCATCGTAATCAACATATCATCAGGCTTCTGTGAAATCGCATCATTTAAACAACGTACTCTCGTATCAATGATGTCTTGTACATCCATTCCAAGTTTTTCAACAACTGCTTTGATTCGCTCTTCCGAAACAAAATCAATCCACGAAGTATCATCTAATTGCAAATATCGGCAGCCGGCATCATAGAATGCTTGAATGGCTTTTTGATAGGCAACAACAGTATCACGATAGAACTGCTCTGTATCGCCATTATAATATTCATCCCCTTGAATTCTAGTGAATAACATATTTGGACTTGGTATAGAAAACTTGGCGACTTGGCTGCCATCCCCATACTTTTCTACGGCATCTTTTAAAAACTTAAAGTGTTCGAGCATATAATGATTGTGGAATTCTATTTTATCGACTATTTTAATCGCATTATTTTTCGGCTGCGATCCTTTAAAGTTATTAATATATTCCGCTTCAAACAGTTCAACACCCTTTAAACCCGCTAAAAAATCTAAATGCCAATAGGAACGTCGAAATTCCCCATCAGTAATTGATTTAAGTCCAACCTCAATTTCCGTTTGCACAAGTTTCTCGATTTCTTTATCTTCTACAGCCTTTAATGCAGCTTTATCGATTTCTCCATTTGCAAAAGCTTTCCTCGCTTCTTTAATCGGCTCCGTTCTAAGAAAACTGCCCACATGATCAGCTTTAAATGGAGCTTTCGTCAATGTCTTTGTCATAAAATATATCCCCTCTCACTCAAAATAAAAAACCCTCTTCACATAAATAAGAAGAGGGGTAATTTCCATAATCGGATCTCTTCTTATCTTCAAGCTTTTCGCTTCTGGAATTGGCACAGTACTTCGAAAAGTCTGCTGCCGAGGCTTCAAAGGGCCAGTCCCTCCACCTCTCTAGATAAGAATATTCAAAACTATTTAACTACAAGTTAAATTACACTTGTTTTGCTGTTCTGTCAATAATTTGTTTTACAAAATATATTGAAATAATATAAGAGAAAAGTCTAGTAAAAGGAATTTGCCCTTTTTTAACGAACTTTAATTATCAAGGTAAGTAAAAATTAAACGCCCAGAGTGTTCCGAGCGTTTAAATATTTTATAAACTAATATTAGCTTTCCTCTTTTGAAAATCAACCTCACGATAATAGGCATCTTTCACAAGCACATTTGGACCCACACATTGAACCGCTGGACAATGGCAATTCAATGATTTCGCCAAAGGTGTTGCCATCCATTTTTCATATAAAGCTGGAAGAGCATCATGTTGAATATTTCCAAGTGGCGGTGTATCACCAAAATCAGTAACAATAACATCCCCAGTGAAAATATTTACATTTAATCGTGAACGTCCATCAGGATCATTTCGCACAGTCACATTTTTACTCGAATACAGCCTCTTCAGTAAGGTTAAATCTTCTTCATTCGGACTGCATGGATAGAAAGGCAAAGTTCCAAATAACATCCAAGTATTTTCATCGCGAATGTCAAGCAAATGATGAATTGCTTCGCGTGTTTGTTCAAGTGACAGCACTTCTAAATTCGCAGCAAAATCACTTGGATACATTGGATGAACCTCGTGACGAGCACATTTCATTTCCTCGACAATTTGTCGGTGAATATGTTCTAAATGTGGAAGTGTGCGCTTATTTAACATTGTTTCTGCAGAAACCATGACACCTTTTTCAGAAAGAAGCCGACTGTTTTCAATCATTCGGTCAAATAACTTTTTTCGTTGTTCGCGCGTAGGCTTTCTAGCCATGTTAGCAAACCCACCATCAATGAAATCATCTACCGTTCCCCAGTTATGAGAAATATGTAAGACATCTAAATATGGAGCAATTAATAAGTAGCGATCGGGGTCAAGGGTTAAGTTTGAATTAATTTGTGTTCGGATGCCGTTTTGATGGGCATACTTAAGTAATGGAAGAACATAATTTTCTACCGATTTTTTTGAAAGCATCGGCTCTCCACCCGTAATACTCAATGCGCGCAATTGTGGAATTTCTTCCAAACGTTGAAGTAACAGCTCTAACGGCAATGCATTTGGATCCTTTGGCTGCAGCGTATATCCTACCGCACAATGCTCACAGCGCATATTACAAAGGGTGGTAGTTGTAAATTCAATATTCGATAGAACAAGGCTTCCATGATCTTTTACATCCAAGTACGCTTCCCACGGATCATTTGACGGGGTAATCAATGGAAGTTGTGAAACGTTTTGCATAATACAAGACTCCTCTAATTATTTATAAACCTATTATTGGGTATTTCTTTTAAAAGACACCCAGATATCATATTAACCCAGGGTAATCATTTTTGAAAGAACAAGATGTTTTCACTTAAGTATATGTTTGGTATGATAGTAAAATGACGAAAGGAGAGACGCACCTTTGGGAAACGCAGTTCATGATAAAGATTCACAAGTGCTTTATTTAAAACAACGATTAAATATGTTTTTAGAAGTATTGGATTCCATTGATCCTGAAGATACAGAATTGGAAGACATTGACCGCTTAATCGAAATGATTGACGATTTGGAAATGAAATGTGAGCAATTTAAAAAGTAAGAGGAAGGTCAAACCAAATTAGGTTTGGCTTTTTTTATCGTTTTAACCAGATAAATCGGACTAAGCGAGAGCCAAGTAAATGAAAGGATCGCACCAAAATCTTCCCTTTAAATCAATTGTTATAAGGAGTATAATGATTATGGAATTTATACATATATCTAGAAGGAATAAGGGAGAGGAATAAGATGAATTTGGAAAAGTTCCAAGAGAGCATGTACCAACTAATTGTTGAAACTTCTACTAATCTACCAAAAGATGTTCGTAGAGCAGTGAAAAAAGCAAAGCAAAGTGAAAGTGCCGGGACTCGTGCAGCAATGAGCTTAGGGACGATTACAAACAACATCCAAATGGCAGATGAGAATATTTCACCAATTTGTCAAGACACAGGTCTTCCTACCTTTAAAATTAAAACACCTGTTGGCGTAAACCAAATCAAAATAAAAGAAGCAATCTACAACGCGATTGCGCAAGCGACAAAAGATACAAAGCTTCGTCCAAATTCAGTGGATTCCTTAACCGGGAAAAACAGTGGAGACAATCTCGGCGGCGGAACACCTGTTATTAAGTTTGACCAATGGGAAAACGATTACATCGATGTTCGTTTAATTTTAAAAGGCGGCGGCTGTGAAAATAAAAACATCCAGTACAGTCTTCCATGTGAATTAGATGGATTAGGACGTGCAGGACGTGATCTTGACGGGATTCGTAAATGTATCCTTCATTCTGTTTATCAAGCACAAGGGCAAGGCTGCAGTGCAGGATTCATCGGAGTTGGAATCGGCGGAGATCGTTCATCTGGGTACGATTTAGCGAAAGAACAATTATTCCGTTCAGTTGAAGATGTAAACCCACATGAAGATTTACGCAAACTTGAAGAGTACATTATGGAAAATGCCAATAAATTAGGAATTGGAACAATGGGATTCGGCGGCGAAACAACTCTATTAGGTTGTAAAATCGGAGTAATGAACCGTATTCCTGCCAGCTTCTTTGTATCAGTTGCCTACAACTGTTGGGCTTTCCGTCGTCTCGGCGTAAAAGTAGACCCAAAAACAGGGGATATCCAAGAATGGTTATACCAAGATGGTGAAAAAATTGAATTCGCCAATGAAGCAGAAAACGAAGTGGCAGTTTCAAAAGAAGAAAGCAATGTTGTAACGTTAACTGCACCAATTACCGAAGAACAAATCCGCGAATTAAAAGTTGGCGATGTTGTCCGTATTGATGGCAGAATGTATACAGGTCGTGATGCGATTCACAAATACTTAACTGATCATGACGCACCGGTAGATTTAAATGGCCAAGTGATCTACCACTGTGGACCAGTAATGGCGAAGGATGAAGAAGGCAATTGGACAGTCAAAGCAGCTGGCCCAACAACTTCTATTCGCGAAGAGCCGTATCAAGGGGACATTATGAAGAAATTCGGTATTCGTGCCGTTATCGGTAAAGGCGGAATGGGACCAAAAACCCTTGCAGCCCTTCAAGAACATGGCGGAGTATACTTAAATGCAATCGGTGGTGCAGCACAATACTATGCTGATTGTATTAAAAAAGTTGATGGTGTTGACCTTACAGAGTTCGGTATTCCTGAAGCAATGTGGCACTTAAATGTCGAAGGCTTCACAGCAGTAGTGACAATGGATTCACACGGAAACAGTTTACACGCAGATGTAGACAAATCTTCATTAGAAAAATTAGCTCAATTTAAAGAGCGAGTTTTTTAATAAGTCGGAATAGAGCTAGGTCTAATAATAGATCTAGCTCCATTATTTTCATAAAGCTGCCTCCACCTACATAACGTTCTATTAAGGGGGAGTAATGATGAGTCAATTTGAAAATATTTGTCAGGAGTTTGCTAAGATTCTTAATGGAAAAAGCAAAATTAGTCAAGGTGTCTGTTCTGTCGATTTACATCGTCAATTTCATGTAACCGTCCAAGGCAAACGAAGTAAATCAGTTGGACCCGCAGGATTCGCATTCGAATCGTTAGATCAGCACGGAAATGCTTTGAATTTTGGAGAAATCGCCATCCTTCAAGAGGAGGTCCCCGCTTTTGTCCAGACACTCGTCCAGCAAGGAATCATGATCAGTGCTCTCCATAATCATTGGATATTTATGGAGCCTTCCCTTTTGTACCTACACATTCAATCAGTTGAGCCTCCACTTAATTTTGCAAAAAAGGTGGCTTATTCCTTTCGATTTCTACAAAGTTATCCCGTTTCAACGGAGAAATAAATCATGAAAATGGTATACCCTTTTTCTTCCTATATAAGAATAAGACAGGTTAAGGGATGTTAATAAAAATTGTGCTGTTTTTCTGTCAGATAAATGAAGGAACTCTCGGCATTGTAGGTTGGTAATAGTAGGGGAAATCAATAGATAGAAGTCTTTTAATGCTTGTACATGTGCATCTTTCGAAATGAATGAACAATGCGGACAATGCCATCTTCTATATTTTCGCAATATGGCGAACCCTTTGCATTGAGGGCAGCAAACTCCTTTTTGAATATCCTCTGAAGGAATAGAAAATGTTTGAAGAATTTCTGGTCTTAATGGAGTATGTGATCGGATGATTGTTTCGGATAATTTTTTTAATGATCTAGGAGTTAAAAGTGGCTCTTTATATCGTTTTTGAAGGTCATGAATTTTTAAAGGAATATTTTCAGCATGGAGAATTTTATCATGGATCGGTATCTTTTTTGCTTCGGTTGATCGTAAAATCGTGGAAGGGTAACTGATCGCAACTAAATAATCAACAGGGAGTGGGAACTTGTTCTTTTTTAGCCAAGAGTCGAAGAGTAGTTGGTGTTTCTTCGCTTGGGTTAACGGATTTGGGTATCCCTCTTCTTTATTATTGATGGTACGAATAAATTGATTAAATTTTGAATCAAATACTAACGTTCCGGCAAAGTTTTTCGCTTCGATGATTAATGCAAAGTAAAGCGAAATCAATAGAACATCAATTTGGAATTCCTTGTCATTAATTTTTAATTGTAGATCAAAAAGGATTCTGAAATCCTCTTTCGGTAGAAAATTCAAGTGGTAACACAGGTTTTTCTCGCCATTATAGCCCGCTTCTCTTTTTGCGATATCCTCTAAAATCGCTCCTTTCCTAGGATAATCCTCTGCCAAGCGCTCATCAAGTGCATAATCCGCCTGCAATTTAATTGGTACAGTTAAATCTTTATCAATCAATCGACTTCCTCCTTTCTAGAATAGTAAATTCTTCAACAATACTTTTGAAAAACCCTTTTAATTTTTAAAATTTTTTTGATTCAATGAAGAAAAAATTTGATTACCGGTTGAGGATCACGGAAAATAGCAGTTTGGAAAAAGCGGATGATCCACAAATGAATGGGTATGATGCACAAACGAAGATCTATGAGTCACAAATTTGTTTCTATTATCCACAAATAGAAATAGCCCCGAACGAAATGTGGACAATGAATCCACAAATAAATCCGACCATAAAAGCAAGAAAAAGGACGAAATAATACTGCCGAATTGTTAAAATGATAGAACATTCTTTTATAATAGAGGATATAAAGGAGGAATCTCGAGTAATGGCTGACCTAAACTTAACTTTTGATGAAATGTGGGAAATTATTCTCGCTTGTGATCGCACATATGATGGGTTATTTTATACGGCTGTGAAAACGACAAAAATCTATTGTCGTCCATCTTGCCGATCACGAAAGCACAAAAAAATAAACGTAGAGTTTTATCACGATATTCAAATGGTAGAAAACGCCGGCTACCGAGCATGTAAAAGATGTCAGCCGGAGGTCGAGCATTCTCCGAATACAGCATTAGTAAAAAGCGTGATTTCCTATTTAGTGAATCACTACAAACAGAGGATCACACTACAAACGATTGCAGATCATGTTGGGGTCAGCCCATTTTATCTAGAACGAGTGTTTAAGCAGGAAACCTCCGAAACGCCAAGGGCTTACTTGGAGAAAATTAGGATCGATAAAGCGGAATTTCTCCTTAATCATACGGCTCTCACAAACCTAGACATTTGCTATGAGGTAGGATTCCGTACTCCTTCTAATTTTTACAAAACATTTCGCCGTCTGAAGCAGTGTTCGCCTAATGAATATCGACGGGAACGGGAAAGGAGCCATAATGGTAAAGTGGATTGATCTCGAAACATCCATTGACATTTGTACACCACCCGAATTCAATTTTGACGAGTTGCTCGTTTTCTTAGGTCGATCTGAACAAGAAGTGCTCCATCAAATAAAAGATAAAGAACTATACAAACTGATAAAAATAAATGAAGAATTAATTTTACTAAAAATAACAAGCAAGGATCCAACTACCATACATGTTGAGTTTCCATTAGGAACCCCATCAAAACGTGAAAAAATTGCATTCTATATTTGGAATTGGTTCGATTTAGACAAGGATCTAAAAAGCTATTACAAAATCGCGAAAAAAGATAAAATATTATCCCCGCTAGTGGAAAAATATGCAGGACTACGAATTATCGGGATTCCTGACTTATTTGAAGCACTAACCTGGGCAATTATCGGTCAGCAAATCAATCTGACATTTGCTTACACGTTAAAAAGTAGGCTAGTAAAGCAATTTGGAGATAAACTAGAGTGGAACAAAGCGACTTACTGGCTACATCCTACCGAGAAAGCAATTTCAAGTTTGCATGTAAACGATTTAAAACAGCTTCAATTCACGACACGCAAAGCTGAATATATTATCGACATCGCAAAAGCAATGACAAATGGAGAGATAACAAAGGAAAACTTCCATCAATTAAAGGATTTTGAACAAATACATAAAAAGCTAATGTCCATTAGAGGTGTTGGTGCATGGACAGCAGATTATGTCATGATGAAATGCCTAAATCATCCATCTGCGTTTCCTATCGCTGATGTTGGACTTCATAACGCATTAAAAGTACAGTTACAGCTTGAACGCAAACCAACAATCGAAGAAATAAATGAATTTGCGGCTAATTGGGAAGGTTGGCAAGCATATGCCACTTTCTATTTATGGAGGTCATTGTATGAATAAAATTTATTATCAATCACCTATCGGGCTAGTAGAAATCACTGGAACGGACAAAGCAATTCGATCAATTTTGTTTTGTGAGGAGGAAACAAAAATAAACTCCCTACAGGACGACACGCCAACTGTTTTAAAGGATTGCTATCACCAGCTAGACGAATATTTTAAAGGAAAACGAAAAGACTTCACGATCCCATATGAATATGAAGGCACAGACTTTCAAAAATCAGTATGGAATGCATTAACGAAAATATCCTATGGAAATACATGCTCATATAAGGACATCGCCTTGTCCATTGGAAACGAAAAAGCTGTACGAGCAGTTGGCACGGCTAATGGAAGAAACAAATTAAGTATCATAATCCCGTGTCATCGAATTATTGGAGCAAATGGGACATTAACTGGTTACGCGGGTGGATTATGGAGAAAAGAATGGCTGCTGAATCATGAACAATCTATGGCCAATAATTAAAATATTATCCGAACAAATATGAATTTTATGTTAAAATAAAGTGAAAAAATTCAAATAAAGGTGTGATGAACGTGACAAAGCGCCCAAATTCAGATGAATACAATCCTTCTTTTTCAACGTATATCAGTTTGGTTCCAGAAGGAGACATCGAAACCATTTTACAAGAACAAATAGAAGAAACACTTCATTTGTTAAATGGCATTTCAGAACAGCAAGCATATTTCAACTATGCACCTGAAAAATGGAGTATCAAAGAAGTGCTTGGTCATATGGCAGATGCCGAACGGATTATGGCGTATCGACTTCTTACGATTGCACGTGGTGATTCTGTCTCATTGCCAGGTTTCGAAGAAAATGAATATGTACAAAGTGCAAATTTCAACCGTCAATCAATCAAAGAACTACTCGAAAATTTACATAGTGTTCGTCAATCAACGATTCACTTATTAAAAGGTTTAGAAGAAGAAGCATGGCTGCAAAAAGGGAATGCAAACCACTCAGTAGTATCCGTTCGAGCATTGGCCTACATTATCGCAGGGCATGAAATACATCATCGCCGGATTTTAAAAGAGCGGTATTTAGAGGCTGAAGCATTTCAAACTTTATAATTAAGGAGAGATATTCCTTTGTTCGAACTTTTCAAAAACCTGCCAACATTAGAAAATGAAAGAATCAAATTAATCCCTATGCAAATGGAACATGCCCAATCCCTTTTTGAAATCAATGATCCAAGCCACTGGAAATATATGTTGAGCGTTGTGGAATCGGAACAAGAAATGCAGGAGATTGTTTCGGCTGCAATCAAACAACGTGAGCAGAAAACAGCATTGCCATTTGTCGTATTATTGAAGGAGACCAATCAAGTAGTTGGAACGACAAAAATGAGCTATATCGATTTTAAACAAAAATCATGTGAAATTGGTTCGACATGGTATGGGATCGATTTTCAGCGAACGTTTGTGAATACAGATTGTAAACTGCTTCTTTTAACCTATTGTTTTGAAGAGTTACAAATGATTAGAGTTCAGTTAAAAACAGATGAGAGGAATCAGCGGTCACAAAAAGCAATTGAACGCCTAGGTGCCGTGAAAGAAGGAATATTAAGAAATGAACGCATCCTTTCTGATGGATATATACGAAATGCTGTTGTGTATTCAATCACCAATCAGGAATGGCCAAAAGTGAAAAAAGGATTAAAAGATAAAAGAAGCTCATATTCAGCTTTCAAACCCATTGAGAAGAGGGATTAATTGAACATCCATTTTAAACTAGTAACAAGAGATAATTGGGAAGAGGCATTAGCTTTAAAAATCTCCGACCACCAACGTGATTTTGTTCCAACAGTCGCTGTCTCATTAGCCAAAGTTTTCATTAAACCGGATGGCGAAAATGTAGAATATCTCCCATTTGCTATTTACGATAAAGACCAAATGGTAGGATTTATCATGCACGCCTATGAAGAAACAACAAAAAATATGTATTGGATAAACGGGGATTTTTCATCGATCAAGCTTTTCAACAAAAAGGATATGGCAAGCGAGCAATGATCGAAATGATGACTTGGATTGAAAATCGCTTCCCCCAATGTCAGGAAATTCGTTTGACGGTTCATAAAAATAATATTGTTGCGCGAAGATTGTATGAACATCTAGGATTCATTTCAATAGATATGTCAGTTGGTGACGAAGAAATTATGAAGAAAGAGCGTTTGCGGTAAGTATTCGCTCTTAAACTTATTCACATATTACGGTAAAATTCAATTAATTCAAACTATTATCCACAAAAATAACCACTCATCAACAGATTCATCCACAATATTCGCAATATCCACAATAGAAATGATTTTACTGAAAATAAATATAGCTTATCCACAATGAAAATGATTGGTAATTTTTAATCAGCATATCTATTTCACCTTCGAAAAAAATACTTAATAAAAAGAAGGTGAATTCATGAAAAAATGGTTTCTAATGACGACCATAGTTCTGTTAATGATAATTCATACAAATCCAGTATCAGCAATTTCGAATGCTCCAGTTCATTGGGGTTTTTCCAAAGGGGAAAATGAACAGCAAGCTGAGGCGGGGAAAGCCTATGATGAGCTTTTACGTAAACACCATGCTTTTTATAAAGGAGATCCAAATAAAAAAGTTCTGTACTTAACATTCGATAACGGGTATGAGAACGGGTACACCCCAAAAGTATTAGATGTATTAAAAAAAGAAAAAGTACCGGCAATTTTCTTCGTGACTGGTCATTATTTAACATCGGAACCAGAGCTTGTTAAACGCATGGTTAATGAGGGCCATCTTATCGGCAATCATTCCTGGAGCCATCCGGATTTAACCCAAGTTTCAGATGAAAAATTAAAAGAAGAATTAAAAAAAGTAAAAGATGAAACTGCCAGAATAACAAAGCAAAAAGAAATGCATTATTTACGTCCGCCAAGAGGTATTTTAAGTGAAAGAACAATGCAGCTTGCCAATGAAGAAGGATATACCCATGTCCTCTGGTCACTAGCATTTAAAGATTGGTTGGTAGATCAACAAAAAGGCTGGAAA
Organism: Heyndrickxia sporothermodurans; assembly: GCF_003055045.1. NCBI lineage: Bacteria > Bacillati > Bacillota > Bacilli > Caryophanales > Bacillaceae > Heyndrickxia > Heyndrickxia sporothermodurans. The sequence continues at coordinate 12,647 of NZ_NAZB01000049.1, forward strand.
TATTCCTATGATAATATTATGGCTCAAGTTCATCCAGGTGCCGTCTTACTTCTTCACACCGTCTCCAAAGATAACGCGGATGCACTTGAAAAAGTAATCAAAGACTTGAAAGCACGAGGATATACATTTAAACGGATAGATAAGTTTAAATAATTCTCTCTCACTTGGAGAGTGTCAGGCACCACAATTAAAAAAAATTGAAATTTCCTTCACTCAATAGGAAATGGAGCAAATAAAAAGCCAGTCGGAGTAGACTGGCTTCTAAATGAACAGTTCTTTAATATGTTAATTTTCCACTAAATCCGCTTGTGTCGCTTGACGAAAAACCATACTAAGTGTAATTTTGTTCTCATCTACTCCGAACTCATGGCAAATGCTTTCTTTAAATCCTTTATTAAATTTAATCATCATTTGCAAATCACTTTCACACGCAACGCCGAATATTTCTTTAATAATCCCTTCATATTTCAGTTGTGTTTCTGAAGCCAACATAACGATATGTCTCTCTGGATTATTCAAATAATACATCGTTTCTTTTACTTTTGCCAAAAAAAGCACCTCTTTCATAAAGTTAGCAGCTCGTTTGTGCGTTCATATAAGGACTTGAATAATGGATGGTCATGTGAAATTCACATATATCTTCATATGAGTTTTGATATGTTTGTTGCACATCGGTTGAAAAAGAAATTGCGTCCCCTTTTTGCAACGTATGTTTTTCTCCACCTATTTCAATACAAAGAACACCGGAATAAACCGTAATCATTTTTGTAACACCAATACTTGTAGCTTCTGATTGATGAAGACAGCCCGGATGCATACGGATGCGATAATTTTCTAAAGGAATACCAGGCAAAGCAAAATTGGTATATGCCTCAAATAAATCATGATCTTCTTTGAAAAAAGGCTGTTCATCTTCTCGAATCAACTTTATGGAAGGATTTTTCATGAGAAAGGAAGCAAGTGGAACTTGTAACCCCGAAGCAATTTTCCATAGGACAGCCACAGTCGGATTCGATGCCCCTCGTTCAATCTGTCCAAGCATCGGCTTACTCACGCCGGTAATTTCAGAAAGCTCATCTAATGACAATTGACGCTGCTGTCGATAGAAGCGCAATTGTTGTCCAATTTGACTTGATAAAAAATTTTTATCCATATAACTCCTTGTTTGTATGCTATATTATTTATCTGTATATATTATAACATATTTTTTAAGACCATAGAGGTATTGTCGAAATTAGTAAACAGGTAATTTGCGGAAGTTCCCGTTGTTTTGGATTAACCGCATTCATGATTCCTTTATGATATAATACAAAAAAGCTCTGAGATAGAAATGGGTGGGGAGAATGTGGGAAGAAACGGTTAATATAAGTGGACCTTATGATTTTGATTTAGCTTTGCAAAGACAGTCAATTGATCCATTAAATGATGTTCATATTGAATCGAGAACGATCAATATCCCAGTGTATGAGTCGGAGGCTGAAGTAGTCAGCATTCAAGCGATTGGGACAACGGATAAGCCTTGTTTTTTAATAAAAGGAAAAAATGAACAAACGAAGGCTCATGTAATTGAACAGGTGTACAAGATTTTTCAATGGAATGTGACTTTAGACGAGATTAACAATCATTTTCAGCAAACAACATTGAATGAAATCTTTATGAAACATCGTGGAACACCGATCATATTAGATTTTTCACCATATAATTGTTTAGTTAAATGCATTATTCATCAACAATTAAATATGAAATTTGCGATGGCATTGACGGAAAACTTCGTCCATACATATGGGTTCGAGCAAGATGGTGTATGGTTTTATCCCTCACCTGCCAGAGTAGCTGAAATTGAAATCGAAGAATTACGATCAATGAAATTTAGCCAAAGAAAAGCGGAGTACTTGATCGGCTTATCCAAATTAATTGTAAGTGGCGAACTCAATTTACAAGAACTTGCTATTAAATCAGATGAGGAAGTCACAAAAACACTAGTAAAAATACGCGGCATCGGCCCATGGACCGCACAAAACTTTCTAATGTTCGGTTTGGGCAGACCGAATTTATTCCCATTAGCAGATATCGGCATACAAAATGCAATTAAAAAGTTATTTAAACTAGAAAAAAAGCCAACCTATGAAGAAATGGAGAATTTCAGTCAGGACTGGCATCCATATTTAAGCTATGCCTCCCTTTACTTATGGAGAAGCATCGAGACAGCGGAGTGATCAATGTTGAAAAACGAGAAAACCCTTTTAATAAAAGAAAAACAACAATTCCCATTAACAATTAAGCGTCTTGGAATCAACGGAGAGGGAGTCGGCTATTTTAAAAAACAAGTAGTCTTCGTACCTGGTGCATTACCTGGCGAAGAGGTTGTTGTAGAAGTAACGAAAGCCCACCTGAAATACGCAGAAGCCATTGTCAAAAAAGTACGTAAACGCTCAGAACATCGCGTCAAAGCACCGTGCATCGTCTATGAACAATGCGGTGGATGCCAGCTCCAGCATTTAGAATACAGTCAACAGCTGAAAGAAAAGCGCGACATTCTCATCCAAGCGATCGAACGGCACACACGCTTTGCGATTGAAGAGCTAGATATTCGCCCAACAATCGGAATGGACAACCCATGGCATTACCGCAACAAAAGCCAATTTCAAGTTGGCTTCGATCACGGAAAAGTCATTGCAGGCATGTATAGCATCGATTCCCATCGTTTAATTAACATCCCGGAATGCATCGTCCAACAGCCAGTAACAAATAAAGTAACAAACGTCGTCAAACAAATTCTCGCTGACTTCAAAGTGCCTATATATAATGAAAAAACAAGAAAAGGCATCGTCCGCACGATTGTTACACGTGTCGGAATCCAAACAGGACAAGTCCAAGTCATGCTTGTCACAGCAAAAAAAGAACTGCCACGGAAAGAAGCGATTATTTCAGAAATCAAAACTCGCTTGCCGGAAGTCGTTTCAGTCATGCAAAACGTTAACCCAAAACGGACATCCATCGTTTTGGGAGATGAAACGGTTCATCTATCAGGAAAAGAGATCGTTGAGGAACGACTAGAAGAATTCACTTACGAACTATCTGCTCGTGCCTTCTTCCAACTCAATCCCGAGCAGACGGTCAAACTATATAATGAAGTAAAAAAAGCAGCCGAGTTAACTGGAAAAGAAAAAATCGTCGACGCCTATTGCGGAGTCGGTACAATCGGTCTATGGCTTGCTGACGGAGCTGCAGAAATCCGCGGCATGGACATCATCCCCGAAGGAATTGAAGACGCAAAGAAAAACGCCAAAAAGCACGGCTTTGAAAATGCAACCTATTTCACCGGCAAAGCCGAAGAACTCATGCCAAAATGGGTCAAAGAAGGCTGGCGTCCCGATGTCGTTGTTGTCGATCCTCCAAGAACAGGCTGTGACCCGAAATTTCTCGAAACTATTTTAAAAGTGAAACCGAAGAAATTTATTTATGTATCGTGTAATCCGTCTACTTTGGCAAAGGATTTGCAGGTGTTAAGTAAAAAATATCAGGTGGAGTATTTGCAGCCGGTGGATATGTTTCCGCAGACTGCGCATGTGGAAAGTGTAGCACAGTTGATATTGAAGTGACAAGGTTTTTAAGAGAAAAATAATGTGAATTAATCTAATTTCCACCCATTTGCCACCGTTTTTCTGCATGCGGTGGCATTATTTCTTATTTTTTAAGAACTGTTCAAAAAGATTAATTGTTGATTCTTTCATTGTTTCAGTAACGTGGGAATACGTATCGAGAGTCGTAGACATCCTATTATGGCCGAGTCTTTTTTGAACATCTTTTGGGATAGCACCGGATTCTAACAACATTGTAGCGTGTGTGTGACGTAATGAATGAAAATTAAAGTTAATGCATAGTTCATAATTTACTACTCTACTTAGGTATTTTAAAGTGTTCATGGTAATAACTTGTCCATTTTCTTTAGTACAAACAAAATTTGAATTTGTGTAATATTCCTTATAAACTTCCTTGTTTTTTTCTTGATTTTCTTTGTGTCTCTTAAGAATATTCAATAATGTCTCCCCAATTAATATATCTCTATTTGACGATGTGGTTTTAGGTGTACCGAATTCAACTTTACTCCCTTTTAATATAAGTATTTGACGGACTTTAATAATTCCCTTTTTGAGATCAACATAATCCCAGGTTAAACCACAAACCTCCGATGCTCTCATACCAGTATGAAAAGCTATTTGTAAAGGAATATAAAATGAACTTCCTTCTGGAAACCTTTCAATTATTTTTTCAAAATCATCTCTACTAATGATTTTTAATTTATCATCTTTTAAAGATTCATCAAATTTCGGAAGTTTAATAGTTGATGCCGGATTATGTTTTATGAAATTATAAGGATCCACTCCCATTCTAAATGCTTTTTGCAATACTCCATTGAAGTTCGCAATAGAACTTTTTGAAAAACATTATTAGGAGCAAGCGGTCCGGAATTATTTAGTAATTTACCTCGAGGTACATCTGTATTACCAAACAAGCAAACTGAAAAATTATTAAAATCTTATGGGTTCCCTGGTTATGCTGATGGTATTGGAGATTTTTTCGATTTGTTTTTAAAAGGTGCTGACTCTGTTTGGAATTTTGCAACAGATAAATTTGGTTTAAATAAAATTGCTTTACCATCAATAATGAATAATCTTACTGGTAACCCTTTAAAATCAATTGGAGAAATGGCTACAAGTTGGATTAAGGATTTATGGGGTAATTGGTTTGGTGGTATTGGCGGCTCAGCTGGTGCAGGAGTGCAAAAGTGGGCGGGTATTGCAGCCAAAGCATTGTCAATGACAGGACAGTTTACGAAGGCTAATCTGGACAGATTGCTGTATCAAATGCAGACTGAATCTGGAGGTAATCCAAGGGCTATTAACCTATGGGATATTAATGCTTTAAGAGGGACTCCATCGAAAGGTCTTATGCAGGTTATTGATCCCACATTTAAGGCTTATGCAATGCCGGGCTATAACACGAATATTTGGGATCCATTATCAAACATTTTGGCATCTATTAGATACGCTTTAGCACGTTATGGCTCCCTTTCAAAAGCATATAGAGGTGTTGGATATAAGACAGGTGGATTAATCAATGATGAGGGGCTGTATCGCCTTGCTGAAGGTGGTTGGCCAGAATTTGTTATACCTACTGATCCAAGCAGGAGAACCGATGCTATGAAGTTATTGGCATTGGCTGGAAAACAAATTCAAGGAAATAAACGTCCTAATCAGTTGCCTAATATAACTACCAATTTTAATAATGATTATAAAGAACTTGTTAATCGTCAAGATCAACAAATATCCTTGATGCAAAGACAAATTGATTTATTAACTCAATTAGTTTCTTCATGGCCAATTAGTGTTCAAATGGATAAAAGAGAACTTATTAGACTGACTGCCGAAGACATGGGAAGTGAGATAGAAAGAATAAAAACTAGAAAAAATAGATTTGGGGGAGAAACATGAGAACAGTCACATATGCGGGTGTAGATATAAGTAGATTTTTTCTTATACAAAAAATTACACGTAGCATTCTTCCTCCTCGTGAAATTTCTACGTTAACTGTACCGTCCCGTCATGGTGCATACTTCACAGGTGCACGTTATGGGATTAGAAAAATAGATATTGAATTAACAGTGTTCGGGAACTCTCCTGTCGAATATATGAACATTATCCGTTTTTTTGCTTACTCTCTGGACATTGAAGAACCCACAGAATTAATTATATCCGATGAACCTGATAAGCAATATTTTGCAATCTTATCCGGGGATACAGATATGTTGGATGAATTAATGAGAATAGGTAAAGGTACTCTTACCTTTCTTTGTCCGGATCCATTTGCTTACTCAACGACTGAAAAAACGTTTGTTCCTGATGCGGATAATATATTTTTATTTAATAACGAAGGCACCACAACGACATTCCCTAAGTTTAATGTTAATTTTCAAAACGATGCAACATTTGTCAGCTTTATATCCCCGGATGGTGTCATTCTTATTGGTAACCCGAGTGAGCCGAGTCAAACGGTGTTGCCTAAAACGCAATACGTTTTAAACGATAAAATGAATACCACTATAGGATGGACTGACGCGGGTAATGCTTTAGATGCAGAACGGCAAAATGCAGGGTCTGTTGTGTCTGTAAATGATGCAATTAAAGCGAGTGACTATGGGCCAGGTACGGACGGAGCAAAACTGTGGCATGGTCCAGCCATACGAAAAAACTTATCCGAGCAAGTAAAAGACTTTGAAGTTCGGGCGCGAATGGATTTTTATTCACAAGATGGAACATCAAAATTAGACGGTGATCAAAAAGGTAGATTAGAAGTTTACATGTTTGATGTGTCCGGTAAAAAGATTGGCAAGTTTGTTATGAAAGATGTCTATAAGCATTACGAATTTAATATCCCTGAAATTTATATCCAAAATACAACTTTTTTAGAAAGACAACCTGCTGCTCCATCTGGTAAAAAAGAGAAACAAAAGCTTTATACGACTTACACCGTTAAAAAAAGTGACACATGGGCTAGTATTGCGAAAAAACATAATATGTCTGCAAATGACTTAGCAAAGCTAAATGGTAAAACAACATCCAGCAAATTGTCTGCTGGTCAAAAGTTAAAAGTCTATGATAAGACTGTTGTCAAAACAGTTTATCCGACTCATGTAGGAGAGTATAACGACTTTTACGGTGAATTTGTCTTATCTCGTGTCGGTACTAAGTGGTATGCTGAAATATCAAGAATGGATAGTAATTTTAAAAAAACTAAGACAATTAAAAAGACATTTTATGATACGGGTGGAAAGTTTACAAAGGCTGCCTTGTCATATATCGTTATCCATTTTGCAAAATATGATAATGATCCGGTAGCTCAAAAAATGCAGATAACTGATCTAAAAGTTCTTAAATATAACACGGATAAAGTAATCGATGTTCCTGCCATTTTTCAAGCAGGTGATGAGCTAGAGGTTGATTTAACGGATAGTTCTGTTTGGCTGAACGGTGATCCGTTTATGCAGAATGTGGATGTAGCAAGTACGTTTTTTCCAATTGTTGAGGGAGAAACTCAGGTTAAAGTAAATAGCGATGACCCTGCTGCAACATATAGTGCATCGTTTACAGAAAGATATTTGTAAAAGGGAGGTGAAATCCTTTGATTTTCTATTTAGATCGTCACGAAAAAGTCCAAGCTATCTTTACCAATAACGGTAGTCCAGACTCATGCCCGTATTATAACGACAAATTAATTGAGGACCTTGACACAGGGAATTCATCATATGAATTTTTTATCCCATCTAACCACCCAAATGCTATTTTAGTCGAAGAGGGTGGTTTTATTGTGCGGAAAAACCTTGATGGTGAATTAATTATGTTTACTGTTATGGAAATTGATGAAACCCACGCCAACTCGGGAGAAAAATATATTTATGCAGAAAATGCAGGAATGGAGCTATTAAATGACATTGTAAGACCATCCAGCCACATGTCAAAAAGCGCTGAACAAATATTGGACATTATTTTATTCGGAACTCGATGGGAACGTGGAGAAGTAGATTATTTTGGTGTCGGAAATTTTGTTTTTGAGAATTATAATAACGCTGAAACTGAATTGCAAAATGTAGCTAAAACACTTTCCGGAGAAAAACAATATCGAGTGAAAATGGAAAACGGTGAAATCACCCATCGTTATGTGGATTTATTAAAACAACGCGGCACAGACACCAAAAAGCGATTTGTCTATAACAAAGACATTTCATCTATTAAACGAAAAATTGATATGACTAACGTAGTAACCGCATTGATAGGAGTGGGAAAAGCTGATTCTGACGGCATTGATACGACTTTCAAAAGTATAGGTTATTACAAAAGTAAAGGACATAGTTTTGATAAACCCCTTAATCAAGATTGGGTTGGTGATCCAGAGGCCTTGCAACGATATGGAGTTAAAGGTAAACACCTATTTGGTGTTTTTCAATATGACACCAATAACGCAGAGGAGTTATTAGTCCTTACTTGGCAAGAGCTGCAAAACAGGAAAACCCCTTTAATTACGTATGAATTGGACGTGGCATTATTAGAAAGACTCACCAACCTTGAACATGAAAAAGTAAGATTAGGAGACAAAGTTTATGTCATCGATGAAACCTTTTCTCCTGCACTTTATTTGGAGGCGCGAATCAGAAGGCTAGAAACCTGTTTTAGCGACCCTACACAGGATCGATGTACGCTAGGAAATTATAAGATTGCTAAAAGCAATATCACCAAAGAAATGCGAGATTTGCAATCAAAATTATTAAAAAAAGAAGCCTTGTGGGATGAAGTTGGAGAAAGTATTTTTAAGGGTCCTTTACCTCCTCCAATCCATAGGAGCACATGGGAGGACGATGATTTAACGCAATCGTGGGAGGCGGAAGTTTATGGCTAATTATTCTAAAAAGCTAAATTTATACTTGTGGGAAGCGAAGGACGAAAAGCTTCGAACGTTTCAAGAACTCAATGCTAATGTTGAAAAACTAGAAGAGGCGATGGTTACAGAGCAAGATTTACCATATACCAAAAAAGGCAATGCGGCAGCGTTTCTCTCCAGCCTGTATCTAGGCAATGACCATAATCTTTTTGCTTATATGTCAGATGGTGAGTATGCAAACCTAGCAACTATGGAACAAAACGATATTGCGAAATTAGGAGACTTCAATATTCCAAGATTGTGGATTGCGGCAAGGGATTACGCTTCCTTTCGGACGAAAAAACTAGAAATCGTAAGAGAGTGGAATGAGGATGGTACAGCTAAAGTGCCTGCTCGTGAATTATATGATGTCGGTAATTTTTGCAATCATGCTATCGTACAGAGTAATGGCACGCAGACGCTTACTAAAGGCTCTAAAAATAAACTGTCTATTTTAGGAAACATTATTACTGCCTTTCCAATAGGTAATTTTGCGGCAAATAAATATACCATCCCGAGAACGGGAGTTTATGAAATTAATATAATCGCCAAAGTGACCGCCGATTTAACGGTTGCTAACTCGTATTTACGTTTTGGTTTTTTTAAAACCACCGGCGGAGTCGAAACCGATATCGATATGATGGACGAGGCATTATCAAGCTCCTACGCTACACCATTTGTTGGAGTCAGCTTTATGTATCAGTTTAATAAGGGTGATGTTGTACAGCCTTTTATCAATCCATTGAACGAAAATGTGACAATCGGGGCAGGAACAAAGTTTAATATTTTTTTTAAAGGCGACACACCAAGTTCCTAAGGAGGTGATTGAAAATGCCAACATGGGAAGAGGAAGTAGAAGATACCCCGTTGTGGTTAGACACGTCGGATCCCAATCAATATGTCCTTAGAACATTCAATGCTAATCAAAATCAATGGGTAACGATGAAAGGTGACAAAGGAGACAAAGGTGATAAAGGAGAAACTGGACCTGCCGGAAAAGACGGCATCGCCTATATGGGTACTACTGCTCCTAATAACCCAGCAACCAATTCTACGTGGTTTCAGACTGATTCCACCGGAAAGGTAATTGCGATAAAAAAATGGACAGGTAGTGCATGGACTACTTCAAAAATGGATGCTGATACTTTAAGTGTTGGAGAATTAAGCGCACTTTCAGCTGATTTGGGTAAAGTAACTGCCGGTAATATCACCGGTGTTACTATGAATCTAGCTGGTGGTAAATTTGTCGTAGATTCAGATGGTAATGTCACTGTAAAAGGGAAAATTGACGGCTCTACTATAACAGGTTCGAGCTTTACGACAACAGACAACTCTACCAGCGGACAAATTAAAATTGAGGGAAGTAATTTTATCTCCACAAAATATGGTACCAGTGGAAACGAGTACGTAAAAATTACTAATGGTACTCTTGAGATCAGAACGCTAAGCGCCTTCGCCAACTCGTATCAAACAGTCAAAATAAACGGGAACACTGGGATAAATATCACTACAGATGTTAATACTGATGCCTCTATGCGCTTTGATGTTTACGAAACTTTATCATCTCGAACAGATACCAAGTTTGGGATAAAGGCGACAAGTAACTTAGCGTCAGACATTATTACGTTATATCTTGAATCAGATGATAATGTCATCGTTAATGCGAGCAATATCGAGCTAAATGGTTTAATTAAATTCGGTAGTGCTTTTCGGTACAGTAACGGCTTTATCGAGGCTCCAAGTGGTTCCGTGTCAATTGCCCAAAATACGATTACAGCTGACACATTCTTTTTTGGTAAATATGGGGTGTTAAAGTATGATGCAGGAAGCTTATATGCGCCGAGTGGGAGTACCAAGATACAGGAAAATACGATTACTGCTAACACATATAACTTTGGTAATAACATTTTAAAATATGAGTCTGGATCTTTAACAGCTCCCGCAGGTAGTTTATCAATTTCACAAAACACAGTTAAAGCTAATACGATCACCCAATTATCAAATGCGGAATACAAGAAAAATATTGATGTTTGGAACTATAATGCTACAGAAATGATTCTTTCTACTCCTATTCGTCAGTTCCAATACAAGAATGAATTGGACGAAGAATTTCCTCACGTTGGGATTATAGTCCAAGAGGCACCTGTTTGGGCTATCGAATTAGGAGGTGATGGGGCTGATCTAGGTGCGATGGTAAGTATGTCTTGGAAATCTCTTCAGGAATTACATGAAAGAATAGAAATGTTAGAACAAAAACTAGGAGGAGCTGCGTAATGGAAGATATAGTGATATCTGCCCAAGAAATCATAAATAAACAGAGAGAAATGATTAGTAATCTGCAACATGAAAACTTGCTCTGCCAGATGACGATTCAAAAGCTACAACAGGAATTAAAGAAATACGAACCACAGGAAGAAGAAACCGAAGCCGAATAAGGCTTTTTTATTTTGTCTTTGTAGGAACATTCTGTTCATTGATAACGAATTTTTTACTAACAATAAAGGCAAAATGAATATGTCATTGGAACATCCTTTTATTATAAAGAAAGCTATGGATAAACTAGGAGTACACTTTATTATTTTTCACAATACCGAAAAAAATTGAATAGACTTTTCATGGTATGATAGAAGCATTCTTAGCTATAGGAGGCACTTTAGAAAGTGGATTTATTAAAACATGCAGTTGAGTTTATTCACACTTGCTACGGCGAATTAAACAAATCTGAAAAAGAATTAGAATATAGAATAAATGAAGTTAGGAACCAAATCCTTATAGAAGGGACTTATTCACACAACTTCGAGGAACTAGAATATGGGGCTAGAGTTGCATGGCGTAACAGTAATCGTTGTATAGGAAGATTATTTTGGAATCAATTAAGTGTAAATGACAAAAGATACTCTAATACCGAAGAGGAAATTTTCGAAGCATTAATAGAGCACATCAAGTATGCGACAAATAAAGGTCGTATCCGACCAACCATCACCATTTTTTCTGATACATCTACAAATAAAAAAATACGTATTTGGAATCACCAATTAATACGATATGCAGGATATGAAACTGATCAAGGTGTAATAGGAGATTCTTCTTCTGTTAGTTTTACAAAGAAATGCATTGAACTAGGATGGGAACCAAGGTATGGATCATTTGATATACTTCCTTTAGTTATTCAGATAAATGAAAATCGTCCTAAATTATTTGAGTTGCCCGTTGATCTCCCTATCGAAGTAGACATTCGCCATCCGGAATTAGAGTGGTTTAAAGATTTACATTTGAAATGGTATGGAGTACCTATCATATCTGATATGTGTCTTGAAATAGGTGGGCTTACTTATACAGCAGCTCCTTTTAATGGCTGGTATATGGGGACGGAGATTGGCGCTCGGAACTTAGCAGATGAAACTAGATATAATATGCTTCCTAAGATAGGCGACTTAATGGGACTGGATACTAGGAGTAACGCTACTTTATGGAAAGACAGAGCTCTTGTAGAGATGAATACAGCAGTTTTATATTCATTTAAAGAGGAAGGAGTAAGTATTGTGGACCATCATACGGCTGCATTGCAATTCAAGAAATTTGAGGAGAAAGAAAAGGAGAAAGGAAGGTCTGTTACTGGAAATTGGGCATGGCTTATTCCTCCGTTAGCACCAGCGACAACTCATATATTTCACAAGCCATATAAAAATGATACGGTTAAGCCAAACTATTTTTATCAAGATAAACCATACTAAATCGTTGAATTCTATTACTCATTACTTTAAGACGAAGAATGATTGAAGAAATGCGAAAGAAGCGCCCATCTTAATGAGTGCTTCTCTTATTTAAATCCTCTAAGCATATTGTTATATGGAACTGATGGTATACAGTTAATATCGTAATAACTATACTAAATATGCTGGATAATATAGTGCTTGCCAGGAGAAGTTTATATGTTTGTGTTTTAAACATTGTATCACCACTTTTTATTTTTAATATTTGCTTTGCTCATGAAATTAATACTAATTTTATGACGCAATATTAAATATTTATCTTTATAAACGTCAATAAATACTGATATATCAATATTTATAGATATATCCGGTATTAGGAAGATTATGTTACTAAAGAAAATTATAGAAATCTACTTAATTAGTCCATTAATTGGGCTATTTTTTTATACCTAGAGATAGATAAAAAGGGATGGGGGTGTGGTCAAATTGGAGGGAAGTGCAATGGAGAGCATCGTGCAAGACCACGAAAAACGTATTTTAGCGTTAGAAAAAAATTATGCGGATTTGACGAACAAAATGCAGGCAGTGGAGACAGGGCAATTAAGGATTGAAAAAACGCTCCTAGAAGAAGGTAAGGAACAGAAAAATCTAATCAATGAGCAAAAGTCACTTATCAATAAGCAAAGAGAGGAGCAAGAAGCCCTACTCAATCGTCTAATTGAGCATACGTTAAACATTAAACAAAATAGTAGCAACAAACGATGGGATTTAGCTCTTGCCATATTTGGTGGCGGAGGCTTAATTTTTGGCGTTTTATCTTTAATTTTTAAATAGGAGATGTTTATATTGAAAATTAACTGGAAAGTACGATTTAAAAACCCAATTTTTATTGCGCAAATCATACTGGCAGCTCTGACTCCACTACTAGCTTATGTGGGTCTATCCTTTGCTGATTTAACCACATGGCGCACGTTGTGGGACTTAGTTGTACAAGCTTACAGCAACCCTTATTTATTAGCATTAATCATTATCAGCGTTTTTAATACGGTTACTGATCCCACAGTTAAAGGAGTAGGGGATAGTAAGCTAGCCTTAAGATATGACAGACCAAGGGACGATAGCAAGTTTGTAGAGTAACGAATAATCGTTGCTCTTTTTCTATTTAAATTAAAAGGAGATTGATAGTTTATGAATATCAACCAAAAATTTATCCCTGCTTCAAATACATTCACTCGCCCAGGCATTAAAATGAATCCTGAATATATCACAATCCATGAAACGGATAATACTGCAAAAGGGGCAAATGATGAAGCTCATGCAAGATTACAATACAACGGTAATAGCCGACAAGCATCATGGCATTTCCAAGTTGATGAAGACTCCATTTATCAGTCTTTACCCACAAATGAGGTAGGATGGCATGCAGGTGATGGCAGAGGACCAGGTAATATGAAATCGATTGGTATTGAAATCTGTGTAAATAGTGATGGCGATTTTAAGAAGGCGGTAGAAAACGCAGTGTGGTTGGTTCAGTATCTAATGGATCAACACAATATCCCTGCATCAAAAGTGGTTCAGCACAACAATTGGAGTGGAAAGAATTGTCCTCGTTATTTAAGAAGTGGTGATAAGGGTATCACTTGGAATGATTTCTTAAACAAAGTTAAGGGTGGGGAATCATCATCTAAGCCTGTGGAAGGTCCAAAACCTTCGAAGACTGAATCAAAGCCAAATAATTCAGCTGCACCTACTAAAACTGATAATCTTGGTCTAGTCGATTGGATGAAGTCGAAAGGTATGGATTCAAGTATGACCAATCGAAAGAAGTTGGCCAAGCAATATGGTATTAAAAATTATTCAGGAAAAGCTGAACAAAATACTTCCTTGCTTGCTAAATTAAAAGCTGGTAAACCATCAGAACCAAAGAAAGAGACAAAACCAGCATCTAAACCTAAAACAAAAAAAGTTTATCTCCCAGCAAGTGATCCATCATGGAGAGTTTACCCAACTAATAAAGCTCCTGTGAAGGGTAATGAAAAAGGATATTTGAATCCTAAAAAGTTTGGTGGGCTATCTTACGAGATTCTTGGCAGTCCACAGAAAGACGTCTATACAATTAAGACCGATGACTTTGGCACTGTGAATATTTACGCAGCACCATCTACTGGAGCAAAAATAAAATAAATTGTGCGGATGTATATTTTGAATGTCAATTGCTAAAATTAATATTCCATCACGATTCCACATTAAAAGCCCTTCCTTATAGGAGGGGCATATTTTATCGATTTCTTTTATTTTTAGCGTATTCTTCAACTTCTGAACGTAAATATAAACGAGTCTTTCTTACATCCCCGAATTCGACAAATGCTTTTATTTTTCCTGCCGCAACCGACTGATTAAACCCCGGAACGGACTGGTCCGTAATTGATCTAGCTTCATCCTGCATGATTAAATTTTCTTCAATCCATTTTTTGATTTGTTCATTTTTATTCATCGGTGTGATCCTCCTTCTTAGGTAAATGCAATTCTTCTAGCTTTAAACGTCCATTATAATAAGCTTCCTCGGCAGTTTTGAAGCCTGACTTGTAATATTGCTTGCCTTTAACAGTTATCCATGCACGATACCGCAATTCTTTTGATTTGCGTGTACGATATTTTGATACTCCTCTGAATCCGGTAGAGCTGTCCTTTCGTGGCTCTTTGTCTTTAAACAAAGGTTTCACTACCCCATCCACACGTTTATTTTCATATTCCTCACGGAGATTTTTTATCTCTAATTCTTTTTTCATACATCCACAAGATTGAGTTTGCCCTGTTGTCAAATATATGCCAACCACATCGATATTTTCATTACCACAATCGCACTTACAGCGCCACATAATTCTACCTTTCTTTCGTTCCGGTAGTTCTCTTATAACGGTTAATTTACCAAATTTCTTTCCGGTTAAATCTAGCTTTTTGGACATTATAGAACCCCTTGCCTTTCAGAACTCCCCCAATGTGGGAGAGTCTATTAAAAGATTTTTTCTAAAACGACTGCGTTTTCAATTACGATTTCATTATCATCAAGACCATCATCTTTATTAGTGATACGGTTCCCAGCGATGATGTAGCAATGATATGTAGCAAATGGACCTTTAAAGTCATCGTATGTTTCTAGGTTCCACGCTGACGTCCCATCTAGTTCAAACATTTCTTCATATTCTTCTGTGCCGTATTCGGGAAATTCTCTTTCGTCCTCACGATCAATGTTGTGACGACTGTTTTCGCAAATTTCACCGATTTCTCTTTCCTTATCTTCGAAGCGAATACCGATGTAGTAATATTCACCTTCAAATTTTTCTAATGCTTTCTCACAAGCTTCTTTAATGTTCATCATCTTTATTACCTCCCTTTGTTTATATATAAATAATATCATGTAATTAATTATATGTAAAGGGTTTTTATAAACTTTTTTATTCTTTTATATAAACGGCTCTCGGTTCGTTATCATCCATATATTCCAAGACTTTTATTAACTCTCTTACAGCATCTTCTTTCTTGTATTTATCGTCTCCTTCAAGTTGATTAGCAACGTGTAATATCCTTTCTTTTATGTGTGTCCAATCTCTATAGCCCCTAAATGAACTTGGACAGTAAGAGTAATAAATATTATACTACTTAATGTACCAAGGAGGCTGACATAATGAAACGAACAAAACACTCAAAAGATTTTAAATTACAAGTCGTAAAAGAAGCCACTGAGACAGACAATAATTCGTTAGTAGCACGTCGATACGAACTGAATCCGAACATGGTAAGTCGTTGGATTCGTGAATATAAAGATGGCAAATACGGTGAAGTAGATGTTACTGT
>NZ_NAZB01000005.1:0-680 GCF_003055045.1 Heyndrickxia sporothermodurans
CGGATTAACCCCCGAATTTTGGACAGTATTTCTCTTAATCTCACTTTATCTTAAAACTACATTCTTTTTCGTTTCCTTTTGTCCTTTTGAGATCATAGCCATTGCTTCCATTCCTTCAAGGGTAAAGGCTACGCCCGACTATCGTCGCCCTTGATTCCATTCCAGAAATGGCTGAAATAATTTTTGGGACAAAAGGAAGAAAAAATGGAAGGGGCGATTAAACCCGTACCTCTTTGATTTTCACGTTTTCACATTGTTGCTGTTCATAAAACTCATTTGGCGATAAGTCTAAAATACTAGAATGCATGCGTCTTTCGTTATAAAACACCATAAACTCTGCGACTGATTCATAGGCTTGTGCATACGTTTCAAATTGCCATCTTGATAAACAATCATCTTCAAAAATTCTATGAAAAGACTCAATGTGAGCATTCATATTTGGCGTTTTTGGTGGAATTCTTTCATGTTCTAGTGTATATTTTTCACAAAATTCTTCAAAGGTATGGGAGATAAACTGTGGCCCATTGTCTGTGCGAATCACAGGTTTTTCCCTTTCATTTATCTGCTGGCGCTTGAATAATGCCCGCAAAAGAGTTTGTTTTAGGTCTTTTGCTGTGCAGCTTAATCCCATATAGTATTCGACAATACTACGATCATACACATCGATGATGGACAATACA
>NZ_NAZB01000050.1:0-24850 GCF_003055045.1 Heyndrickxia sporothermodurans
ATAAAAGTTTTGACAAAACGATTTTAAGGAAGGAAGTGCAACTATGGATTTTGCAACAGTTATGCAGGAGCTTGAAGCCCTCGGTAAGGATCGAATGAAAAAAATGTACATATCGAATGGTGCTCATGAGCCTCTTTTTGGTGTAGCTACAGGCGCTATGAAACCAATGGCAAAGAAAATAAAAATAAATCAACCTTTAGCGGAAGAGCTTTATTCTACAGGTAACTACGATGCAATGTACTTTGCAGGCATTATTGCAGATCCGAAAGCTATGACAGAGTCGGATTTTGATCGTTGGATGGATGGGGCGTATTTTTATATGCTGTCCGATTATGTGGTGGCAGTAACTTTATCAGAGTCCGATATTGCACAAGACGTTGCAGATAAGTGGATTGCAAGCGGTGACGAGCTGAGAATGTCAGCGGGCTGGAGTTGCTACTGCTGGCTTTTAGGAAATCGTAAAGACATTGAATTTTCCGAAAGCAAGATTTCCAATATGCTTGATATTGTGAAAAATACGATCCATGAATTGCCAGAACGAACGAAATCGTCTATGAATAACTTTCTATCCACAGTGGGGATTTCTTATTTGCCACTTCATGAAAAGGCAGTCAAGACCGCTAAGGAAGTAGGTATAGTAGAAGTCAAACGGGAAAATAAAAAAAGCAGTCTTCTAAACGCCTACGAAAATATTCAAAAAGAAATTGATAGAGGAAGACTTGGTTTCAAACGCAAATATGTTAGGTGCTAAAAATTGGCTTAGTTGCGTAGGCGGTTCAATATAATAATGAACAAAAAACTGTTTCATAAAGGGGAAGAGCGTTATTGAAAACGATTTACCTTATCCGTCATTGCCAGGCATTCGGTCAGGAAAGGGATGCTAATTTAACTGAAATAGGTATCAAGCAATCTGTTGAATTGGCGGAATTTTTTACTACTAAAAATATTGATCAAATAATAGCAAGTCCTTTTAAGAGAGCTGTTGATTCCGTAGTTCCACTCGCAAATATGAAGAAACTTAGAATCGTTAAAGATACACGTTTAACTGAGAGGGTACTTAGTACAACTGATCAACCCGAATGGTTTGACATGCTAAGAAGAACGTTTGAAGATGTAGATCTTTGCTTTGATGGCGGGGAATCAAGTAGGACGGCTGCAAAGCGTGCGATCGATGTAATAACAGAGATAGTAGAAGGACCATATGACACGACCTTAGTTGCAACACATGGGAATTTATTATCTTTAATACTAAATTATTTTAATAACAAGTATTCTTTTGAAACATGGCGGGATTTGACGAATCCAGATGTTTATCAATTGGATTTTGATACCAATTCAATTAATATAAAGAGAATTTGGAAATAGGATTAACAAAAAGTGAACGCATGATATTCATGTGTTCACGGATAAAGTTTCTTTAAATGACAGCCAAGTCCGTTCAAGATTCTTTGTAACAGAAATGGGTGTTCCGTAAAATTCAGATAATCTTTTTTCTGTTAATAGATCAACTGTATTACCGGAGGCGAATGGTTCACCATTTTTTAATAATAAAGTTTTTTGAAAGGAAGGAAGAATTTCTTCAACATGATGTGTAACATAGATCAAAGTAGGGCCATCTGGTTGATTCGCTAATGTTTCAATCAACTGTAAAAGCTGTTCCCGAGCAATGATATCCAGTCCTGTACATGGTTCATCTAGTATAAGTAATTTTGGCGCGGCCATTAAAGCTCTTGCAATTAGTATGCGTTGGCGTTCACCTTGGGATAAAGTTTGGTACATTCGGTTTCTTAAATGCTGGCAATCTAGTAATGTGAGTAAATCATGAACTTTTTCATAATCTTGTGGAGATGCTTGTTCATATAAACCAATGCTTGCAAATTTGCCGCTCAATACGATATTTTCGACTATTTCTTCATCAGGTAACTGCTGTTGTAATGAGGAGCTTACCCATCCAATTGATTTCCGTAGCTCGCGTAGATCGGTACGACCGAATTTGTTCCCTAATACATTCACTTCTCCTTTTGTCGGCCAAATATACCCATTAATCATATTAAGTAGAGTTGTTTTTCCAGATCCGTTAAGTCCGAGAATACACCAATGCTCTTTTTCTTTCACATCCCATGATAGATTTTGTAAAATCCAGTTTTCCCCGCGTTTCCAGCATACGTTCTTCATATTAATAATCATTTGCTTCATTCCTTTTATAGGTGATTGTAATTAACGGTTTTAAACTATTTAGAAAATATTGAATATATGATAACACCCTTCACCGAAAAAAAGCAAAATTAAACGTCCCCCAAAATCATCGAATGCTATTGCTTTTTATCTTTTCTATAGTTAATGAATTAATTTTGTAACAATAATAATCTAACAAAATTCAATAATTTTTTATTGTAAATCGATAAATGTTATGTTAAATTCAAAAAAGACATTAAATAGGTGAGGTGCTTTTTATGAAACGAGTGTCAACACTCTTTTTGAAGATAGCTGTTATTCTTATTGGAATTCCGATTCTTGCTTTGTGTATTTTTTTGGTGCCAAAGATAGCGAATTATTCAGCAGAACTTCTTCCAAATATTACTTATATTAAATATTTTGTTTTAATCTATATGTATGTAACGGCGATACCTTTTTACTTTGCCCTTTATCAAGCATTTAAACTTTTAAGTTATATTGACAAAAATAAAGCTTTCTCAAAAATTTCTGTAACTGCGTTAAAAAATATAAAATACTGTGCCATTTCTATCAGTATCCTATATGCGGGAGGTATGCCGCTTTTTTATCTAGCGGCTGATAAAGACGATGCTCCAGGTATTATCTTAATTGGATTGGTCGTTATTTTTGCTTCCATGGTGATTGCAGTCTTTGCCGCTGTTCTTCAAAAGCTGTTAAAAGAAGCGATTGATATAAAATCAGAAAATGACTTAACGGTTTGAGGTGAAAACAATGGCAATTATAATCAATATTGATGTGATGCTTGCTAAAAGGAAAATGAGTGTAACCGAACTATCAGAGAAGGTTGGAATCACAATGGCTAACCTTTCAATATTAAAAAACGGAAAGGCAAAAGCGATTCGATTATCAACTTTAGAGGGAATTTGTAAAGCTTTAGAATGTCAGCCAGGAGATATTTTAGAATATCGAAGTGATGAAATTAAAGATTAATAAAATGGGGATATTTAACACTAAAAGGAGAGGGGAGATTTCAATGAATCAAGTTCGTAAAAGGGGAGCTACACATGCATATAATCATTCGAAAATCGAAGCACAAATCGCGAGACCACTAAAGCAACTTGTTCATTTTGGATGGGAACAGGCATTATCATGTTTGTTTCCTGTCGTTATTTTTGCCTCTTTGGCTCTTACACAAATCATACCGCTTCCCTTCCTGCCTAGGTATGACTGGCTGCTGATCATTTGCCTTCTGATGCAGTGGTGGATGGTTCGATCTGGACTTGAAACAATGGATGAATTAAAGGTAATCTCATTGTTTCACCTTATTGGACTTGCTCTTGAACTTTTCAAGGTACATATGGGTTCTTGGTCTTACCCAGAGGAAGGATATTTCAAAATTTTTGGAGTGCCTTTGTATAGCGGATTCATGTATGCAAGCGTAGCGAGTTATCTTTGCCAGGCTTGGAGGAGGTTGAAGGTTGAGCTGGTTAAGTGGCCACCATTTTTGGTAGTTGTACCTCTTGCAGCTGCGATTTATTTGAATTTCTTTACTCACCACTATTGGATTGATGTCCGTTTATGGTTATCAGGGCTTGTCATTATCGTTTTTTGGAAGTCATGGGTCATATATGAAGTTAATGGAACACGTTACCGTATGCCACTATCATTTTCTTTTGTGCTCATCGGATTTTTTATATGGGTAGCCGAAAATATCGCCACATTCTTTGGAGCTTGGCAATATCCAAACCAAACCGAAGCCTGGAGTCTCGTTCATCTAGGAAAGGTAAGTTCGTGGCTTTTATTAGTGATTGTTAGCTTTCTTATAGTAGCGACGTTAAAACAGGTTAAGGGAAAAAGCACTACCAGTATTGATAGTAGTAAATGATTGTAATTCTCTTATTAAAAGTCGGATCCTTATCACAGTAAGGAATTCGACTTTTTTCAAATATGTATTTCATTCATTGCTGTCCCTACGATAATTTAAGCTCCCATAATTCTTTTATGTCGATGCTTTCGCTTCTCTCATAACCTACATGCATGAATATGATGCAAATATACAATTGGAAGTTATGAAGGGGGAGGAGTATGATAAGTATGTAAAAAGAACAGGTGGGATTATTCGCGATGGAATGGCATCAAATTCAATATTTTCAAGTCGTTGCAAAAACAGAACATATTACGCGTGCCGCTGAATCATTATCCATTTCGCAGCCGGCATTGAGTCGATCCATATCCAAGCTTGAAGAGGAGTTAGGAGTACCGTTATTTGACCGTAACGGAAGAAACATTATCTTAAATCAATACGGGAAAATGTTTCTCTATCGTGTTGAGCGTTCGATTAAGGAAATCGAGAATGGGGTTGAGGAAATAAAACAAGCACTACACCCTGAGCATGGGACAGTATCGTTAGCCTTTCTTCATTCACTCGGAATTAGTTTTGTCCCTGAAATCGTGAGTTCGTTCCAAAGTCAATTTCCTAATGTGAAATTTCAATTGAATCAAGCATCATCACTTTCAGTTTTGGAACAATTAGAATCAGGTGAAATTGATGTTGCACTTGTTTCGTTGCATCAAGAACATAAGGATATTGTTAGGCTTCCTCTGATTACTGAAGAATTATTTATTATCGTATCTATCCATCATCCGTTAGCGAATCAGGATACAGTTGATTTACATGATATAAAAGATGAACCGTTTATCGCATTTAAAGATGGATACGGTTTGAGAACGATCACGGATCAGCTTTGTGAACAGGCTAATTTTACGCCAAAAGTAGTTTTTGAGGGTGAAGAAATTGGAACGGTTGCAGGACTCGTTGGGGCAAAATTAGGAGTATCACTTGTCCCTAATTTAAGTATTTTGGACAAAAATAAAGTGAAGTTACTTCGGGTTGCTAGGCCGTTATGTACTCGTACAATAGGGATTGCTTGGAAAGAAGGTCGTTATTTATCACCTGTAACAAAACGATTTATTCAATATGTAAAAAATCAAGGTAATTTGCAATGAGATTAATGGTTCCAGTTGTTAGGACATGGAACATTACTAGTAAAAAGGAGTATTCATCATGAGTTATATCGAACGTGGAACAAAAAACTTTCGAATGGCAAGCCTAGCATTGTTTGCTGGGGGATTTAATACATTTGCTATTCTTTGGAGCACACAACCATTATTGCCCGAGATCGCGAAAGAGTTCCACCTCTCACCAGCCATTTCTAGTTTAACATTATCATCAACAACGATTGCATTAGCAATTAGTATGCTCCTTGTTGGATCATTATCGGAAGTGTACGGAAGAAAATCAGTTATGACTGTTTCTTTAGTAGCATCATCTATTTTAGCTATTTTGACAGCTTTAAGCCCAAATTTTCATTTACTATTACTCTTTCGAATTTTACAAGGGATTGTGCTAGCTGGGTTACCAGCAATTGCAATGGCTTATTTAGGAGAAGAAATAGATCCGAAAAGTCTTGGGATGGCAATGGGCTTATATATAAGCGGGAACTCGATAGGTGGTATGGGTGGCCGAATTATTAGCGGGATGTTAACTGATTATTTTAATTGGCATATTGCGCTAGTAGGTATTGGAATCATAAGTTTATTCGCCAGCTTGTTATTTTGGCTTGTGTTACCAAATTCAACTCATTTTCAACCTAGACCGTTTGAAGTAAAGAAATTAGGTAAGTCGCTTTTTAGCCAATTTAAAGAGCCAGGACTTATTTACTTATTCTGTATTGGCTTTTTATTAATGGGAAGCTTTGTAACACTTTATAATTATATTGGATTCCAATTAGTCGCACCTCCATACTCATTAAGTCAAACATTGGTCGGTTTTATTTTTATTGTATACATTGTGGGAACATTCAGCTCAACATGGATGGGGATATTGGCTGACCAACATGGTCGCAAAAGAATGATACAAGTTTCATTATTTATTTTATTGATTGGCGCGATAATTACATTGAATACAAATCTTTCGTTGAAAATTATTGGGATTGCCATATTTACCTTTGGCTTTTTTGCTGGACATTCAATAGCGAGCGGCTGGGTCGGTAAACTGTCAACCCATGATAAAGCCCAGGCATCATCATTGTATTTATTTTTCTACTACGCTGGCTCTAGTATCGGTGGAACCGCAGGTGGAACATTTTATAGCGATTTTGGCTGGATCGGCGTTGTTAGTATGATTGTCATTTTTTCTTTAATTGCGATTGCTTGTTCAATACGCTTAGGTGTTATTACAAAGAAAAAACTACAATTGTCCTCGCATATTGCTTGAATTTTTATAAATCGAATAAAAAAGAGGAGAGTGCTATTCTCTCCTCTTTTTTATCGAAATGATGAAACTAATCTAAAAATCTTTGTCTTTCCTCTTTGCTTGGAATCATACAAGTTTCTCTTTTTCCAAACCATCTTTAGCGATATTTTGCGATGATCTCATAAAATGTATTTCGAATTGGTATAGGTACGAAACGAAAAATGGATAAGAGTCGCCAAAATCCTCGTAAATGTTTACAAATTCTTAAAACTGCGTTTGATTTAATAAAATATGTATCGTCTTCTATTAATACAAGGCTGTTAATATCCTCATTAATCTGGTATTTATCCAATAGTGATTTTCCAGTTTCACTTTGTAGTGATGCGAACTTGAAATAGCCTTTAGGGTCCCTCTTCAAGATAAACTGTACACTGCTATTGCAAAAATTACATACACCATCAAATAAAATGATTCCGCCCATGTAAAATCACCCACTAAATTTTATGTAAATTAAGGATAACATATTAATTATGTTTATAAGTAAAAAATAATGGGTAAATAATAATACTCCCACTTATGAAAATAGGAGTATTGATACATAGCTGGTCTACGATTTTGGAACGTGCTCGAAAATTTCCCCGCTTTCGAAAAAGTCAACTAACCGAGTTAGCCATTGATAGTAGTCTGACCATACTTTCATTTCTTTCAGTAGTTCATTGACGCTTGCTTCAACTTCTGGTGATAACTCTTCATGTTTCTTTAATAGGGAGAGTTCTCTAGATAATTTTTTTTCAAATATTTTATTGCGATTGATCGTTTTTCGCCAATTGGAGGTGAAGATAGAAATAAAGGTTTCGTAATAATCGGATTCGACATCATAAATATCTTTGCGAACACCTTTTTCGAAAACTTTTTCAGCAATATTGATATCAAGCATTTCACGAACAACTTGGCTCATTCTTGTTTTACTCATACCAGTTGCAGCAGATAGTTCATCAAGCGTCATCGGTTTCCGGTTCATATAAATAATACCTAGAACACGACCAACCGTAGTGGATACTCCATACGTACGCATATTATCTGCAATCTTCTCTATATATTGTTCTTTAGCTTGATTAATTAATTTTAATGGTTTCTCATCCATAGGTAGTAGGCTCCTTTCAACCACCTAATTTACTAAGTCAATGTATCACAAATTTAGGAAAAAATAAACAAGCAATACAGGGAGTAAAACGGAGCATGTAAAAGTAATAGTAAGAATAATGTGGTTTTTAACAATATGCACTCACGAATTTGCTTATAATCTATACAATATATAAAATTTATAAACTTTATATTTCACAAATTGTACGATACAATTAAATGGTAAATAAAAAAGTAAGTATTTTATGAAATTTACGGAGGTGTCTTCATTTTGCTTAAATTTGATCATGTAACAAAAGTGTATAAAGGCGGAAAGAAAGCAGTCTCAGATTTAAATTTAGAATTTAATCCAGGAGAGTTTATTGTATTCATCGGACCAAGTGGTTGTGGGAAAACAACAACGATGAAAATGATCAACCGTCTCATTGAACCGTCAAGTGGCAATATTTATATTAATGGAAAAAATATAATGGAAAAGGATCCAGTACAACTTAGAAGAGAAATCGGGTATGTTATTCAACAAATTGGTTTATTCCCCCATATGACCATTCAACAAAACATATCACTCATTCCAAAACTATTAAAATGGCCGGAAGAGAAACGACGTGCGCGGGCCAAGGAGCTGCTCAAACTGGTCAACATGACAGAAGACTATTTAGATCGTTACCCACATGAGTTAAGTGGTGGACAGCAGCAGCGGATTGGTGTGCTTCGTGCACTTGCAGCGGACCAACCATTAATACTAATGGATGAACCGTTTGGCGCACTTGACCCCATTACACGGGATTCCTTACAAGATGAATTCAAAAAGTTACAACAAACGCTAGGGAAGACAATTGTATTTGTTACCCATGATATGGATGAAGCACTTAAACTAGCGGATCGTATTGTGATTTTGAAAGATGGTCAATTAGTTCAAGTCGGTACTCCGGATGAGATATTACGTGAACCAGCCAATGACTTTGTTGAAGAATTTATCGGTAAAGAACGTTTATTACAAGCAAGACCAAATATACAAACGGTTGAGCAGGTAATGAACGCTAACCCAATTACGATTACGGAAGATAAATCCCTATCCGAAGCGATTCAGATTATGAAGGAAAAACGAGTAGATTCTCTCCTCGTAGTCGATGGAAACCAAGTTTTAAAAGGATATATTGATGTAGAAATAATAGATCAAAATCGCAAGAAAATGGTTCAAGTAGCGGATGTATTAGAAACGGAAGTATTTGCTGTTGAAAAAGAAACATTAGTCCGAGATACGATTCGAAAAATATTAAAAATGGGAATGAAATATGTTCCTGTAGTCGATGGCCACAATCGTTTAGTGGGGATTGTAACTAGAGCTAGTTTAGTAGATATTGTCTACGATTCTATTTGGGGTGATGTACAAGAGGAGATTGAAACGAAAAATGTTGGCTAGGAGGGAGCTAGATGGATAGCATTATACAATTTTTAACTAGTAATTGGAGCGAGTTATTATTTAAAACATGGCAGCATTTCTATATTTCTATCATTGCTGTTTTCCTAGGAATAATTGTTGCCGTTCCGATAGGGATTGCTTTAACGAGAACACCGAAATTAGCAGGAGTAATCATGGGTATTGCTGGTGTCATCCAAACCTTTCCGAGTCTCGCTATTTTAGCCTTTTTTATTCCGATTCTAGGTGTTGGAAAGGTGCCTGCAATTGTTGCGTTATTTTTCTATTCAGTCCTACCCATCTTGAGAAACACATATATAGGTGTCAAAGGGATCGAACGAAACTTGCTTGAGGCAGGTCGCGGGATGGGTATGACTGGATGGGAACGGATTCGCTATGTCGAAATTCCATTAGCGATACCGGTTATTATGGCTGGTATTCGATTGTCTACCGTTTATTTAATTGGATGGGCAACACTTGCTGCCTTCATCGGTGCAGGTGGACTTGGTGACTATATATTTAGTGGACTTAATTTATATCAAACAGAGTTTATTATTGCAGGGGCAATCCTGGTAACAATTCTTGCTCTGCTTGTCGATCTCTTATTAGGAAAACTTGAAAATTGGGCAACACCGAAAGGGATACGTAAATTAGAACAAGCTGCATAAGGAAGGAGCATTAGTATGAAAAAACGAAAATGGTTTGTCGTCTTCGTTTTGTCAATCTCATTGATCATCAGTGGATGCTCTTTACCTGGTTTAAGTGCATCTTCAGATAAATCGATTTCGATAGGTATGGTGACAACAACAGAAACACAAATTCTTGGATATATGGAAAAATATATGATCGAACATTATACGGATTTAAAGGTGGATTTGGTGAACAATTTAGGTTCATCCATCGTTTTGCATAAAGCAATGCTTAACGGGGATGTTGATATCTCAGCTGCACGCTATACAGGTACCGATTTGCCGGGTGCTCTTGGGATGGATCCAGTGAACGATCCAAAAAAGGCATTAAAAATTGTTCAGAAAGAATTTGATAAACGTTTTGATCAAACATGGTTTGATTCATATGGATTCGCCAATTCGTATGCATTTACTGTAACGAAAGACTTTGCTGAAAAAAATAACATATCAAAAGTTTCCCAATTAGAACCAATGGTGAAAGACTTGAGTTTAGGTGTTGATAATTCATGGTTAAAACGAAAAGGGGATGGCTACGAAGGTTTTGTGAAGGAGTATGGCTTCGAATTCGGTCAAACCTTCCCAATGCAAATCGGTCTCGTTTATAAAGCAGTCCAAAGCGGAAAAATGGATGTTGTTTTAGCTTATACAACGGATGGCCGAATCAATGCATATAATCTTCAGGTACTGGAAGATGACAAACATTTCTTCCCACCTTACGACGCATCGCCTGTTGCTAGAAATGATGTATTAAAAAAACATCCTGAACTAAAAGGAATCTTACAAAAGCTGGTTGGAAAGATTAGTACGAAAAAAATGCAGCAATTGAATTATGAAAGCGATGGGAAAATGAAAGAGCCTTCTGTTGTTGCTAAAGAGTTTTTAGAGGAAAATAACTATTTTGAGTAAGACTGGAGGTGTGTGAATTGAATACGATACAAGGATTATTTGATTATTACGCTCACAATGGTGGATATGTTTGGGAACAGTTTTATCGACATTTTCTAATGTCAGCATACGGGGTAATTTTTGCTGCGATTGTTGCTATTCCGTTTGGAATCATCATTGCGCGATACCGCAGGCTTAGTACGTGGGTAATTTCACTTGCAAATATTATCCAAACGATTCCTGCCTTAGCGATGTTATCGGTCCTAATGTTAGTTATGGGGTTAGGAACAAATACAGTAGTCCTTTCATTATTTCTATATTCACTTTTGCCAATTTTAAAGAACACTTATACAGGAATTGTTAATGTCGATCAATTCTTGTTGGAGTCCGGAAAAGCGATGGGGATGACGAAATTTCAAATACTAAGAATGGTTGAGCTGCCACTTTCATTATCCGTTATTATGGCAGGTCTCAGAAACGCACTAGTTGTCGCAATTGGGATTGCAACAATCGGAACATTTGTCGGAGCAGGTGGACTAGGTGATATTATTGTCCGCGGTACGAATGTAACGAACGGTTCGTCCATAATATTGGCTGGAGCGATTCCGACTGCATTAATGGCAGTTGCTGCAGACTTTTTGATGGGCTGGCTGGAACGAATCCTATCTCCTGTGAAAAAGAAAAAAGAAGTAAAATTAGAAATGAAGGAAGCTGCATAATATGGAACAGAGGGTGTAGACCAACAACAAGACTTATAATTCAGATAAAAAAAGTCAGAATTAATCTTGACATATTAAATGTTCAAATATTATTATTAATACAATTAAATAATTCTTATCCAGAGAAGCCGAGGGACTGGCCCGAAGAAGCTTCAGCAACCTCTACTTAGGTAGAAAGGTGCTAATTCCAGCAAGCATTCGCTTGGAAGATAAGAGATGACGCATTGAGGAGTCCTCTTTTCTTTTTGAAAAGGGGACTTTTTGCTTGAAAAATTTTATAAGAAAGAAGGTTAGTGATATGAGTAAAGTAGTAATTTTATGTGGGAGCCCATCTGATAAGTCCAAAACAGATCTTGTGTTGAAACATGTTCAATTTTTATTAGAGAAAGAAGGGATTTCTGTTTCGTATGCTTCAGTTGTCGATTTCTCACCTTTAGATTTAGTAAATAGCCGTTATGACAGTCCGGATATTAATCATTTGGCACAAACGATTATAAATGCAGATGGCGTCATTATCGGATCACCTGTGTATAAAGCATCCTACACAGGTGTATTAAAGACATTAATTGATTTATTGCCTGAAAGAATACTTAAGGGAAAACCTGTTTTTCCTGTAATGGTAGGAGGCAGTGGTGCGCACTTACTCGCTCTAGATTATGCATTAAAACCACTCATAACAACATTAAAGGGAAATCCTTTACAAGGAATTTATATTTTAGAAAGTGCTATTGACAAATCCAATAAACGAAATCCTCTGACACATATTGAGTCGATTCAACGATTATCTGAGCAGGTTGACGGATTTGTTAAGTCGATTAAACAGCTCAAACAATTTACAGCGCAATCTTTGTAAAAAATTTAGGAGGTCTGAAAATGGTAAAAAAAAGAATCTATTTGAATGCTTTTGATATGAATTGTGCAGGTCATCAATCCCCTGGTTTATGGTCACACCCAGAAGATCGCTCCTCTACTTATAAAGATGCAGAATATTGGACTCATCTTGCGCAGGTCTTGGAAAAGGGTTGTTTTGATGCGATATTCTTAGCTGATGTGTTAGGTACTTATGATGTTTATCAAGGCTCAAGGGATCCTGCAGTTCGCCAAGGTGCACAAGTACCGGTAAACGATCCGGCATTTGTCGTTCCAATAATGGCTCAAGTAACAAAACATCTAGGATTTGGATTAACAGCTTCAACAAGCTACGAACATCCATATACGTTTGCCAGGAGAATCTCTACTTTAGATCATTTAACGAAAGGGCGTATCGGCTGGAATGTTGTTACCTCCTATTTAAATAGTGCTGCATTAAATATCGGCCTTGATAAACAGCTTAGTCATGATAATAGATACGATATTGCTGATGAATATATGGATGTTGTCTACAAATTATGGGAAGCGAGTTGGGAGGATGACGCCGTTATTGTAGATAAAGAGAAGGGGATCTATACGAATCCGAGTAAAGTTCATGATATTGAACACGAGGGTACGTATTATAAAGTTCCAGGTGCGCATTTATGTGAACCATCACCTCAAAGAACACCTGTTATCTTTCAAGCGGGTGCATCTTCTAGAGGCAGAAAATTTGCGGCAAAGCATGCAGAGCTAGTTTTCATTGGCGCAACTACAATGGAAAGTACGAAAAAGACAGTTCAAGCTTTTCGGGAAGAAGCTATTAAAGCTGGAAGAAAACCAGAAGAAATAAAAATTCTAACTCTTATTACCCCAATTGTCGCCCCGACACAAGAAGAAGCAGAAGCGAAATATAATGAATACAAAAAATACGCGAGCTACGAAGGTGCACTAGCATTAGTTGGCGGATGGACTGGACTCAATTTAGAGGAACTTAATCCACAAGAGAAAATTCAATATGTGAAAAACGATGCTATTCAGTCAGCATTGAAGTCATACTCAGAGTTTACTGTAGAAGAAGTAGCAGAATTTGTTGGGGTTGGTGGATTAGGTCCAGTTATTGTCGGCTCTCCAACGAAAGTTGCGGACTCATTAGAGGAATGGGTAGAAGTAACGGGAGTAGATGGTTTTAATATAGCTTATGCGATTACGCCTGGAACCTTTGAGGATTTCGTAGAATTTGTCATACCAATTCTACAAGAGCGTGGATTAGTCAGAAAAAAATATGAAGAAGGGACATTCCGGAAAAAATTATTTGGAAATGATTTTTTACATGAACATCATCCAGCTAGACAACATCGAAATAGGAGAATACCTGTTTAAAATATGAAAAACCTTATTCTCGTAAACTACGAAATAAGGTTTTTCATATTTTACTATTAGCACTAGAATTGGCTGAAATAAAAGCCATTTTGAAACGCCTATTCCGCTTGGTGGATTGAATGTTTAAAAAGAAGGATTATTTTATAGATTATCGAAGTTTTATATATCAAAGGATTTTTTGAAATTATCTTTTTGTATTTGGAGGGTATTGATGAATAAACAAGTATTAGAGACCATAGTTGATTGTATGGCTGCAAATATAGAAATGCGGGATATTCAAAGGATACAAACAAAGCATCGTATGAAACTAGTTGAGTTTTGGGAAATTGAAAAAGGGGATAAGGTCCTTGAAATAGGCTGCGGTCAAGGGGATACAACAGCAGTGCTTGCCTATTATGTAGGAGAAAGTGGTCTAGTTCAAGGAGTAGATATTGGTTCTGAATCTTACGGTAGTCCGGTATCATTAGGTGATTCTGCAATGTATTTAACACATTCAAAGTTAGGTAAGCAGATTAATATGAACTTTAATGTGGATATACTGTCCCCTGAAATAGATTTTCCAGATGGATATTTTGATTGTATCGTATTATCACATTGCTCGTGGTATTTAAAGTCAAAAAAAGAATTATTTGAAATACTGAGCAAAATTAAAAAATGGGGAAAAAAATTATGTTTTGCAGAATGGGATACAAACATTCATAAAATTGAACAGTATTCTCATTTTTTATCTATTCTTATTCAAGCACAACTTGAGTCGTTTAAGGACAACAGTGAATCAAATGTACGAACATTATTTACCCCAAATGAAATAATAAAAATCGCAAAACATGCTGGTTGGACAATCACGAATGAAACATCTATTTTTTCCCCAGATATACAAGATGGTCAATGGGAAATACATAATGTTTTAACAGAATTTGATGAAGAACTACAAAAAAATGGTGAACTACCTATAAAGCTTAAAGAACTCCTTCAATCTGAAAAAAACATGCTAGAAGAGCATATTAAAGTAAATAAAATTATTCCTTTGTCAGTCTATGCTTTTACAGCAAACTAAATGTAAATTAGAAAAATGAAATAAAAAGGTGAATGATTATGGAACTAAAATGGCTAGAATGGGTGAAACAGTTACAAGCAATTGCCCAAGCAGGGTTAACTTATTCTAATGATATTTATGACAAGGAGAGATTTGAATTAATAAGAAAGATTAGTATAGAAATCCTATCCAATCAGACAAATATGGATACAACCTTTATAAAAGATTTATTTGCAAATGAAACAGGCTATCAAACACCAAAAGTAGATATTCGAGCTGTTGTTTTAAGAAATAAGAAAATTCTATTGGTCAAAGAAAAGACAGATAACAAGTGGGCGTTACCTGGAGGATGGGCGGACATTGGATTATCGCCAAGCGAAGTTGCTGTTAAAGAAGTAAAGGAAGAATCAGGCTACGATGTAAAAGCAGTTAAACTATTAGGAATTCTAGATAAAAAGTATCATCCACATCCACCTTCACTTTATCATGTATATAAAGTTTTCATCCAATGCGAAATTATTGGCGGGATGTCTTTAGAAGGAATTGAAACCAGTGATGTAAGCTTTTTTGCTGAAAATGAACTACCTGAACTATCAGAAGCCAGAAATACTAAATCACAAATTGAGATGGCAATAAGAATAGCAAATAGTTCAGATGAACGTATATATTTTGATTGAATTGTTTAAATTCTGATTGTTTTATGTCATATTGGTTAAGTATCTGTTTGGGCGAGGGAAGTTGGGAAAACACCAGTTTCTGCGAACTTCACAGGCAGGGGTCTTGTTACAAAAAAGTAATTTCGTAAATAAACACAATCTAGAAGCAGTAGACAAAATCTACTGCTCTTAATTTAGGAGGAGGAGAGCCGTGATGCGAGTGGGTTCAAGCTCCCATTATTCAAACACATCCTAGGATGAAATTAACTGCAGTTTGCACGATGAATCGTCATCAAATCCCAGATGGAATATTTAGTGAATCAACTATTCCTAAACATTATCGAAACTGGAACAAAATGATAGATTATGAAGAACTCGATCTATTATTTGTAAGTTCATTGCCTCCGTTTCACTATAATATGGTTAAAACAGCACTAAAAAAAGGAATTAATATTGTTTGCGAAAAGCCATTTACAATGAATCGCCATGAATCGAGAGAATTAATAGAACTAACGACACACTATTCCGCCAAAGTAATGATAGATTTTGAATGGAGATTTCTTCCTATCAGGCAAAAAATGAAAAAATTATTTCAAAACAATATTGGGGATCTTATTCATTTTGATTATCATATTTCGAGTACACAATATGAGCATCTTCACTTAACAAGTAGAGGATGGATGGCGCAAAAAAAACAATTTGGTGGAATGTTAGGTGCAATTGGATCACATATGATCGAATGTAATGAGATGGATAGTAGGTGATGAAATAGAAAAAATTAATGGCTTTGTACACACACATGTTCCAGAAGGAGCAGGTGAGTTTCGGGATGCAGATGATGCTTTTTTCATTCATGGAAAGATGAAGAATAATTCTACTTTTTCCCTTCAACTGCTTTCAGGGGTAAACCATGGATTCGGATCCCAATTAAGGATATTTGGTAGTGCGGGAACGATTGTGCTGATGAATGATAATACTCTTAAATATGGAAAAGGAAGTAAACCATTAAAAAAAATCCATATTCTTCAACAAGAGAATATTCCTGTTCATCTTACTTTAGAAGCGAAGGCTTATTATCCTGCTTTTTATCCGTTTTTGGAAAAAGTATATGAATATATTATTTTTGACAAATTAGATAGAGATTTACCAACAATTCAAGATGGATATGAAAACCAAGTTATATTAGATAAGATTTTGGCAAATTAATATATAGTTTAGCGTAATTAGTTCTAAAAAGAAGTCAACCACTTTTGCGGCATCTTTCTGTGATAGTTCAGCTTGGGTAGAAATAGATTTTACCAATTCTATTTTAAACCTTCCTATGCATGATCTTGGGTTTCAAATTCTTATAGTTACGCTGAAAAGAAACGTTTTTATTACAATATGTCAGTCCATTATAAAAATAAAGACTATACTGGACCTACATCAATTCAGTACTGGGAATCTACAGTGGAGAAAATAATAAGAAAATTAATATATAAAGAGGAGGGAAAAGGACAGTGAATCCATTACAAGAAGAAAGGCAAGTACAACCTAATAAAGCGTTTGAGTCTTTTTTATCCTTTGTTGCATTCACGATTGCATTAAAACTGCTTCCTTTATTTGAATGTTTAACCGATAATCTCGCACTTCAAATTATTTTAGGATTAGCTCTTGCTGCACTTGTTATACAGTGGTTCATAAATAACAATAAACTAGTCGATATGCTAAGAATAATGTGTAAGCGTTTAAATCTCAATATAGTTTATTTATATCTCGCGTATATCATTTTATATCTCGTAGTTGTTTTAGTTATTCTTTGATCTAAAACAGCGAAGTGAAGACCCTGTTTTTTATACGGTATAGAAAGTCGTTGAATCAATAAACCCTAAAGGTAGACTAAAAATGTAGTATTGTGGGATATTCAAAAAAATTAATTCAACTTGGAACTTAGGAAGGCTGAAGAAATGAAAAAAGGAAAGACGAATGCGATGAGAATACTAGATAAGGAAAAAATCACATATAAAATGATGACTTACACAACTGATGACGGGAAAATTGATGGAGTGTCAGTTGCTGAAAAAATTGGAAGAGAAGATGGAGTCGTATATAAAACCCTAATCTCCCAAGGCTCAAGCAAGGCATACTATGTGTTTATCATACCAGTTGATGCTGAGCTTGACCTAAAGAAAGCAGCAAAGGCTGCAGAGGAAAAGAAGATAGAAATGATTCCAGTAAAGGATATTATCAAAGTATCCGGATATGTCCGTGGTGGTTGTTCCCCGATCGGTATGAAAAAATTATTTCCTACTTTTATTGATGCAAAAGCACGAACACTAGATACAATTATTGTAAGCGGAGGAAATATTGGCGTGCAAATTGAGTTGGAGCCAGAAAGTTTAGAAAGAGTAGTGAAGGCCCGATACGTGGATTTGTCTAAATAAGGGTTAGTAAATATTACCTAACCCTTTAATAGATTTAAAAAATCTCATCCAATTCTTGATATCCCCTATACTGATTATCTACACTTTCCAATGCATGTTCGAAATGTTTGCTTAACTCAATTTTAAGCTCATCTTTTTTATTGTTTTTAATTAATTCAAGTATTCGTTTGTGCTCCTTTGGACTATAAGGTTTCTGCAAAGGATTTTCGAAAAAATCGTCATATAGGATTAAATAAATGCTAGTTTGGTTAATAAGTGTCTCAATAAAACTATTTAAAAATTTGTTTTGGCATTTTCTCGTTATTAATAAATGAAATTGTTTGTTTGCAGTTACATATTCTTCTACATTCTTTTCTACTAACACCTTATGTTCTTCCTCAATTAAACGACTGATTTCTTCATAATCATTTTCATCCATATAATCGATGGCTGTACATACCGCCATATATTCTAATTTATCCCTTAATTGATATGCTTGTATAATTTCATCTCTTGTTGGATTTGTTACGAATGCACCTTTGTTAGGTATCAGATCGACGAGACCTTCAAGTGATAATTTTTGAATGGCATTACGAATTGGAGTGCGGCTAACTTGTAATGCCTCGGATATGGTCGTTTCTTTTAATTGTTTACCAGGTGCCAATTTCCTAGATAAAATGGCATTTCTTAAATGTTGATATACCACGTTTTCCATGGATGTTTTTTTCATTGTTATCCCCACCTTACCCTTACTTTCAATAGATATGATTGTTTCATTTGGACTAAATATTCAAAATATATTGACAGAATGAATCTTTTAGCTTTAAACTACATATAAATTGTACTACAATTTTGAGCAACAATATATAAAAAATGTGTAAGCATTATCAAAGGACAAAAATTATGAGGGGGATGGAGTATGAGGAAATATTGGTTGTTAATGCTCGCATTGTTGGTTTTTGTGGGAATTGCGTCAGGTTGTGGAAGCAAAGAATCAGGGGGTAGCAGCAAAAAAGGTGTACTTGATCGAGTGGAAGATGCTAAAGTTCTAAAAGTCGGTTTTGAAGGGACTTACCCTCCTTTTAACTTTTTGAATGATAAAAAAGAATATGAGGGATTCGATGTAGACATATCAAATGAAATGGCAAAACGGTTGGGAGTAAAGACGGAGTTTGTTGCGACAAAGTGGGAAAGTCTTATTGGAGGGTTAAAATCGGATAAATTTGATATTATTATCGGTCAAATGACAGTGACAGATGAGAGAAAGAAAAGCGTGGATTTTACCGATCCGTACGTAGTGACAGGTTCTGTGTTAGTTACAAGAAAAGATACAGATAACATTAAGGTTTTGAATGATATTAAAGGTAAAGATGTTGGGGTCGGCGGTGGAACAACATTTGAAGAAGTTGCAAAAAGTGTTGATGGAGCAAATGTTAAGCTTTACAAAGCAATGAACGACTACGTACAAGATTTAATTAATAAAAGACTTGATGTGATTATTAATGACCAATTGTTAATGAGCTACAACATCAAAGAAAAGAACCTTCCAATTCAAATTACAAGTGACATTTTAAATAAAGACGAAATTGGCATGGCTGTAAAAAAAGGAAATGAAGATTTCGTTAAAAAAGTCAATCAAATATTACAAGAGATGAAAGAAGACGGTAAGTATAATGAAATCTATAAAAAATGGTTTGGAACTGAGCCTTTAGTAAAGTAATTTTATTTACATCAATTAAGGAGTGGTTTATATGCAAGTAAAAGTGTTAGGAACTGGGATGATTGGAACCACTGTAGTTAGTGAACTTGTTAAGTATTCGAGTATTGATCAAATCACTGCAGTCGATGTCAGTCAAGATAGTATTGATAAATGTCTGAAAAAAGCAAAACACCCTAAAGTGAAAGGATTATCGACTTCGTTAAATTCTGACGAGGAAATCTATCAAGTCCTTAAAGATGCTGATATTGCAGTAGCATGTTTACCACATTCATTAAGCTTGCCTGTGATTCACGCTGCAATTAGAGCTAAATGTCATATAGTCGATCTGGTAGGTTCAAAGATTGATGAGAAGATGCAGCTTGATCAACAAGCAAGAGAGGCAGGGGTGATTATTATGCCCGGTTGTGGTGTAGCTCCAGGTATCACAAATTTTCTTGCTGCCCAAGGAATCCAAATGCTTGATGAAGCAGATGAAGCTGTCATGATTTGTGGAGGAATTCCTAGACATCCATTACCACCTTTATGGTATCAAGTTGTTTTTCGCCTTGAAAGTGTTATGGGGCTTTACACCAGACCGGCCACAGCTGCTGAAAATGGTAAACTAGTTGAATTACCGCCTCTATCTGGATTAGAAAAGATAACCTTCCCTGAACCGGTAGGAGATTGTGAGGCAGTAATTACCGATGCTCATAGTACGGCCTATACTTTAAAAAACAAGGTTAATAGATTATATGAAAAAACCGTTCGTTATGCCGGCCATTGGGATAAAATGGCGACTTTAGCTGAACTAGGCTTCTTTGATGATACCCCAATTGATATTCACGGCCACCAAATTACTCCAAGATTATTCACTGAAAAGGTGCTAACTCCAAAGTTAAAAGGAAAATCGAATGAAGATATTACCGTATTAAGAGTAGAGGTAACTGGTAAAAAGGCTGGAGAGCAGATGAAGTATTCATGGGAAATGGTTGATTTTTATGATCACGAACGAAATATTACCTCAATGGCTAAAACAACAGCTATGCCTGCAATGCTATTAGCACATTGGATTGCTTCTGGAAAAGTGAAGGAAGTGGGTGTCGTTCCTATCGAAAATATCATTGTCGGGGAACGTTTTGATCCATTTATGGAAGAATTACAGCATTTAGGAGTTACGATTAATTTTAAGGAAAAATCAATGTAATTTTGTTAAAGAGTACCTTCTTAGTGGATGAATGGGGGAAACTTCATGGATATCTCAATAATTATTGAATCATTGCCAACATTATTAAACGCTACATTAATGACGATTCTTTTAGCTATCGTTTCAATACTGATTGCACTAGTCTTAGGTTTTTTTACCGCTTTAGCACGCTTATCAAAGATTAAAATATTAAAAGTGATTGCTTCAATCTATGTATCAATTTTTCGTGGAACACCCCTTCTAGTTCAAATATTTGTTATTTATTACGGCCTTCCGCAAATAAATATCGAATTAGATCCGATACCTTCAGGCGTTCTTGCATTAAGTTTAAATGCCGGGGCTTATTTATGCGAATCTTTCCGTTCTGCAATAATGTCGGTTGATAAAGGGCAAATGGAAGCTTCGGTTTCTTTAGGAATGACCTACGGGCAAGCATTAAGAAGAATTATTTTACCTCAAAGTATCCGCATAGCTATTCCTACATTATCAAATACATTTATTGTTCTTATAAAAGATACATCGCTAGTATCTGTCATTACCGTTACAGAACTATTGCAAATGTCCTCATTGTTAATTGCGAAAACTTTTGAACCATTAACTATTTACTTACTGGCTGCAGCTTTATATTGGATATTAATAACATTTTTTACTATCCTTTTAGACAAAATGGAGAAGAAAACATCAAAACATTTAGTTCAATCATAATTATTGAAGGGGGATAGGTATGACGGTAGTTCAATTAGAAAATATAAAAAAGTCCTTTGCAGGTAATGAAGTATTGAAAGGAATTGATCTCTCTGTAAACAAAAGTGAAGTTGTTGTTATTATGGGGCCGAGTGGATCAGGGAAATCAACGTTACTAAGATGTATTACTTATTTAGAGGAACCAAACGAAGGGGTTATCCACGTCGGTCAACGGAGTTTAATCGCTGGGGAAAAGCTGAACAAAAGTCGGAAGTCAATTATAAACGAAATACGGAAAAATACCGGATTTGTTTTTCAACAATTTAATTTATTTCCTCATAAAACCGCGATTGAAAATGTTATGGAAGGTCCGATTGTGATAAAAAAATGCAACGGGAGAAAGCTAGGAAGCTTGCGGAAACCTTATTGGAAAAGGTAGGACTTGGGGAAAGGTCTCATCATTATCCATCACAACTTTCAGGTGGGCAGCAACAAAGGGTCGCAATTGCTAGAGCTCTATCTATGGAACCGATGGTTATGCTGTATGATGAACCTACATCAGCGCTTGACCCAGAACTTGTACGCGAAGTTTTATTAGTAATGAAGGAATTGGCACAAGAAGGGATGACCATGGTCGTTGTAACACATGAAATGGGATTTGCACGAGAAGTAGCCGATCGAATTATTTTTATGGATGGTGGAGTGATCGTTGAAGAAGGGACACCAGATCAAATTTTTAATTATCCAAAGGAAGAAAGAACGAAACGTTTTCTTTCAAAAAGTGAGGCGATTTAAAAATGCAATAAAAAAAGCAACTAGTCGTAAAAAACTAGGTGCTTTTTTTATGTTTGATTCTGGAGATATCTTAAATACACGATAAAATGGAAAATTGATCTATATAATTAACTGAAAATTTGATAATATAATAAAAATAGAAAATTAAAATTTATCTGTTAAATAGGGAGGAGAAAGGGAATTTGGTCAAGATAGTGAAAGTCATCCCATTTGTTATTCTTTTTTTTGCTGCGTTATGTGGATTTAAACAATCGGTTTTGGCGGACGAATGGTCTCCCGTTATAAATCCATTCAATGATAAAGATCAAGTAATTACTGGCAAAGCTGCGAACCAAACTTCAGTAGAGGCATTTGTAGATGAACAGAAATTAAGTCTAAAAACATATAATGCGGATACGGGTTATTTTGAATTTTACCCTTCTTCATTATTAAAAGCAGGCAAACAGGTAAAATTCATTTTTATTAAAGATGATGAACAACAGATTATTTATCAAAAGGTACAAGCGGCACCCGCACCCAAAAAACCAGTTTTAAACCCCATTTCAAACAAAAGTACTTTTTTAACTGGAACGGCTGAACCCAATAGTACAATTTACATTACAATAAATAAAAAAGTAAAATCTATGCAACTAAAAAACTCGAAATCTTTTAAAATGGACTTCGACGATAAGAGACCTTTGAAGGCTGGCACGAAGGTATCGGTATATGTAATTGATAAAGCAGGGAGAAAAAGTGGAACTGTTACTGTAACAGTTGCGGACAAAATACCACCTGCAGAACCCAAAATGGAATTAGTTACGGACAAATCGTTTTCTATTAAAGGAATAACTGAGGCGAGGGCAACGGTCTTTATTTACAAAGGAAAAAAACGGCTGGCTAAAATTAAAACAGGAACTTCGGGAAAATTCACATATAGGATGCCATTACAGAAGGCAAATTCCTCTTTTGATATTTATGCTATAGACGCTGCCGGGAATAAGAGTAAAACAAAGAAAGTTAAGGTAAAAGCAAAAAATCGGCCAACCAAAAAAGTGGTATCTGCGCCAGTTGTTAAACAGTTTCCAGAACTTGCAAGGGGATGCGAAGTTACTAGTTTAGCAATGCTGTTAGGTGATGCAGGGGTGAAAGTAAGTAAGATGACCCTTGCCTCCAAGGTGAAAAAGGATCCGACGAAATATAAGGTAAAAAACGGGAAAAAATATTTTGGTAATCCATATTACGGTTTTGTTGGGGATATATACACCTTCAAAAAACCGGGCCTTGCTGTTTATCATGGACCCATCGCATCTTTAGGCTCAAAATATTTGCCAAATCGAATTGTTGATTTGACAGGGAGTTCTTTTGATAAAGTAAAGGATTATGTCGCTGCAGGACATCCGGTCTGGGTCGTCACAACGAGTTGGTTCCGCTATGTACCTAGTAAGTATTGGACAACTTGGTATACACCTCATAGCAAAATTCGTATCACCTATAAAGAACACTCAGTTCTAATTACCGGCTATGACAAAAAATACGTCTACTTTAATGACCCAATGGACGGTAAGAAAAATAAAAAGAAACCACTTAAACAATTCATCGAAGGCTGGAAACAATTCGGCAACCAAGCAATCAGCTACTACTAAAGCTCCTTTATAAAAGGTATTTACGGGAGTGTATTTAACTGAAGTGTCTTTACAGAAGTATCAACAGAAGTGTCAGGCACCTTGTGAAATTTTCACAAGGTGCCTTTTTAGTATAGTTTAAGTATTATTTTTAAATAATTTTTTTGTGAAGTTATAATATGTCAGGTGCTTGTTTTTTCTTTTGTTTTGATAGTCTTTCATAAACTTCTAAACAAATATAGCCGATGGCAGGGATTAGGATTAAAAGGATAAATCCGATCGGTCCGCTAACAAACTTTGAAAAGTATCCTGCTTTCGGAATTTTTAATTGTAGACTTCCTACAAGTTGATCAGTTGTAACAATTTTAGAATCAGCTACATTATTATTGTCGCCTTTCGTAACAAATCCGATCGTGCCTTTATTCTTTTTAATAGCGATTACACGGTGGGTAATAAATTTTGTCGGTGTTTCTTTAAAGGTTATTACATCATTTACTTTCACTTCCGAAGGCTCAACCTTTTTAATAAAAACTAAATCTCCAGCTTTAATAAAAGGATGCATACTATTTGTTAAAACGGTTAAAGGGCTAATTCCAAAGAGTGTAGGTACTTTTTCAGGATGCTTTTTTGATTGAAATGAGAAATAGAGTAGAAAAACAATGACAAAAAAGATAATTGCAAGAAAAAGGATCGAAATAAACTTTGATAGTTTTTTAATCATAAGCTTCACAACCTTCTTTTGTTTTCAGAATGTTCAACAAAGACAGTTTTCTCTCGTCATTGTAAACTGTTTTTCTCCATTTAAAAACCGCTATATTATCCTAATTTTCCTCATATTCCGATAGAAATGTAGACAATTCTTATTATTTCTCTTGTTTCCTTAACTTCACCAAATTTCAAGTAATGACCAATTTGGGGTAATTTCGACTGTAATTTCACCTTTTTTCCTTTGTTTATAGGAGAAAAGACATTAGGAATAAAGGTTCGATTTTCTATTTTTATTCATAATTCATACATACTTATGAGTTTTTACCTACCAATAGTGGGCTAAAAGCACTGACTTTTATTTCTATAATTACCCCAATTTACGTCATATCTTGTCTCCTATACAATTGTGTTAAGTGAATATTTGTTCAATTTTGTTTATATTGAATTTTCTAATCCATATAAACTAATTGTCTTGTTCAAAGATACTTCTAGAAAAATCACATCATGCTTTTCACTTAAAAAATGGTAAAGGTATTGTAAAAAGTTC
>NZ_NAZB01000051.1:0-54589 GCF_003055045.1 Heyndrickxia sporothermodurans
AGTTATGTCCCAGCCTCTTTTTGACAACTAGAGAAAGGGGGTTATCTCATAAAAGTTCGCCTATCTAACTTTGATGAAAATTGGGCTAAAATGTTTCAAATGGAAGAACAATTTCTATATGCTATTTTTGGTGATGAACTCATCAAATGTGAGCATTTTGGCAGTACATCTGTTAAAGGGCTAAAGGCTAAACCTGTTATCGACATGATGTGTATCGTAAAGGACATTGAAAGGATCGATTCTTTTAATCAACAAATGGACTCATTAGGTTACGATGTAGCAGGTGAATGGGGAATTCCCGGGAGAAGATTATTTAGAAAAGGTGGGGAAAATCGTACACATCATATCCACTTTTATCAGTATGACAACCCTCAAATCGATCGACATTTAATCTTTCGAGATTATTTGCGTGCTCATCCAGAGGAAGTTTCTAAATATAGTCGCTTTAAAGATGAGTTAGCCCAGCAGTTCGAATTCACTAGAGAATACAGCCAAGCGAAAAAACCTTTTGTACAAGAAATGGAGAAAAAGGCACTTCGCTGGTTTGAACAAAAACAAAGGAATTGAACCGGATCGACGAATAAAGAATTCCATCTCAAAAAGGCTGTATGTTTACCGATTTTATTTAAGGTAAATATAGTTAAGGGAACCTTTTTTCCTAAACAGCAAACTTGAGGAGGATATTATGAAAAAGTACATATTAAGTATTGTCGTGATCATTTTAACAATTTCGATTGCTGCCTGTTCTTCTACTAAAGAGCCGGACAAACATGTGAAATCAAATTCCGAGTCCGAGGAACATATGGATATGAATCATTCCAGTTCAAGTGAAATCCCTAAAGGGTTGAAAGTTGCTGCGAATCCGAAATTTCAAGTGGGAAGTAAAGCCACCATTCAAGCAGACCACATGAAGGGGATGAAAGGCGCAGAAGCAACAATTGTCGGCGCATATGATACGACAGCATATATCATTTCCTACACGCCGACAACTGGCGGACCGAAAGTGGAAAATCACAAATGGGTGATTCAAGAAGAAATAAAAAATGCAGATGGTAAAACGTTCAAACCCGGAGATGAAGTTACCATTGAAGCCGATCATATGAAGGGAATGAAAGGTGCAAAAGCTGAAATTGTTTCTGCGGAAAAAACAACTGTATATATGGTCGACTACAAGCCAACCAATGGAGGCAAAGAGGTCATGAACCATAAATGGGTGACAGAAAGTGAATTATCATAGCAGGACGGTGGACTAG
Organism: Heyndrickxia sporothermodurans; assembly: GCF_003055045.1. NCBI lineage: Bacteria > Bacillati > Bacillota > Bacilli > Caryophanales > Bacillaceae > Heyndrickxia > Heyndrickxia sporothermodurans. The sequence goes on from NZ_NAZB01000051.1 coordinate 1,254, forward strand.
ATCCATTGTCCTTTTACAGACAAAATATTTCCTATTGTCTGATAGCGAAAATAATGATATATTAATAATATTCCTTTGAAAACGATTACACGGTATAAGCTTTGAACAAGTATCCCTTGTTTGTCCCTTGTATCGCCTGTTATTAAAATTGAAAGGAAACCATTAGCATGTATGAGAAAGAAGCAATTTTTATTACCGGAGATGCAAAGTCTTCGCAAAACAACCCGATCACTAAGAAATTCAGTCAATATTTTCTTGCATTAGTTGTTAATCGAACAACGGGAAAAATAATTGATGTGGATTGTTCAGCGACGGTAGATTTAACACGAAGATTTGTCCAAGCAATCTTCATTGGCCGTCATATCGATGATCCATCACTTGTAGAAGATATTTCGAATCGTTATTTTGGTTCTTCCCAAAAGGCGATGATCGTCGCTTTTCAGGATGCCTTAAAAAAATATTATGCTATTACTGCTTTGTCTAAATAAACCTAGGCAAAATCCAGTCTAACTTTTCATTGTTAGGCTGGATTTTTTGTCTTTTAAAGGAGGATATAAATTTATGATTACTGATGGTTTTATGTATCTAAGTATTTTGGTGGCATTTGCAGCTTTAATGGTTGCATTTGAGAAAAAGTTTTCCGGCAATCGATTTTTCAAATTTATACCGGGCATCGTTCTTATTTATATCGGTTCTGCCATCATGCAAACCTGTGGATTGTTTGCACATAACGACTCCACAGCATCCGTTTATACAAATGTAAAAGGGGCACTGCTTCCGGCGATGTTGGCAATCATGCTATTAAAATGTGACATCCGAAGCATATTTAAGCTAGGACCTAGAATGTTAGGTGGTTTTTTAGTAGCAGTTGTCAGTATTTTAATTGGCTTTGTCGTTGTCTATATTGCTTTCCAACATTTTTATATAAAGGATACGTGGAAAGCTTTCGGAGCTCTCGCTGGCAGTTGGACAGGCGGGTCCGCCAATATGGTTGCCCTGCAAGGAATTTTGAAAGTACCGGAGAATATTTTCGGTTATGCATTAATGATGGATACAATCAATTATGCTGTTTGGGTTATGTTCATGTTTTGGCTCGTTCCATTTGCAGGTAAGTTTAATCGTTGGACAAAAGCAGATACAGGTTTTATACAGCAAGGGTTTGAAGAAGCAGCAGCGGCAAGTTCAGAAGAAAAGTCTGGGATTCAGTTCCAAGATATTTTGTATTTGCTTGGAATTGGCTTATTAATCTCGTCATTATCTACCTTCGCAGGGCAACATCTTCCTGAAGTAGGGGCCGTTATTAATGGGACAAGTTGGACGATTATGATTGCTTCAGTTATCGGGTTAATTTTAGGACAAACACCCGTTGCAAAAATTGCGGGTGCACTCGATGTTTCTAATGTGATGCTCTATATCATTGTTGCTTTAATCGCTTCACAATCCGATTTTTCAAATATCGCACAAGCACCAATTTATCTCATCTCAGGATTTTTAATTATGTTGATCCATTTAATCATCATGCTGTTATTAGGAAAACTCTTTAAATATGATCTATTTACACTTGGCGTAGCAAGTCTGGCCAATATCGGTGGAATGGCATCCGCACCAATGCTAGCAGCAGCCTACAGCCGCGCCCTAATCCCAATCGGCGTAATCATGGCATTAATTGGCTCATTCCTAGGAACTTATTTTGGAATGGTTGTTGCAAAAATTTTAAGTATTTTTTAATGGGATAACGGGTCTGCCTGGTATCCCCTCAAATTAAATGAATGAAAGGGAGCGTCTTTGTATGATTATTCAAGATTTACAAATCAAGCGTCATAATATTCCGTTGCGTGTACCCTTCAAGACAGCATTAAGAACTGCAACTGAAATTGAGAATATTGAAGTTTCTTTAACACTAGAGAATGGCATCATCGGACAAGGTGCTGCTGCGCCAACCTTTGTTATCACGGGTGACTCATCGGAGGGGATTGAAGCAGCATTAACAGGTCCAATAAAAACTTCTTTGGTTGGTACAGATATTAACGGTTTTCAAACAGCTCTTCAGCGAATCCAAACCTGCTGTGTCGGGAATACGAGTGCAAAAGCGGCTGCAGATATTGCATTGCATAATGCCTATTGCAAACTGCTGAACATCCCACTATATGCATTTCTTGGTGACAAACGCACTTTGACAACATGTATGACTGTTGGAGTAGATACACCGGAGAAAATGGCATTAGATGCTAAAAAGTGTGTTGATGATGGATTTCAAACGTTAAAGGTAAAAGTTGGGGCAAATCCTCAGCTTGATATTGAACGCATTGAATCCATCCGTTCGGTTATTCCTAATACGATAATGCTTCGTCTTGATGCTAATCAAGGATGGAAGCCAAAACAAGCGGTACAACTAATTAAAGAAATGGAAGAAAAACAGTTTAATATTGAATTCATCGAACAACCCGTTGCTAGCTATGACCTTGATGGTCTGAAATTCGTCACGGAAAGAGTAGCAACGCCAATCATGGCAGATGAAAGTCTTTTTTCTACGAAAGATGCTTTTAAACTTGTCACAGGCCACTATATTGATCTATTAAATATCAAACTTATGAAATGTGGTGGTATCTCTCAAGCCTGGAGTATTGCGAGCATCGCCGAAGCAAATGGAGTTGCCTGCATGATCGGCAGCATGATGGAGCCAACTCTTTCAGTAGCAGCCGCCGCACATTTTGCCGCTGCACATCCAAATGTAAAATACTTTGATCTAGATGCACCCCTGTGGCTTTCCGAAGAACCGGACGTAATGACTTATAAAGGGGAAAACATTCAACTATCTGATCTGCCTGGGATTGGCTCGGTACTTTAGGTGACGAATGACCCACTCACTTGAAAGAATGATGCACAAATCGGAATCTATGATCCACAAAAAAGATTCTATGCGTCACAAATCGAAATATCGCTAATTACATAGCGAAAACAGTTTAATAGTTTCATTGATAATTTTAAAAAAAGGGAGGAATTAGGAATGAAACGATTCGTATTATCGATAGCAGCGTTTTTTCTAGTAGGGTTTGTTTTGATTAATCCTACAAATACAGAAGCAAAAGGGAAAAAGTCGGGAGAGACAGCTTATATTGACGTCTCTGTAGCGACACTTTGGACCGCACCCAATATTTTACGCCCAGTTGATTCTCCTTCAGCTACAAACCCGGTCGATATGAGAAAATGGACGAAATCTATGACACTTGAACAACAATTACAGTTATCTGATGATGGAATGCTGGAAACTCAGGCCTTGTACGGGAATAAGGTTACCATACTTGAAAGAAAAGGCGATTGGGTGAAAGTAGCGATTGAAGGCCAACCAACACCAAGAAATGAGACAGGATATCCAGGTTGGATGCCAGCTTCCCAACTTACTTTTAACAAAAAGTTCGCAAAGGAAGACGATCAATCGTTTGTAATGATCTCTGAACCAACAACTTTTCTTTATCAGTCACCGTCTTTTAAAAAGAAAGAAATCGAAATTAGCTATAATACTCGCCTTCCATATGAAGGAGAAACAAAAAACGCTTATAAAGTACGTAAACCAAATGGCAAACTCGCTTTTATAAAAAAAGAACATGCTCAAATGTATCACTCACAAGCTGATATTCCAACGCCAACAGGTAAAGAATTAGTTGAAACAGGCAAAAAATTTCTTGGGTTGCATTATTTATGGGCAGGAATGAGCGGTTTTGGATTTGATTGTTCAGGATTTACATTTACTATGTATCAATCCCATGGAATCACTATTCCAAGAGACTCAAGTGTCCAAGCCAAAAATGGCACACCAGTTAATCTTAATGAATTACAACCAGGAGATTTGCTTTTCTTTGCACACGATAACGGAAAAGGAAGCGTCCATCACGTAGCGATGTATGCGGGAGATGGAATGATGATCCACTCACCGAACTCAAAGAAAAATGTCGAAATCATTCCAGTCAACACGAAAGGATATTTCGAAGAATTAGCAGGAGCAAGAAGATATTTACCTTAAACGGAACAAGGGGTCCGACCCTGGCCCCTTGTCTCTACCACACAAATAATCCGACAATCATCGCACTGAGTAAAGAGACTGCCATTCCACTAACTAAAAGCTTCCACACATTTTTCCCGATTATGCTTGAGCTACTTTCTCCAAAAATTGAATTATATGTACCGTAAATCATGCCGACTGTACTAAAGTTGGCAAATGAGGTTAAAAACGTAACAGTTACAGCAATCGTATGTGGAGACATGTCCTTTAAATGGTTTTTTAAGTCCATCATAGCGACAAATTCATTGGTTGAAATTTTGATTCCCATTAAGGATGCAACATACATCGCATCGTGTGTCCCTAATCCTAAGAGGAAGGCAAAAGGGCTGAAAATGATGCCGAAAATCTTTTGGATCGTTAATCCATGTACAAAGAATCCGAGTATTCCGTTAAGGCATGATGTTATTGCAACATAGCCGATAACCATTGCTAAAATGACAATGACCATATTTATGCCAACTAGCATACTGTTTGAAATCGTAGAGAAGAAATCCTTTTTCTCTTCTTTCGGCGGAACGTAAACAATATCCTCTTCTTTACTAACCTCAACTGGGTTTAAAATGCTTGCTAATAATAACGCATTTAAACAATTTAACGGAATAGCGGCAAACACATATTCAGCGGGAACCATGGACAAATAAGCTCCGAGAATGGAACCACTGACACTGCTCATGCTCATAATGCCGAAAGTGAGCAGGCGTTGACTTTTTAATACAATCAACTGTTCCCGAATAACTGCTAAAGCCTCCGTATTTCCAAGAAACATCATTTGAATCGAGAAGAAACTTTCCATCTTTGGTAAACCGGAAATTTTCGAAATGACCCACCCTACTTTGTCAATGATCCAAGTCATAATTCCAAAATAAGATAAAATATCGAAAAAAGTAACAATAAAAATAATCGGCATCAAAGCGCTAAAAAAGAAATCAATCGTGTCATTTGCCATCACCGAAGGAAAAGCAAAGGCAATTCCATCATTGGCACATGATACTAGCCAAGAAAAGAAAGCGGCAATTTTATTAATAATCCAAGTCCCAATTGAAGTTGTTAACATGAACCAAGTAATTAGGAGTTCAACGATAAACAGGCTAAGAAGAGAGCGCCACTTTATTTTGTGCTTAGCTGGTGAACAAAGAAAAACAAGTCCGGCAACGATCAATACACCAAGTATGTTTAATAAAAAGAACAAGTCATCACCTCTTGTTAAATTTTTCCCTAAACAAAAACCATTATTCATTTATGTCTTCAACCAAAAGATAGATCACGAATGTTATCTTTTTCTAAAAATATTGACTCTGATATGATGAGTTAAAATGAAAGTATTGACTAAGACAATATGGGATTTGCTTTGGGGGTGAAATAACTCTGAATAGCCTCGAATATCTTATTGAAATCGCTGATAATAATCCATATATGGATACTTTTTCATTAATCGTAAATCACAACATGAAGCGATTTTAAAACGAACGATTGAAGCATTGGACCACTATTTAGAGGCTTAGTGATCCGGATCAAGAAGAGTTTGAAAGTGATTTTTTTGAAGTTTTTGACGACTATAACTATTAAATTTCAGCAAAATATGTCGTCTTAAGGATTTTTAACAGGAAAAATCCGATATTTCCACGGAAATTAATAGATATTCACGAAACATTACTAAGCAGAAGATATTCATTAATGGATGCTTCCCAAACAACATATTAAGGAATTTCTATTAACATCATTTGTATCTGAAATGACTGACACATATGACAGTTTACGTCTTTCAAAAGGCAATGTTTAATTCAGGATGGTTATTTAAAGGAGGATAGGAATAATGCAATCAAAAGAAATAATAGAGTTAAGGATTGTTGGAGTTGTAATTGTATCAACCATAATTATTGCAATCTTTTTAAAAGGTAGATGGCGAAAAGCTGGTTGGTTATTAGCATTAGTTCTATTTGTAGCTTATTGTATATTTTTTGCTGCTCGCCCTTTTTGGATAGACGCACAAATTGACAAGAAAGTGAATTTACTAAGACCATACCTAGAAGAGCATTATCCAAATGAAGAATGGACAATTTCCACAATTCCTCACCGCAAAGACGGATTTAAACATCTAAATCCATACTATATTGGTGTTGTTTTCAGAAATGAACCAGAAGTTACTTATCATTATTGGGTAGAAAGTAAGGATAATATCTCTCAAAAAAGTTACTCAACAAACAAAGAATTAGAGGAATTGAAGCATTTAGAAAAGCGTATGAAATAATATTTAGCTATTATTTTATAAGAGATTGGGAAACCCCTATAAATCACGGTTTCCCTTAAATATACTTATAAATCAATATTAAAGTTTAACAAAGAGTAGGTAGAATCTGCTGACAATCTTTGATAAAACCTTTTATAAAATGCTAATTAGAATTTTGTGTTATTATTCAAGCCGTTTATTGGATCTGATATAATAAAAAGAACAGTATTACGGCAGGGTGGGCAGTGGTAATCCCTTATTGAAAGAGGGTGCTACTGCTGAATACTTTATAAGACGCATTAGAGCTGATGTTAATAGTTGCTTCTTTAATCGTCGTAGTAATCGCGGTTACACAAAAAAAGTAACCCACCCTCGCCCGGCAGAGTGAGAATGTGAGTTACTTTTTTTGCTTGCATTTTTACTTGATGCCACTGCACTTCTTGCAGTATGCTGTTTCTAAAGGTACTGGTTCCAGCCAGTGCCTTTATTTGTATACCTTATGATTCATTAATTTTATTATACCTATCTAGAATAGAATTAACAAGAACGACATTTTTTGGAATCTAAATGGAATTTTAGCCGTTATTAATATTCAAATAAAGGAGGTCGTTAAATGATTCTTCAATTTAAAGTGACATTAAAAGGAATGAAGCCCCCAATTTGGCGGCGGATTCAGGTTCATAGTAACAGTACTTTTCACGATCTTCATCAAATACTTCAAATTGCTTTTGATTGGACGGACACACATCTTCATGATTTTGATTTAAAGAAAACCAATTCGGTACAAATTGAACTTCCGTTAACAATTGGTATCAATGATGAAGAAGGACTTTTTGCGGAAAATGATTATGATGAAAGAATAGAAAAGCTACAAGATTGGTTTGTTGCTGAAAAAGATCGATGTATTTATACATACGACTTTGGCGACAATTGGCAGCATGAAATCGTATTAGAAAAAATCCTTCCTGTCGAGCCAGGTGTTCACTATCCTCGATGTTTAAAAGTGATGCGCGGTACACCGAATGAGGATAGCAGAGGTTCTGGTGAAGAAATTGAACCTATTGATAATGAAGAGGAATTGGAATATATAAATGAGGAATTTCGTCACTTGTCAAGTGAAGAGGAAGAAAATGACGACGGCGCTAGTTGGTCCAAGCTATTATCTCTTGCTGAAGAGTTCAAACAACTCCAACCGTGGCGATGGATGGATGATAATCAGCTCTTTGCTGTAATAGATCCGATAGAAAACGATAATATGTACTGTTCCGTTATGGGAGCAGGTGGGATGGAATATGGACTTGCAGTCTATATCGGTATGGAAGGGTTGGAATTTATTAATAAGCTATATGCGGATGATATTGATGAACAAACATATCTTGAACAGAGATCCATCTTTTTTAGCCTATCAGATAGAAATGAATTGGACACAGCAGATTATCAATTGTTGAAAGACCATGGACGTTCTTATCGTGGGAAAAAACAGTGGCCGCTGTTCCGCAGCTTTACGCCAGGGTATTATCCATGGCAGCTTGACCAAGAGGAAGTTCGAATTCTTTCCGTCGTTCTCGAACAAGCCCTTGTTATTTGCAAAAGTGTGCTTCATGATCCGAGTATCCTTGATGCGGAACCAGGTTATTTTTTTGCACGAAGTATCGATTTGGATACCGGAGATTGGGAAAGCTGTTATATTCCTGAAGTTTATAACAAAGAAACAAAGGATGTCCCTTTATTAATCAGCGAATTAGAACTAAAAAGTGTTAGCAAATTAAAGGGGAAATATCCGGTTCCGTTGGAATTTGATGCTTCACCTGGTCCGATTCCAGTTCAAGATCAGCCTCGAATGCGTCCATATTACCCAATATTTATTTTTTGTGCTGAAAAGATGCACGGTTTAATTATTCATCATGATACTACAGGACCTACGGACGCTGATGAACAGATACAGAGATCGTTTATTCATTTAATAAAAAATTTAGGTGCGATACCTAAAGAGATTTTTATAAAGGAAGAAATGTATCCGATTCTTCAGCCGATTGCATCCACATTAAATATCGATTTGATTCCCTCTACACGGCTGCCATTGCTGGATGAAGCTAGAATAGAGATGAACGATTTATTAAGATAGGGACAGTGGACCTCATGAGATACTCAAAGGAGGAAAAAGATGAAACGCTTACCATTTGAACGACCTACCAAACATTATGATGAAAATATCCGCCAAATTGATGAGCAGATTTGTGCATTAATCCAACAGAGGAAAGACGTATCAAATGCTAATCCTGGCTTCCCACCAAAAAAATATATTTCTGAGTGGGCCGATAAGTATAATCTTTACGAAGATTTGTTGCACGATGTGTTTGGCACATTAAGAAATGACGAAGCATTTCGACCTCAAGTTGAACCGAATAAATTTCAAAAGTATGTCTCGCTAATGAAATCCGTTGCGAAGGATGAATATTTTTATTCGGTGGCCTTCATGCGCCAATATGATAATGCAACTGTAGTAAACTTTACGATTGATTGGGATGATACAAAAGATTCTCATGATGATCATATTCGTCGTCACCATTTTTGGGAATTGTTCATAGAAGAATATGACTGTCGAATGACTAACGGAGGGGGTTCGGGTGGACACTTCAGCTACAATTTTGTTGTGTCACCGCCACTACCTGATGATCTTTCTGGATTGCAATTTGTATTTAAAGCATATAAGGAGCCATATACATATAAGGAGACTCCAATCCTTTCTGAAATAATTATAGATATGGATTAATAAGGGTAATTTTGGGACAGTAGATTTTATCTAGTGTCCCATTTATTTTTTAAGATGCTATGATGCACAAACTGAATTCAATGAGTCACAAATAAAATTTTATGATCCACAAACAGGAAAACCTCGAAAAGAAGCGGCGGCCATGATCCAAAAATCTTAAAGTATGATGCACAAACTGAATTCTATGAGTCGCAAACAAGATTTTATGATCCACAAACAAAAAAACCGCGAAAAGAACCAGCGGCTATGCTCCACAAACCCCAAAGTATGATGCACAAATCAAAATCTATGAGTCACAAATAAGATTCTATGATCCACAAACAAGAAAACCCCGAAAGAACTGGATTCTATGCTCTAAAAAAACGATATAAAAATTTTTTCAAAAGAAGGGTACCAAATTTTCTCCTTTATTTATATATAAAAGGTGAAACGATTGACCCGATGGAAGGGTCAAGACGAATGGAGGAGAGGAAATGAGCAAGTTGTTAATTAACGATAACCCATTGATGGTCATTCCATCTTTGGCGGTGAGAATCGGCATGAATGAAGCAGTTGTATTACAGCAAATCCATTATTGGCTACAGTTAAGCTCTAATGAAAAGGAAGGGAAAAAGTGGGTTTACAATTCATACAAAGAGTGGCAGGCACAATTCCCTTTCTGGTCTGAAAGTACGATTAAACGGGTCATCAATTCATTAGAAAAGCAGGGATATCTTCAATCCGCTAATTTTAACCAGTCAAAAATGGACAAAACAAAATGGTACACAATTAATTACGAAATACTTGGAGAAACAGAGAATCAAATTGACCCATCTACGGACCAAAATGAACCATTGAGTGAATCAACTTGCTCCATCGATGAGGGCGAGTTGACTAAAGCAATACCAGAGATTACTACAGAGACTTCTTCAGATAAAATAATACCTTATGCCGACATCATTGATTATCTGAATCAAAAAATAAATGCGTCCTATAAATCTACTACGAAAAAAACAAAGGAGTACATCGAAGCAAGATGGAAGGAAGGATTCCGCATAAATGATTTTAAAAAGGTGATTGATCAAAAATCCGATGAATGGCTATTTGACCCACATTGGTGCAAATACTTGCGACCTGAAACATTGTTTGGTCCAAAATTCGAGTCCTATTTAAACCAAAAAGGCGGAAAACAAAAATGGCGTGAGGAGGATTTTGATTTACATGACTAAACGAGAAACCTTTCAGTTACTAAAGTTAATTGCTGAGTATTACGATTCATTTGAAATAAGCCAAGAAAAAGTCGATAGCTGGTATGAAATATTAATTATTTTCCCTTTTGAGGAATTAAAAGAGAATCTTATTCAATATGTTAAAAGCTCAACCTATCCACCGAAAATTGCAGATATCATTGGAAAATCTGCGTCGATGTCACGAGTTGTTCCAAGTTATGAACACACCGTTCCAAAACTGCATTTTCAAAACAAAAGGGCAAGCGAAGACGTGATTACGGATGAATTAGCGAAATTGAGAAAAGTACTAGGAATTCAAGGGAGGGATTCATGATGCAAGATAATAGATTATATTATTATGAAGCGGAGGCATCTGTTGTTGGGGCGATTTTACTGGAGAACGATTTAATGAATGATTGCACATTAGAGCCTCACATGATTTTTTCAAGTGACATGCGGATTATTTTTAATGCAATGAAGCAGTTACATGAAAAAGGAATTCCAATAGATTTTATCACAATCCATGAACAGCTTGGTCCGGATAATTTGGAAATGGTAGGTGGAATGAGCTTTATAGTTGGTCTAAAGAACAGTGTACCTACGACTGCCAACTTTGCCTTTTATCAAAATCTTGTCAAAAAGTACTATCAAAAACGAAAGACCATTGAAATTTCAGAACGGTTGATTGATAAAGTTTATGATGATGACCTTTCCGAAACCGTTCAAGAAGGGATCCAGCATCTAATGGAAATTGGAGACAACATGGATGATGCAGATACAGGAGAAATCAAAGATTACTTAGTGGAAATGTATTCTGATTGTGAAAATGATCGAGGCGAAATAACTGGAATTGAATCTAGCTTTAGCGACCTTGACCGATTAACTGGTGGCTTTCAGGATTCAGATTTTATCGTAATCGGTGCTCGTCCAAGTGTTGGAAAAACAGCTCTTGCTTTGAACATTGGTTTCGATGCAGCAAAAAAACATCGTACATTGATTTTTTCATTGGAAATGGGGACGAAACAGCTCCTAACCAGGATAGCTTGCTTCTTAGGGGGAATCGATTCTCAGAAGATAAAGAGTCCAAAGCTATTTTTTGAAAAAGAGGATTGGTCCAACTATTCACGTGCGATGGGAAAGATTGCCGAAGCGAATCTACATATCTTTGATCGGCCGTTTATGGACCTTAACTATATTTGGTCCAAAGTTCGCAAAGTGAGAAGAAACAATCAAGAAGAAAAAATGATCGTCATTATCGATTATTTGCAACTCATTGTTGGCAATCCAAAGTTAGCACATAATAGACAAGCACAAATAAGCGAGATCAGCCGAGGCTTGAAACATATGGCAAGGGAATTAAATGTCGTGGTGTTAGCACTTTCTCAACTAAGTCGTGCGGTCGAAATGCGGGAGGATAAGAGACCGATTCTTTCAGACTTGCGTGAAAGCGGACAAATCGAACAGGACGCGGATCTAATTGCCTTTTTATACAGGGACGATTATTATCATCAACGTTCTGCGGAAAAGAATATTATGGAAGTGATATTGGCGAAACACCGGAATGGACCGATTGGGACTGTCAAATTGGGATTTCGGAGTGAAGTAGGCAGATTTTTTGATCTGCGAGAAACATCATCGAGAGGGATAAGCTCTACCGTAAAAGGTAAATAAAATGTGCTCCGTACTCAAAGGAGGTGTATGAGGTACATCCTAGGTTTATAATACGAAAGAAGTACCTCATAAGTGGGTGACGAGGTATATCGTTAATGAAAAATCGTAAACAGGTATCTCAGGGAATTTGTAAGAAGGTACATAATCATCAACCAGATCTGATGTTGTATACATTCAAATCGATGATCCCTAAACACAAATATCCCGGCAATAGCCGGGATAAGGTAGCAATCATCATTTATTCAAAAGCTTCAACGCTTCACGATTAAATGCGGGGATATCTTTAGGTGTTCGGCTCGTGACAAGCTGTTCACCGCACACAACGACTTCTTCATCATGAAAATTAACTCCAGCATTTTCTAAATCCACTTTGATTGATGTATAACCTGTTGCATCTCTGCCATCAAGTGATTTTGCAGTTATGAGCAATTGTGGACCATGACAAATAGCAAACACAGGTTTTCTTTCATCCATAAACGCTTTGGCGAATTGAACAAAGCGGTCATCCGCACGAAGTTGATCGGGTGAAAATCCACCAGGAATAAATAAGGCATCATAGTCACTTGGATCTACCGAGTCAATACTTTCATCGATTGTGACTTCTACTTCCTTATTTTTTCCTGTTATCTTCTTTCCTTTTTCCTTCTCAATCGTTACGACAGTATGACCTGCCTCTTGAAAGGCTTTTGTAGGCTCACTATATTCGGAATCCTCAAACATGTCTGTAATCACTGTTGCAATTTTTTTACTCAAGAAAAATCATCTCCTTTATAGTTTATATGTTCCCGGTTTGGACAAATATAAACGTTAAAAAGATAAATCCTTATGCTGTTTTCACCAATAAATATACAAAATATGGAGCTCCGATAATAGATACAATCAATCCAACGGGAATTTCCGATGGTCCGAAGAAGTTTCTGGCAATCGTGTCACCAATCAATAAAATTAACGCTCCAATTAACGCTGCGACTGGAATCATGATTTGGTGTAGGGGACCAACAATTCGTTTCGCTAAATGAGGTGCGATCAATCCGATAAAGGCTAAACCACCGCCAAAAGCAACACATGCACCGGCTAAAGCGGCAGCTACAAAAAGAAGAATACGGCGTTCCCGTTCTAACTTTATCCCCATCCCTACAGATAACTCATCACCAAGTCGCAACACATTTAGTGTACGAGATTTTATCCATACAAACGAACCGAGCACAATAATCCACGGTAAAATGGCTACAACAAATCCCCAATTTGTTCCCCAAAGGTCTCCCGATAACCAAGTAATCACCTCAGAGAAGCTTTGATTGGTCATTTTGAGCTGAAAAATAATTAAGAGAGCACTGAATGCGGAATTGATTCCGATTCCGACAAGAATCAACCGCTTAGGGGTAATCCCATTTTTCCAAGCCAAAACATAAATAAGAAACATCGCAATAATGGCTCCGGCGAAAGCAGCCAATGGCATAAGATAACTACTGAATGACTTAATAACAGTATTCTCTGTGAAAAAAATAAAGATAACAACAAAAAGTCCTGCACCTGTATTTATCCCTAAAATACCCGGGTCTGCTAAATCATTGTTTGTAATGCCTTGTAAGATAACGCCTGAAATCGCTAAACCAATTCCTATTAACAATGCGATAACAATTCTCGGAAGTCGGAAATCAAATAATACAATTCCATCTTGACTAGTTCCATAACCCGCCAAAGTAGCCACGACAGATAGGGGGGAAATACTAATTGTCCCTAATGATAAATTAATAAAAAAGACGGCAATCAATAAAAGAAGAAGAATGCCAAACACGATCGTTCCTTTTCGTTTCATCACAATCCTCTCCCTTCTCTTCTAGCAAGGTAAAGGAAAAAAGGTACACCAATTAAAGAAGTAATGGCTCCGACCGGTGTTTCATATGGCGGATTAATCACTCGTGAAAGCATGTCTGATAAAATTAAAAGAAGACCTCCGAGTATACCTGAACAAGGGATGATCAATCGATAATTCGAACCGACAATAAATCGGGTAATGTGCGGAATAATTAAACCGATAAAGCCAATCATTCCAGCGATGGAAACACTGGCACCTGTTAAAAGGACAACGGCTAATGATCCTAGCAGCTTTGTCCAAAACACATTGATTCCTAGTCCTAGTGCAACGTCTTCCCCCATACTCAATACATTGATTTTTTTTGAAATAAAGAGGGCAATCAGGATTCCGATGATGGCCACTACGAGAATAAACGGAATGCTTGACCATTTTGTACCAACGACTCCGCCTGCATACCAAAAGCTTAAATCCCTAGCAACATTAAATCGAATCGCAATGGTCGTTGATAATGCACTAAACATCGTTCCGATCGCTGTACCTGCAAGGGCTAACTTCACAGGTGTTAATCCGCCTTTTGTCCAGGAACCGATTGAAAAGACAATCATTGCACTAATTCCTGCCCCAATAAAGGAGGCAAAAAGCAGAAAGATATACGAGCTTCCATGGAAAAAAGCGAACACAATAGCAATCGCTAATTCAGAGCCGCCCATGACCCCCATAATGGAAGGGTCGGCCAACGGGTTTCGCGTCATCCCTTGCATGATCGCTCCTGAAATTGCTAAAAAGATTCCAACAAATACACCAGCTAAGGCACGTGGTAAACGAATTTCTTTTATGTATTGGTGAACGATATTATCCTCATTATAATGGAAGAAAGAATTAACAATCGTTGCCACGCTTGTTTTTCCTTCTCCCATGGAGATGGACGCAATAATTGAAAGCAATAATAAAAGAAAACCTCCGACTAGTATGATCCATGCTTTTCCGTTTTTTGTTATGAATGGTTTATTCTTTTTATTTGAGGGTGCTTTATGCCCCATATTTCCTACATCCTTTATTAGTTACTAAATCCTAATCTATTTTATCATATAAAAATTTTTTCTCTAAGGCATTAACTCTAATGAAAAAAGATGCTCACCATGATTGGCAAACATCTTTCTTCAGATTTTTCGTGGGAATAATAAATTATACGCATCGCTTTTTTACATAAACTGTCTACGTCTAGCTCCAGCGCCTATCGACTAGAAAACTTCAGGACTTTTCCCTACGATAAGTCAACATCGATTCGCCTTACAGGCTCATCGTGTTTCCTTTATCTCAGTCAAAGTCCCTCCAGTTTTTACGTCGATGAGCAAGGCGCTTTCGCCTTTGTACTTTATTTAGCCATTTTTTCCTTTAAATCATCGAGTAATTTATCTTTTCCGATTGGTAAAAATGATTGTCCGAAGTATGGTTGGTTAGGGAAGTAATAAACATTTTTGTTTTTAACAGCCTTTAAGCCGTTCCAGATTGAGCTTTTCTCTAATTCAGCTTGTGCACCTTTGGAACTGACGACGATTAGTACATCAGGATTTAACTTCGAGATGTTTTCTAAATTGATTTGGGAAGTACCAGTATCCTTGGATGCACCTTCAGGTCTTGGTAACTGCATATCATCATTAACGATTTGGCCTAAACCTTCATTTCCGAATGTGTACGTATTTTTTTCATCCGCAAGTAAAGTTAATACGGTACCTTTACCTGTTTTCTTCTTAATGTCATTTCCAATTTCTTTTGCTTTCGCATCATACTTAGCAAGCCAATCATTTACTTCTTTTTCTTGACCAAATATTGTTCCGATTTGTTTAAATCGTTGTTTCCACTTTGTTAATCCTTCATCAAGGACGATGACAGGAGCAATTTTTTTCAGTTGATCAACGCTTTTAAGATGTCGTTTGCTAACGATAATTAAGTCGGGTTGAGTTTGAAGAATCGCCTCGACATCGACTTTATCGACCATATAGTAGCCGACAATTTTTGCATCCTTCAGTTCGTCTTTAATATATGGCGCAGGTTTTGTATAGTCATAGGAATCAGAATTGGCTGTTGCGACCAATTTGTGACCTAAGATAATTAATTCTTCACTTGACCCTGAAATATCAGCGATACGCTTCGGATTGGCAGGGATATCTACCTTTTCTCCACGTGCATCTGTTACCGTTACTGTGGCTGATTTTTTCTTATCATTCGATGTATCTTTTTGATTTCCACAAGCGATTAATACACTTGAGATAATGAATAAAATGGATATAAAAGTTAAATATTTTTTCATGATAGCCTCCTGTATGTAAAATAGTTCACTCCATTGAGAAAGATTATCATTTAAAGCATAAAAAATCAATATATTTTTTACTATTTCCAAAAGGGGAAAATAAATAAGAAAAAACTAAGCTGAATGAATATCCCGTGCTATATTGCTCCATTAATTACGATTAAAGATTGGATGGCTTACAATATCCAATTTAGTAAAAGTATAGATTGAACCATACGATGAATATTGGTAATTTTGAAAATAGGAATATCTTTTTTCCGTTATCCTAAGTTTCCCGTATAAGATAAAAAAATTGAGAAGTGGGTTAAAGAATTATTGTAACCAAAAAAGTATTAGGAAAATTAATGGAGATACTATGATTCCGTATTTATAGAAGTTTTGTGAAATATTATCAAATTTTATTAGGGGGATGGTAATGAAGAAGTTTATTGATGACTTGGCGGGAGCAATCTATGATTCTTTTAAATTTGTTTTCAGATGCATATGCTACATTTTATCCGGAATGTTAATTGTCGGAGTACCGCTTTATATAATTGCATTAATATTTAAAATGTTTAATTAGCGGATAAAATCCTCAGCTGTTGTATATATATTATTTGACTCAAAGGGACCTATTTTTGAAACAAATAATTTAGAGGATTTAGCTAAGTTTTTGAAAAAGGTCAACTAAAAATAGATGACCGAGGGAATGATCACTTTTTTCAAAATTCCAATTTTACTATAGTTTATACTTAACATGTTCAAAATTAAAAATCTATTATAACAGTATAGTCTTAGTGAACTGCATAAAATCAACTAAGTGATTGTCTATGATTTTTTGCAGAATCACTATACGGATCTCCTGATAATCATGGAGAGCGATATTTCTAAAACCAACCATCGATCACGTCATTTTTCATATATGGATCCACTCTCTTCAATATTTCGTAATATCTTCCAACCTTCTTCAAACATTAATTAAGTGGTACATTGTCCGGATTATCCGGATAGACAATTTGTATTAATTGATAGGGAGTTTTTTTATCGTTTACTTTTTCAATAGATCCCTTTTTTTCGTACGAAGCAAAATATTTGTTATTTATATTAATTAGATTCCATGTATTTTTATCTTCAATAATAATTTCAAACTTTTCCGAAGGGCTATTATTAGGATCATGTGCAATAATCCAAGTTTTTTTCCAATCTTCACTATGCTTCTTTTCATCCACTATTATTTGAGAATCTGTACCTTTATAGTACTCCTTATCGGCCTTTTTTGAAAAATAGTTCTTTCCACCTAGTGCAAGAAAAATTAGAACGAGCAATATTATCAACAGTAAATAAACTGATACTTTTCTTCTCAAGCGCTTACCTCCTAACATTTCGGTAAAACAAATCTACAAATCAAAAATTGCATTCAAAACTAAAAGTAAAAACCATAAAAAAATTAAAAAGCTTACAATAACTCTTCCCATTTTGAAGTCCGTTTTATTTTCGCTATTCTGCCGTTTTATCTTCCTATACAAGCCTTGAATTTTATTTTGTTTTTTGTTCTTGGTTTGACTGTCTTTCACACCGATTTTACTCCCTCTTTTATAATAATCGATAAAATAACTGCATGCTGAACAATTCTCCTAGAAATTAATTTCTAAAAGTTGTTTCATTTTACTAAATAAATCTTTATGTTTATCAATTGTTATGCGAGTTTTCTTTATTGATCCGACATCATTGTGTGTGAAGACAAAAGTACCGTCATTCAAAACGTAAAAAGCATAAGGAACTTTTTTTCCGGATTGTATCTTTTCACTTTCAAAAAAGTTAAATGAATAAGTGTTTTGAGTTTTCATTTCATCAAAGATGTATTGACTATCTGACTTTTTAACTTTAAGCCCTTCAACCATCGACAATATTTTTTTAACCATTTTTTTGTCTTTAACAATTTTCGTCATTTCTTCGGATGAAGAATTATCTACCACTTTTTGAATAAATATTGTACTTAAAGAATTTTTCTTATCTATTTTTATTTCTTCTTTATTTCCAGAACAAGCACACAGAAGTATAGACAAAATAATTAATAAACCTATAAAAGTATATTTACTCTTCAACAATTCTGACCTCCAGTGCTGACTTTTATATATAGTTCAACAAATAAACAGTAAAATCCTTTGAGTTTATCAAAACTTACTCTTCCTATTTCAATAATTTGTGCTTACATAACAAATATTTATAAATATCAAGAACAGACTAGGAAGTTTTTACAATTGATAATGATTTTCACCATAGATATAATAAGACTAACAGAAGGAAAATAGAAAGTTGGAAAGTTGTATGGCATTACAGATGTTAAATGATGTGGAATTGCAATTTTTGATTAATAATTCCGCGTTAACGAGTGAGGCAGCGACAGAGGATTCGTGGCTGATTAATCGGGAGAACCTATCAATAGTGATAGATGATTTAACAGAACGGTTGCAGTCTCCCCAAAGAGTGATTACTGCAGCTCAATTATCCAAGAATTATAGCTTTGCATTACTTGTTCCCATATTGTATTCAATGACAGTTTTTCAAAAGGGTATTGACGCAAGCGGTTCTAATAGTTTTGTCGAATTATCTAAAGAGGGCGTTTACTCGCTTCATATAAAGGAAATGTCGTTTGAAAGTTTTGAACCTGGTGAAAGAAATGTATGGCGGGATAACATTCTACAAAAATTGTTTAAAGATAATCTGTCTCTTCTCCACAAATCACTTTCAACATTAACAAAAATTCCGGAATCGATTCTTTGGGAAAACGTGGCATCCTATATTTATTGGTTATATGAGTCACGTCTCCAACAAGAAGATGCCATGAGTCCGTTTACCAGTGAAGATTTTCGCTATATTGTCATGGACGCACCTGGATCGGTATTTGGAAAGGATTATAATCCAATCAAAAATTGCTTTAAATTTATTGAAAAAGAAGATAAAACCATCGTTAGAATTCGTAAAACATGTTGCTTAACATATAAATTACCGGGTTCACCTGTATTTTGCGGTGATTGTCGACTAAATCCCGTGAACAAGTATGATACAGCATGTAAACCAACACATATATTTGAATAAGGACAGTGGACTTAGTCCACTGTCCCATTGAGCCAGTTTAGTTCACTTCAACTGTCCAATCAAATGGATCAGGTTCCGTTCCGTTTTGAATATTTGTGATGGTTTCGTATAATTTTTTTGCGATTGGTCCAGTTTCCCCGTTATTAATAACTAGTTTTTCCCCTTCGTAATTTAATTCACCAACTGGAGAGATAACGGCAGCTGTTCCTGTGCCAAAAATTTCTTCAACCCATCCCTTTTGATAGCTTTCATAAATTTCATCAATCGAGATTCTTCGTTCACTTACTGGAATCCCCCAATGTTTTAAAAGCTGGATGACAGAATCTCTCGTCACCCCCGGTAAAATACTTCCGTTTAAAACAGGAGTCACGATTTCCCCATTGATTTTAAAGAAAATATTCATGCTGCCAACTTCTTCAATATAGCGTTTTTCTACCCCATCTAACCAAAGAACTTGAGAATAGCCGATTTTTTCCGATTCCTCTTGGGCTTTTAAGCTTGCTGCATAGTTTCCGGCGGTTTTTGCCTTTCCTGTTCCGCCTGCTACTGCACGGACATAGTTGCGTTCAACATAAATTCTCACTGGATTTATTCCCTCTTTATAGTAAGAACCAACAGGGGAGAGAATGATCATTAAGCGGTATGTTTTCGATGCAGCTACACCAAGATATGGTTCGGTTGAAATAATAAATGGACGAATATAAAGCGACGTTCCTTCTGCAGATGGCACCCAATCTTTTTCTAAGCTGATTAATTGTTTTAAAGCTTCTAAAACGAATTCTTCATCAATTTGTGGTATACAAATTCGCTCATTGGATAAATTTAATCGTTCCATATTTTTTTCAGGTCTGAAAAGGAGGATCTTATCTTCCTTCGTTCTATAGGCTTTTAGACCTTCAAAAACGGTTTGTCCATAATGAAAAATCATTGCGGCCGGATCTAAACTAACTGGCTGATAGGGCGTGATGCGCGGATGATACCATCCTTTGTCAACAGAATAATCCATGATAAACATATGATCCGTAAAGATTCTTCCAAATTCAAGCTGATTCGTCTGAGGCTTTTCCTTTTTTGATTCACTTCGGATAATTTCAATCTGACTATGTTCCATTGCTTTCCCTCTTTTACTGTGAAGTATTAAAATATTTGATTTCTTATCATTATTTCACTATTCAAGCGATTTGTCATTAGTAAATTGGGTATTTCATACAATTAAATATTTCCAAGTTTAACCGGTTAGCGTACTGGGAAAGATGCTGGATAAAGACTACTATCGCGGAGGGAACACATGGAAAAGGGATACCGGTTATTAGGAGCTTCAATTTTTGTTGGAGGAATATTGATGCTAATTGCTACTGTGCTGCATCCACCATTAGTGAATCCCTATGATGGACAGACGGCTTTTCACGGATACAGCCATTCCCGTTTATGGATGTGGGACCATATTTTAATGCTTCTCGCTACTTTTCTGTGGTTACTTGGTTTAGCGGGAAGTAGATTCTATTATTCGGCTGGGAAACTGTCTTCTAAATTAGGATCATATTCATTCATTGTTTCTATAAGTATTTGGATTATCATCCTTTCAGCAGAGCTAACGATTCTGCCGATTATTGGAGAAGAAGTCATTCAAAACGATGGATCGACATTATTCAAAGTGTGGGAATCGGTTTTTTCCTTTTTATTGTTAGCAGGTTATTTTGCGGTTGCCTGTGGGTGGATTGGTGTTTTTTTATATGGATGGGGAATGCGTAGTGTAAAAACGGAGCATTTCTCTTCATTGTTTAATAATAGTGCATTGTATTCCGGGCTGATCGGTTTGATTGGAATTATCATCACATGCATATCATTTCCAATCGGTTATATTGTCATTCCACTTACTTCTGGACCACCGTTTATTTGGACGATGTGGTTAGCTGTGAAAATGTTGAGGAAACAGGTTGAATGATTATGCTGATTGTGTTTATATACGACCATATGATTGGAGCTGGCTAAAGTACCTTTCAATGTATCTTGGTCTCTATTCCTACTTTTTTGACCCCCAAGATTGCCTTTCGTAACACATCTTGGGCTTCATTCCACCTTTTTGTCGACCAAGATTCCTTTTTCGCAACACATTTTGGGCTTCATTCCACCTTTTTGTCGACCAAGATTGCCTTTCGTAACACATCTTGGGCTTCATTCCACCTTTTTGTCGACCAAGATTGCCTTTCGTAACGCATCTTGGGCTTCATTCCGCCTTTTTGTCGACCAAGATTCCTTTTCGCAACACATCTTGGGCTTCATTCCGCCTTTTTGTCGACCAAGATTGCCTTTCGTAACACATCTTGGGCTTCATTCCGCCTTTTTGTCGACCAAGATTGCCTTTCGTAACACATCTTGGGCTTCATTCCGCCTTTTTGTTGACCAAGATTCCTCCTCGCAAAGCATCTTGGTCTCTATTCCATCTTTTTGCCTCCCAAGATTCAAATTCTTAACGTATCTTGGTCTTCAATCCTTCTTTTTGAATTGTTAATGCTCTAATAGCTTTAGATTGAGTTGATTAGCAAAGCAAATACTAGATCTGGGAGCAGATGCAGCCTGTGAAAAATGGAAAAACAGTTCTAAAGCCCTTAGGATATTTAAAAGCTTTTGTAGTATGAAAGGATGGTTCACTAATTTTGTATCCTCCGTGGTAATACATCTATTACAAGACTTTTATCAGTCATTAAATTAAGAAAAAAGAGCTGACCCTAGCAACAGGTTCAACTCTTTATCGATGAATTCTTATTCAACTTCTTCCTCTTCAACACGATTTTTAAACGCTTCTCTTGTCACGATGAATTCTTCATCACCGATAGCCTCTTTTGAATGTTTCTCAGTTAAGCTGTTTTGTGGGAAATTACCCGGATGTCCTTTTTTCTTATGATTAAAACCAGTCCCTCTAGCCATTTTTCCACACACCTGCCTTCTTAAGTGATATCATTCCTGATTAGATTCTCCAAAAATCGTTACATTATCACGTTAAATTTCCATCAAGGCAAAATCAAGAGAAAATAGTTTGAATTTTGTCAAAAATAACAACCGAATCCTACATCTATATAAAGCAAATTCGATATAATAAAAGTAAGAAATTAAACGAAAGGGTGACTGTTATGGACTTTTTTAGATTAACGGAAGATCGGATTCGTGAAGCATATAAAAATGGGGAATTTAAAAATTTACCAGGATATGGAAAACCACTTCCGGACGATGAGCTAGCTAACATTCCGGAAGATTTACGCATGGCCTATAGGATTATGCGTAATGCAGGATTTTCCCCTGAAGAAGCATCGGTGAAAAAAGAACTAATGACGATCGAAGACCTCATTAAACAAAGCAAAAATGAACTAAATAAAGAAGAACTCACCCACAAGCTAAATGAAAAAATGTTAAAGTACAATGAACTTGTATCGAAAAAAGGAGGGAAAACGAATTCCTCCGTATTTAAAAACTATGAGCAAAAAATAGAAAAGAAATTTTTGAAATAGAAAGATGTCGAAGTTTTGCTGTTTTACTCTAAAAAAATCCATTTCTTTGTCGATATAAAGGATAGAAATAAGATTTTGGAAAATTAGGGTGAAGTAAATGGACAAAACATCGGTAATTGGGGTTATTTTAGGAGTAGTGGCAATCGGCGTAGGAATGGTTATGAAAGGCGTCCCCCTAAATGCATTAGTAAATCCCGCTGCATTTTTAATTATTATTTTAGGAACCATTGCTGCGGTAACGATCGCTTTTCCTACGAGTGAAATAAAAAGAGTGCCAAAATTATTTGGCGTCATCTTTAAAGAAAAGAAAAATATGAGTGAAAAAGAAATCATCAATCTTTTTTCTGACTGGGCACAAGTAGCGCGAAAGGAAGGATTACTTGCGCTTGAAGCGAAATTAGAAGAGGTGGAGGACCCATTTTTAAAAAATGGACTTAGTCTGGCGGTTGATGGACAAAGTGCTGAATATATTCGGGATGTGTTAAGTGAGGAAATTGATGCGATGGAAGGTCGGCATCAAGCGGGAATTGCCATTTTTTCACAAGCGGGGACATATGCTCCTACACTTGGCGTACTCGGTGCGGTACTTGGACTTATTGCTGCACTAGGAAATATGGGGGATACGGAAAAATTGGGACATGCAATTTCTGCTGCCTTCATTGCCACATTGCTTGGGATATTTACCGGGTACGTATTATGGCATCCATTCGCCAATAAACTGAAACGAAAATCCAAAGAAGAAGCAAAAAGGAAGGAAATTATGCTCGAAGGAGTACTATCCATTCTTGCTGGTGAAGCTCCGAAAGTCATTGAGCAAAAATTAGCCTCCTATCTTCCTGTTGGAGAACGGAAAAAGCTGTTAGAAGAAAGTAGTGAAGCGAATGAGTAAGAAAAAGAAAAGAAAAAATCACGATGAAGGGCATCCTGATGAATCTTGGTTACTTCCTTATTCCGATTTAATGACATTACTATTAG
Organism: Heyndrickxia sporothermodurans; assembly: GCF_003055045.1. Lineage (NCBI taxonomy): Bacteria > Bacillati > Bacillota > Bacilli > Caryophanales > Bacillaceae > Heyndrickxia > Heyndrickxia sporothermodurans. The sequence goes on from NZ_NAZB01000051.1 coordinate 24,882, forward strand.
CTTTATTTATCGTATTATTTGCTTCAAGTACAGTCGATGCGCAAAAATTTCAGCAGCTTTCTAAAGTATTCAACGGCATTTTTTCTTCTGGTGTCGGTGTGATGGATTATTCTAATCCACAGCAAGAGAACAATTTTCAATCAACAGTTCCGCAGAAAAAAACTGAAGCTAATAAAGAAAAGACAAACGCAGATCAAAAAGCTGCAGATGAAGAAAAAGAGAAGTTCAACCAGCTAAAGTTAAAAGATCATGAAGAATTAGCAGAAGTACAAGCTAAGATAAACAAATATATAAAAGAAAACAATTTATCAGGAAAGTTTGCTACATCGTTAACAACGGAAGGATTGCTGCTAACGATACGGGATAATGTCCTTTTCGGTTCGGGAAATGCGGACATTACAGGAGAAAATATAAAAATTGCAAAAGAAGTGTCTAAATTACTTGTAATGGATCCACCTAGAAACATTCTTATCAGTGGCCATACAGATAATGTGCCGATCCATAATTCTAATTTTGAATCTAATTGGGAATTAAGTATGATGAGGGCCTATAACTTCATGAAAGTTATTTTGCATAATAAACATTTAGAGGCAAAAAACTTTAGTGTTAAAGGGTATGGTGAATACCAGCCAATCGCATCAAATGCGACTGAAGAGGGCAGAGCCAAAAATCGTCGCGTTGAAGTGCTTATCCTTCCAAGAGTCAAATCAAATTAACGAGCTTTTTGTACATCGGTACAGAAAGCTTTTGTTTTTTAGAAGAAACATGTAGAAATATTTTCGACAGTATTTTCGAAACCTAATAGAGGTACTGATCGAGAAAAGCCTTTATTTCTTAGGAAATATTAAAACTTAAAGCTGTTTGTTTACAGACTTTTCAACAATTAGCTGTCATTATTCAACATCCATTCCAATGAAATATGTTGAATAATGTATGGTGAATGTAAGGAAATATTTTTGCTATAACGTAGAAATAACGATATGATGATAGTGTTCATAATATAATTATTCGATATAAATATAGATAAGTGTTATTTTGAAAGGAAGATGTAAGTTGATCACATATAAATCACAACGTGAAATCGATATGATGAAAAAAGCGGGTGAATTACTTGCAAGTACCCATAAGGAAATTGCCAAAATGATTAAACCTGGTATAACAACATGGGAAATTGAAGAATTCGTCAATGATTATTTGAAAAAGCATGGTGCTACTCCTGAACAAAAAGGCTATAAAGGCTATGAATTTGCCACTTGTGCTAGTATAAATGATGAAATCTGCCATGGCTATCCGCGAAAACAGCCACTTCAAGAGGGGGATATTGTTACGATTGATATGGTCGTAAATTTAAACGGTGCACTAGCAGATTCAGCGTGGAGTTATCCAGTCGGAAAAGTAAGTGAACAAGCACAAAAATTATTAGATGTAACAAAGGAAGCATTATATAAAGGAATCGAACAAGTAAAAGTCGGAAATCGCATCGGCGATATCGGTCATGCCATTCAATCTTTTGTAGAACCACATGGTTTTTCCGTTGTTCGAAATTTCATCGGTCACGGAATTGGACCAACAATTCACGAAAAACCTGAAGTACCTCATTTTGGATTACCTGGCAAAGGACCTCGCATTAAAGAAGGTATGGTATTTACGATTGAACCGATGGTAAATATCGGTGGATTCGAAACGAAAATGGACAACAACGGGTGGACGGCCCGAACAATGGACGGCACATTATCTGCCCAATACGAGCATACAATTGCCGTAACAAAAGATGGAATTATTATTATAACTGATCAAGATTAAAGCCTCAGATGTGAGGCTTTTTTTTCTAGGAATTTAAAAAGAATGAAACCAGTTCTCGAAAAGATTGGATGCGAGAAGGAAAGGGTAGAAATCCGAGCTCAAGTGCACGAATCCGCAAGATTAATAAAGGGATTCGCCTTTCCATTGATGAAATAGTAGATAGGAATATTTCAAAATGGAGGGGATTAAAATTGATTAGAGGAATACTCATTTTCGTCTTTATACTTTTAACAGCATGCTCAAATCAACAGGAGAAAGAAAATTCTTTCGAAGCAGAAAAAACGATCACAAATCAACAGCCACAACCGATTTTACAAAAATTAAATGTTCCATGGGCGATGGCGAAACATAAAGATACCTTTTACATTAGTGAAAGAGATGGAACAATAGTGTCATGGAATGAAACAACTAATCAATTACATCGATCCCAAGTAAAAACTACTAAACCGATCCATCACGAAGGGGAGGGAGGCTTTCTTGGGATTGAATTAACTCCAAATTTTGAAGAGTCCCATCAAGCATATGCCTATCACACATACCAGGAAAATGGAAATACGTTTAACCGTGGGATTCGTATTCAAAAAAACGGAGAAACATGGGTTGAGGTTGCATCTTTACTAGAAGATATCCCTGGTTCAAACATCCATAATGGTGGTCGCATAAAAATTGGCCCTGATCAAAAACTTTATGTAACTATTGGAGATGCAGCTGTACCGGAAAATGCACAAAACCTAAATTCTCTATCGGGGAAAATTTCACGAATGGAATTGGATGGAAGAATTCCAAGCGATAATCCATTTAAAAATAGTTACATCTATTCCTATGGACATAGAAATCCACAAGGACTTGCATGGGATGAGCATGGAACGATGTATAGTACCGAGCATGGACAAAGTGCACATGACGAAATTAATCTGATTAAGCCTGGAGCCAATTATGGGTGGCCAATCATTGAAGGAAATACACGCCAACAAGGGATGGAGACACCTATATTTCAAACAGGCGACACGACATGGGCACCTTCAGGAATTCAATATAAGGATGGAAAATTATACATTGCTACACTTCGAGGAGAAAAACTAAGGATTTTTGATCTAAAAGAAAAAAGTTCTACTTTTGTAAGAGGCGATTTTGGAAGAATTAGAGATGTTTATATCGAAGGAAATAATTTGTATTTTATTTCTAATAATTTGGATGGCCGAGGTACACCAGCTGCTGATGATGATCAATTATGGAAGATAGATATAAAAGAGATTAAATAAATTGAAGGCGGATACGGCACCGCTATTCGTGAAAAAATTTTTGCGGACAGAATCCGTTTAACCCCTAAATTAGGGCCATTTTAAAAGAATAACGGATTCAATGTCCACATTAGGTTTTCAATTTTACGTCAACACTTATTTACGCAAATTCCCCAATTCTTCCACAATTGCTTGCATTTCATTTGGACTAAATGTGTTTTTTTTCATGACCATTTCATAAATATCATGTAAATCCTCATAAACATCTTCATTGTATTGTGAAGATTTTATCGCATCCACATTAACCATCCGTAATTTTGTTGTGATTTGGGAAATCATGTATTGAATATTTTCAGCTGATTTAATTGTAAGATCCACAAGTGTCATCCTCTCATTTTTTCGTAAAAGATAATACTATCTTTCCACGAATTAAAATAGGTGTCAAATACATATTATGTTTTATTGGAAGAGCTAGGGGGAAGATAAGTATTACAAATAACTGTAAGGTGCACTTTTTATGAGGTGAAAAAATGGGGAACTCAAAAATAATTCGAGATAAAAATTTCATCATTTCGCTAATTAAACATTCAACCTACAATGATATCACTGGTTTGGCCGCACAATTAGCTTATTTTTTCCTGTTATCTTTATTTCCATTACTTCTCTTTGTAGTAAGTTTGCTTCCTTATTTGCCTATTAATTTGGATGATATTTTAAATGTATTGCGTAATTTTGCTCCAAAACAAACATTAAATATGATTGAATCAAACTTAGCGGACATCTTGAATAATCGAAGAACAAGTTTGCTTTCGTTTGGAATTATCGCGACATTATGGTCGGCGTCAAAAGGAATGAATGCAATTACAAAAGCGTTGAATCGTGCGTACGAAGTAAAGGAAACCCGTTCGGCGATTGTTGCGCGAGCCATGTCGGTTCTTTTAACACTTGCGATGATTTTTGTTTTTTTACTTGCATTGTTATTACCGGTTTTTGGAGAATATATCGGTTTTTATATTTTTAAACTGTTTGGCCTTTCCGAACAATTTACACATATTTGGACAGCGTTAAGATGGGTTATTAGTCCACTCATATTATTTGTTGTTTTTGTTGGAATTTACTACTTTGCTCCGAATAAAAAAATTAAGTGTCTCGCTGTTTTTCCGGGCGCGGTAATAGCTACAGTTGGATGGGCGGTTGTATCATTAGGATTTTCCTTTTATGTAAGTAATTTTGGCCACTACTCTACGACGTATGGAAGTTTAGGTGGGATTATTGTTCTTATGTTGTGGTTCTATTTCAGTGGAATCATTTTAATCGTCGGGGGAGAAATCAATGCAATGATTTCGGCGAAAAAGAAATTTTGCTAAGGCTGTCAATAAATAACGGGGAAGCTTCATGGAAAACGAAACAAACTATTAATGAAAAAGAAATACAGTTGAAGGGAGAGATGGACATGGGTAAAAAAACAAAACAAAACAGTAAGCAAAAACCTAAAGGCAAAACTTCAGGATCTGCAAACGGACAAAATGGCTATCATTAATGTAAAGCGACCTCTTCTGTAGAGAGGTCGCTTAATTTACTCTACATTTCTAAAATGAGAGAAAGGGAAAAAAACGAACTCACTTTTTCCTATAATACTCTGTTTTCGTATAAAGCCTAAACCATTTCTGCTATCTTCGCTTTTTAAACGGTTATCTCCCATGACAAAATATTTATTATGCGGTACTGTAATTGGACCAAAATCACCAGTCAAATTACTTCCCTCTTTCACGGCTAATTTTAGGTTTTGTGAAAGGTAAGGCTCTTTACATAAAACTTCATCTATAAATAATTTATCATTTTCCATGACAATTTTTTCTCCTGGAAGACCAATTATCCGTTTAACATAATTCTTTTCTTTCCCCTTAATGATGACGATATCTCCCCTATGATAACGGTCGTTAACATTGAATTTATTTACAAAAACTTTTTCTTGATCATGTAATGTAGGTTCCATCGATTCACCTTTTACTGTATAAGGAGCAAAAAAGAATGTTCTTGTTACAAAGGCAATTCCCAAAGCAATAATTAATGCTTTTCCCCAACTTTTCAATTCCTTTTTTGTTTTACGTTCCATTAAATCAACTCCTTTCGTCTTTCTTATAAAATAATCTATTCTACATGTTCTGTTAAAATCCTTTTTGTTTAATAAAAACAAAGAAGCCCTCAATCAGTATCGATGAGGTGCTTCCTACTAATTCTTTTATCCCCGAAGACATCTCAGACCATTCAAAATCACCAAAATGGTGCTGCCTTCATGGCCGACAACCCCTAATGGGAGGTTTAAAAACTGTAAAAAATTAGAGGCGATTAAGAGCAGGATAACCGTTAATGAAAAGATAATATTTTGTTTAATGATTCGATTCATTTTTTTCGATAAACGGATCGCTTCTGCAATTCGAGATAGATCATTTTTCATTAAAACGACATCTGCCGTTTCCATTGCAACATCGCTACCTTCTCCCATGGCGATTCCGATATTGGCAGTTGCAAGGGCGGGAGCATCATTTACACCATCACCAACCATTGCAACGACTCCATATTTATCTTTAAGCATTTTCAATGAAGAAACCTTTGTTTCAGGTAAACATTCAGCAATATATTCATCAATGTTGGATTGCTGAGCGATGTTTCTTGCTGTATTTTTACTATCGCCTGTTAGCATAATTGTTCGAATACCTTCATTCTTCAACAATATTAACGCATGTTTTGATTCCTTTCGAACGATATCTTGAAGACCAATTGCAGCAACAATTCCAAGCGAATCTTTGACATAAACGACCGTTTTACCATCATTTTCAAGTTTTATTGCTACGCCATTTTCAAATGCCAATGCATTTTCTTTTCCAACGAAATCTTTTTTACCAATCCACCATTCTCGATGATGGAGCCAGCCTTTTAATCCCCACCCTGGGATATCTTTAATTTTCTCTGGTTGAAGTAGTGGATGATTATGTTCTTTTTTCCAAAAATCCACGATTGCTCGTGCTAACGGATGATTGGAGCGATTTTCAATTGACGCAATGATGTGCAAAAGATTCGTATCATCCTTATCCGCACGAACAATAATATCCGTAACTTCCGGTTTTCCTTTTGTAAGTGTCCCAGTTTTATCAAAAGCAATGGCTTTAACATGACTTAAAGCTTCCAGATGAACACCGCCTTTGAACAAAATTCCATTCCTGGCACCATTCGAAATAGCAGATAAGGTTACCGGCATAATCGATGCAACCAGGGCACAGGGAGAAGCGACAACTAATAGGATCATCGCCCGATAAAAAGTTGTTTTCCAACTCCAATCAAATAGAAAATGTGGGACAATCATCATGATCAAAACGACAAGCAATACAATTTTTACATATAAACTTTCAAATCGTTCAATAAAAAGCTGGGACGGTGATTTTTCACTTTGTGCAGACTGAACGAGATCAATAATTTTTTGAAACACAGTTTCATTTGCTTGCTTCATCACTTCAACAATTACTGATCCATTTATATTGATAGTACCGGCAAATACTTCTGCACGTATTCCTTTCGTGACCGGAACAGATTCACCTGAAATAGTTGACTCATCAATCGTTGTCGTTCCTTCGATAATTTGTCCGTCTGCCGGAATTCTTTCTCCCGGCTTCACAATAATGTGATCGCCCACTTCTAAAAGAGAAACGTGTATGACTTTTTCCTGACCTTGGATAATTCTTGTTGCGGTTTCCGGTTGAATATCTAATAAGGAGGAAATTTCCTTTTGGCTTTTATTCATCGTATAAGTTTCAAGCGCTCCACTTAATGAAAAGATAAAAATTAGAATCGCGCCCTCAGTCCAGTAACCGATCACCGCTGAGCCGATAGCGGCAAGAATCATCAACATTTCGACATTTAATTCTTTATTTTTTACTGTATCTACGATTCCTTCTTTCGCTTTTGCATAGCCCCCAATGATAAATGCTAATAGGTAAAACGCTATCGAGAACGTTTCATGATTCCATTGGGAAGATAGCCATCCAATGAAAATGAAAAGACCACTTAGAAGTGCAGCAATCAGTTCGATATGTTCAAAGAGTCGATCAAAACGAGATGATTCTGTTAATGAAATTTCCCTGCTCGTTGATGCGATTTGCCCTTGTGCCATGAGTATCCCTCCTTAATTGAGAAAAAGAATCAAATTCAATACCCCTATAAAATGACGAAAGCTGTCATCTCAGGGAAAGATGACAGCTGTACTTGCTTTATCATTATTTTCTATATCGTATCATATTCAGAAGCATGCGAAAAGTTTTTTCTATTGTGAAATACCCGAAAATAATTCCTTCTTTTTCGAAGTACGGAATGTACATAATGATAAAAGAATAATCAACAACATAGCACTAATCAAATAGAAGAAACTTGCCCCTTTTATGTGCTCGATTATAAGTCCCGCCAAAAAAGGACCGAGCATGCTTCCTAAGCTAAATAAGATTCCGCACATAATATTTCCAGCAGGTAATAACGTTTTTGGCAGTAAATCGGCCGCATAACTAATTCCTAATGAAAACGTGGAACCGACTGCCATCCCTGCAAAAAGAAAGCAAAGAAGTAACCCAATGACTGAATGACTCACAAATCCTGCAGCGATAAAACAAAGGAATCCGATAAAAATTACTGTAATTAGTGTGTTTTTACGACCGAATCGATCGCTAATCATTCCGAGTGGCAATTGGGTAATAAGCGTGCCGATTGCAAAAGCCGGAACAATGATTGAAACTGATTCAACATTAATCCCATTTCTTAAAGCAAAGACAGGGAAGCTGCTATTTAAAGAAGCTTCCATAAACCCAAATCCGAAAGGCGGGAGTAGGGCCACCCACGCATATTTCCACACCTTCCCGAATCGTTTAAATGTTCCGAGAAAGGAAACAGATTCTGTATCTTTTTCGGGAAAGTCGTTTTTTAACGTAATAACGGTAAACGTTAAAATTAAGCTTAGTGCAGATGTAATCATAAACGGCAAAGACTCACTTATTTTCACTAAGTTTGTTAAAGACGGACCAAATGCGAACCCTAAACTGAAAAATAAACCGTACAGTGAAATATTTCTTCCAAGTTTTTCTTTAGATGAAAAAGAAGTGATCCATGTTTGGGTTGCGAAATGCAGCGTATGGTCGCCAATCCCGATTAATAATCGCAAAATAAACCAAAACCAAAAGGATTTCCAAACGGGAAATAAAAATAGTGTGAGTGCTACAGTGAAGCCCCCAATTAATATTAATGGTTTGTAACCGACTTTACGTAAGGGCGCCTCCATTATGGGAGAGGCAATAAGTACGCCGATATAAAGTGCGGTAGCATTTAACCCATTTAATGAAGATGCCATCCCATCATTTTCAAAGATAACCGCAATTAATGGCAATAACATTCCTTGAGAAAACCCTGATATCGCGACAATACTAACTAATATCCAAAATCGATACTTATCTGTTTTAAACATTGAAGCAAAACTCCTTATAAAAAAGACTTTCTATCAGTGATGTTAACTGTATACCGAACAATTGGCAAGATATTAATTATTTTGAACATACTGATTGGAATAAAATGTACATAAAATATAGCCAAAATAAAAGATTTGAGTAGAAAGATTAGGGAAATATAAATAGAAATAAGAAAAAACCAACCTATATCCAAAATTTTATCTTTAAAAAAATGGAATTTTATGCTATAAATTTTTTATTAAAAAACTTTACAGGCCAACCCGAATAATTTATTCATTCATGCTTCAACAAAACAAAAAAAGGAAAATAACTAAACTGAAAAATGAGTGAATGGAAAATGAATAATTATTCAAAAAATGAATAAATGGTGCCTGACACCGGGAGGATAAAGATGAATAGAGTTTTTGCGTTTATGGTTTTTATCGGGGTTCCGATTTCGGTTATTGGTTCTTTATTGCATTGGCCGAGTGTGCTTATGTTTATCATTTATTGTTTGACGATTATTGCTTTGGCTAGTTTTATGGGACGAGCGACTGAAAGTTTGGCAATTGTGGCCGGTCCTAGGATTGGTGGGTTGTTAAATGCAACATTTGGAAATGCGGTTGAGCTCATCATATCTATCTTTTCCCTTCAAGCTGGTTTAACGGGAGTTGTATTGGCTTCGTTAACGGGGTCCGTTTTAGGAAATTTATTACTCGTAGCAGGGATGGCCTTTTTCATTGGCGGGGTCAAATACAAAAGGCAGAAATTTAATGTGTATGATGCAAGGCACAATTCAGGGCTGTTAATTTTTGCTGTGATTGTCGCCTTTGTGATTCCCGTTGTCTTTTCAATGAATTTAACTGAAGCGAAAACGATGAATTTAAGTGTTGGGATTTCCATCACCTTGATTATTCTTTATCTAGCAGCATTATTTTTTAAACTTGTTACACATCGTGGGATTTATCAAGATCCAGATTCGAAGCAAGAAGAACATGAAGAGGAACCGGAATGGGGGAAAGGGAAAGCGATATTAGTGTTAGCAATTGCTACATTAGCTGTTGCCTATGTATCCGAAAACCTTGTTCATACCTTTGAGGCTGTGGCAAAAAGTTTTGGGTGGAGCGAACTCTTTATTGGGATTGTTATTGTCGCCATTGTCGGAAATGCAGCTGAACATGCTTCTGCTATATTAATGGCGTACAAAAATAAAATGGATATCGCCGTTGAAATCGCATTTGGCTCCACGCTGCAAATTTCGATGTTCGTTGCCCCAGTCCTCGTTATTCTTTCGTTATTTTTCAATCCAAGCATGCCATTAGTCTTTACGCTTCCCGAATTAGTCGCAATGGCAACCTCGGTCTTACTAACAATCGTGCTTGCAAATGACGGAGAAACAAACTGGTTTGAAGGTGCGACTTTACTTGCCGCTTATATAATAATGGGGATCGGATTTTATCTGTTATAAGCAATACAAAAAGCCTCTAAGCACAATCAATCATTTGCTTAGAGGCTTTTACCATTCAATTTTCATATAAAATTACAGCACGGTTTTTAAAAAAAGTAAGATTACAGAGAACTACCTCTATATTCATTCCCCCTTTATGAGCCTAAGTGCTGCTAACGACCCTCCTTTTAAATAAGTTAAATATAGTATATATCGCTAATTGAAATTTGTAAATATTCAGATTCAATTTCTTTTAAAAAATAAATATTTTTTTACAGTGGATAATAATTAATGGAACGGAAAAAAATAAGAACAAAACATTGAAGGGTAAGAAAGGAGCACTCCAAATATGAAATGGCAACGAATTCTTCTTGTGTTTTTATTAATCCTATTATCAGCTTCACCATCTGCAATGGCAAATAACAAGGTTGACCAATCTGTTAAGAAAATGGAACAAGTGAAAATTCCTTCTCATGTGTTAGACATAGCGAAAGAAAATACGTATCCGAATCCGACACAGGATTTGCCCTATTTACAACCAAGTGAATTTACGCAAAAAATTATCAAAACATCAAAGGTGAAAATTGAAAACCCGAACCTAATTCGAATGCTCAACGAAACATCTGTAAATAATTCACCATTCTCCTTAGGTCTTCGAGCAACGATCTATTTAGGAGAATGGCCGCTTAATTACGATTCAATTGAAACCGCACCAAACTGGCAATATCAAAAAATTAATACGAATTATTTTGATAATCGCGGAGGGAAAACAAATTACAAAATTCATTACGTACAAGAATCTCAAAAAGCAGTAAGGGGCGGGCTCACAGCAAAAGTAGCGAAATCAGAAGATGTTCGAAAGATGATGCTCCTGAAGGCAATGGAAAAAACACAATTACCTCTTTCTTTTGACACGATTATCGGTGCTGGTACGAAAAAAGATCACTATTACAATGTACCAGCTAAGCGACTCGGGTATTTGTATGGCTATGCACCCGCTATTAATGAAAAAGGAAAAGTTACGTATGGGGAAGTATACCTCGTACTAAAAGGAACAAAAAAGAAAATCATCGTTAAAAACGTTACATCACAAGGAATCGGTGCGTGGATTCCAGTTCAAGATCATATATCCTTTGGTTTCCGAGCAACGGAACATCCATAAATAGGTCAATAATCAGAAGGCCAAATCTTAATTGATTTGGTCTTTGGTGTTTGTGGATCATAGAATCTGGTTTGAGGCGCATGGAACTTGATTAGTGGATCATAGAAAGTTATATGTGGACCATAAATACATTTTCGAACGGCGGATTTTCGGTTTGTGGATCATAGAATTTAGTTTGATCCGCATGGAACTTGATTAGTGGATCATAGAAAGTCATTTGTGGACCATAAATACCTTTTCGAACGGCGGATTTTCGGTTTGTGGATCATAGAATTTAGTTTGATCCGCATGGGATTTGATTAGTGGATCATAAAAAGTGATTTGTGGATCAAAGGCACCTTTTCGAACGGAGAATTTTCAGTTTATGGATCATAGAATGAAGTTTGAGCCGCATGGAACTTGATTAGTGGAGCATAAAAAGTTATTTGTGGATCAAAGGCACCTTTTCGAACGGAGAATTTTCAGTTTGTGGATCATAGAATGAAGTTTGAGCCGTATGGAACCTGATTAGTGGATCATAGAATGAAGTTTGAGCCGTATGGAACCTGATTAGTGGATCATAGAAAGTTATTTGTGGACCATAAACACCTTTTCGAACGGAGAATTTTCAGTTTGTGGATCATAGAATCAAGTTTGAGCCGCATGGAACTTGATTAGTGGATCATAGAAAGTTATTTATGGATCATAAACACCTTTTCGAACGGTGGATTTTCGGTTTGTGGATCATAGAATCAAGTTTGTGTCGCATAAAACTTGATTAGTGGATCATACAATTTGATTTATGGATCACAGAAATATTTTTAACGATTAAATAATGAAAAAACCACATCTAATTGATTTGATCATTTAATATCCACAGAACGGAACTGAGGTTAGTGTTTTTTAAACATTGGAACTTAAGAATTTTAGATTTTACAAAAGAAAAATAAATAGATTGAAAAAAACAGTCAATGCCACATTGTCTGTTTTTTCATTTAGTAGGAGGAATTTTGGTTTCGAATAGGGAATTTATTTGAACAAAACAATTAGCATTTGGAGGGGGGGACAAAAAGTGGATACGATTGAATTAATTCAGGTAAATAAAGAAAATTTAGATGATCAAGGATGTTATTGCCTACGTAGCAAACCAAATTCCACGGGCTACATAAATAAAAACAAATGGCTAACAGGAAGACTTAATGAAGGGTTAAAGTACATAAAACTAATGGAAAATAACAAACCAGCAGGATTTATCGAATACACACCGATTGAATATTCTTCACGCGTTGTCTATGGAGAAAATTATTTAGTAATCCATTGCTTATGGGTAAATATAACAGGAAAAGGGTATGCATCAAAATTAATCCAAACATGCATCCAAGATGCAAAAGAACAAAAGAAAGATGGTGTCATTGTCGTAACGAATCCCGATACTTCCTGGACACCAAGTAAGGATATTTTTATAAAAAATAACTTCGTTGAAGTTGATACTGCGCCTTATGGTTTTGAACTACTTGTTTATAAATTTGGGCATTCACCTGATCCGTATTTTCCAAACGATTGGGAGGAACGATTACAACCTTTTGAAAATTTAACAATCCTTCGTACACAACAATGTCCGTTTGTTGATATAGCGACTGAAAATATGATTAAAGGAGCAAACCAACTCGGGATTCGTGCAGAAATTATTGACATACAAAGCAGGGAAGAACTGCTGAGACTTTCGCCTACACCTTATGGCATCTATGGAGTTATCTATAAAAGTAAATTCATTTCCTTCCATCGATTGACCGTTCACTCAGCAATGAAACGTCTGAAAGAATTAATCTAATTTGACGTATGATGAAATAGGGAAAGAAGAAAGTTATTTGAGGGGGAAAAATAATGATTTATAGTAAAACAGAAAAAACGATAGAAACAGATAAATTACTTCTACGTCCATTTAAAGAATCTGATGCAAATAATGTTTCCATCATGTGTAATAATTATAATCTATACAAAAGCACATCGAATTTACCGTATCCTTATACTTTGGAATGTGCGCTTACATGGATAGCAAGTCATGAGCAAAACTTTGAATTGGATTGAAAGTATGAATTTGCAATAACAGACAAAAATAGCGGACAACTATTTGGAGCGATCGGTATTTCAAACCATAAGCAAGACAAAAATGGCGAAATGGGGTACTGGATTGGAGAAGAATTTTGGGGAAATGGATATGGAACCGAAGCGGCTAAAGCAGTAATCGAATTTGTTTTTAAAGAGAAGGATTACCATCGGGTTTATGCACGTCATTTTAAATCAAATCCCGCATCCGGAAAGATCATGAAAAAGTGTGGAATGATATACGAGGGCACCCTAAAAGACCATATTTATAAAAACGACTCGTTCGAAGATGTTGTTTTGTATGGAATTATTAATCTGATGAGATAATAGTTTCAGATTGACATCCAAAAATTTTTTGAATAAACTATTAACATTCAAAGGCAATGAAGAGAAAAAGTAAAATGCTTTGTTTTTTGACAGAGAGCTTCGGTAGCTGAAAAGAAGTAAAAACACTCATTTGAACAATGGTCTCTGAGCTTCGTACTGAACATACTTTAGTATTAGTAGGATACGACGAGTTTTGGCACTCGTTATCAATGTCACAGTATAAGAGTAACTTTGTTTACTCCGTACTTGCTGAGGCAAATGGTGTGAGCCATTTGCGAAATAAGGTGGTATCACGTGGAATATAAACCTCGTCCTTAACGATTACAGTTAAGGCGGGGTTTTTTTGTTTTACCAAAAACATAAAGGAGGATTTATTTATGAGTATTTTTATTGGCGGTGCTTGGGTTTATGCGAATGGCTCATTACATCTTGGACATCTATCTAGTTTGTTATCTGGGGATATTTTGGCTAGATATTACCGTTTAAAAGGTGAAAAGGTCTTGTATGTTTCGGGGAGTGACTGCAATGGGACACCGATCACAATAAAAGCAAAACAAGAGGGTGTGTCACCAACACAGATTGCTGATCGTTATCATGAAGAATTCAAAGATTGTTTTACAAAACTAGGATTCACATATGATGTTTACACAAGAACTGATACAGCGCATCACCATCAAATCGTTCAAGAAATATTTTTGAAATTACTTAAAAAGGGACTTATTTATAAAAAAACAATTGAACAAACATATTGTGAACATGATCAGCAATTTTTACCTGATCGGTATGTTGAGGGGATTTGTCCCCATTGTGGTGCAAAGGCACGCGGTGACCAATGTGATGTTTGTTCAAGTGTTTTAGAACCGCTTGAATTACTGGATAGAAAATGTAAAATTTGTGGGAATCCACCCACAACAAGAGAAACGGAGCATTTTTATTTTGCTTTAAGTTCTTTTCAAAAAAGATTAGAAAGCTATACACATGAAGCTGAAAAAAATAAACTTTGGCGGGAAAATGCTATTTCATTGACTAAAAGATACTTAAAAGAAGGTTTGCAGGACCGAGCAGTTTCAAGGGATTTACCTGTCGGAGTAAGTGTTCCGGTTGAAGGCTATGAAGATAAGAAAATCTATGTTTGGATTGAGGCAGTGGCGGGATATTACACAGCAAGTAAGCTGTGGGCAAAAGAAACGAATAATGATGACTCAACATTTTGGAATTCTGATGCGACTTCTTACTACGTTCATGGGAAAGATAATATTCCATTCCATTCGATTATTTGGCCAGGGATTTTGTCCGGCATCGGAGAAAAAGCGCTGCCAACGCATATTGTTTCAAATGAATACATGACATTAGAAAGGAAAAAATTGTCCACAAGTAAAAATTGGGCAGTTTGGATTCCGGATATTTTAGAAAGATACAATCCCGATTCTATCCGTTATTTTTTAACGATCAATGCACCGGAAAGTCGTGACGCTGATTTCTCTTGGAAGGAATTCATATACAGTCATAATAGTGAATTATTGGGAGCGTATGGGAACCTCGTTAATCGGACATTGAAATTTATACAAAAATCTTTCGATGGGATGATACCTGATAAGGAGATTTCCACATCTATTCAAAATAAAGTGGAGCAACTATATGATGAAGTAGGATATTGTATTGAGAAGTTCTCTTTTAAGCAGGGTTTGGAAAAAGTGTTCGAAGTGATAAGGTTTTCGAATAAATATTTTGATGAGCAACAGCCGTGGAAACAAATTTACGATACGCCCGATACATGTAAACAAACTATTGCAAATTGTGTGTATCTGATTGCCAATTTAGCACATATTTTAACTCCGTTTCTTCCTTTTTCAAGCGGAAAGGTAAAGGAAATGTTGAATATAGCGGAAGTAAAATGGAGGCCATTCCAGGTTCGATCGCAGCAATTGTTAAGTGTAGAACCGTTGTTTGAGCGAATTGATCTGGCAAGAATTGAAGAAGAACTTGAACGATTAAACAAGCAATCTAGTTAAATAAATTGCCAAAATATTTAATATTTCTCTTGATTACCCGTATACAATCGTATACAATGCGATTATAAACAACGTATACAATCGTATACGAAAGGAGGTCTTTATGTGAAAAACGAAGAATTTAAAGAAAGGCACCATCGTGGGGATGTTCATAAACGAAGAGACCATCACATGCACGGGCGAGGTGGGGCAAAAACATTCCGCCGTGGAAGAGCGATTGCATTTTTAGAAACGTTGAATCTCAAACGAGCGACATTAAAGCAACAATTAGAAACTCCAGAGCTACAAACGATCAACCCCATTTTAGTCGGTGAATTAAAAGCGGTTGAAACGGTAATCAACGAGTTTGTTCAATTATTTGAACTTCACGAATTTGAAGAAATGGAAGCAGAAAATAAACAGGTAGCAGGAAAAACTTCTTTATCTGAGGAATCTCTAAATAATGAACATTAAAGCAATGATTAAATCTATTTTTGAAAACGATAAAAAGGAGAACAAATATGACTAAATCTGAAAAATGGAAAGAAGTAGATCTTTATTTTACATCTAAACTTCACGCGTCAGATCCAGTAATGGATTCGATACTTCAAGCAAATGCAGAGGCCAATTTGCCAGCGATTGATGTTTCTCCCAATCAAGGCAAGCTGCTTCACTTACTTGCAAAGTTAAAAGCCGCAAAGTACATTTTAGAAATTGGTACACTCGGTGGTTATAGCAGTGTTTGGCTAGGTCGTGCATTACCAGAAGATGGGCGTCTCATCACACTTGAATATGAACAAAAACATGCCAAAGTGGCTGAAAAGAACATAAGAACAGCAGGGTTAGAAAATAAAATTGAAGTAATTGTAGGTCCTGCATTAGAATCATTACCAACACTAAAAGATAGAGGATTTGCAAACTTCGATTTAATTTTTATTGATGCCGATAAGCCAAACAACCCCCATTATTTAAAATGGGCATTGGAATATTCCAAATCAGGAACAGTAATCATTGGGGATAATGTCGTTCGAAAAGGTCGTGTCATTGAGGACAATATTGAAGATCCAAGTATCCAAGGAATACGTCAATTCATTGATCTTTTATCAAAAGAACCCCGAATTGATTCAACAGCGATCCAAACGGTAGGTAGTAAAGGGTATGATGGATTTGTTTTGGGGATTGTAAAATAGCAATGCATGAGAGCTGCATATTAACAGCTCTTGTTTTATTTTTGTTCATTATATTATACAATTTTATGTAAACTTTTTTCTACTTATGCATTATTCGGAACCTGACTCATTTTAGAAGATGGAAATATCAACGTGTTTATAGTTTATGTACACTCAGTTAAAGAGTAAATATAGATAATCATTTGTAATAAGCAGGGAGGCTACTGTGAATGAAACCACTGCAGGCAGAATTAATGATTCTTATTGTAACGATCTTTTGGGGTTCATCTTATCTTTTTATGAAATTAGGACTGGATTCACTAGGAGAGTTTAATTTAATTGCGCTTCGGTTTGGATTAGCCTTCCTTTTTGCAGGAGCCATTTTTCACCGTAAATTTCTACGCATGAGTAAAGAACTACTCAGTTATTCCATTTTACTCGGCTTTATATTATTTGTGATATTTACGGCAGTAACTTTTGGCTTAAATACAACAACTACATCGAATGCCGGATTTTTGATCAGCTTAACGGTTGTGTTTGTCCCACTGATTAACACAATAATTTTAAAAAATAAAATAGAATGGAAGTTCATTTTCAGCACAGCAATGGCGATAACCGGAATTGCGCTTCTTACTTTACGAGCGCCATTTTCGATGCGTATTGGAGATCTTTTATGCATTGTGGCAGCCCTATTATATGCACTACATATTATTATCGTAGGATATGCTATCAAGAAAGTAGACGCCTTACAACTCGGCATAATACAGTTAGGGTTTGCTGGTTTTTTTGGTCTCATATTTTCCTTGCTCTTTGAAACTCCGAGATTACCAAACACATCCCAAGGTTGGATTGCGATACTTGTACTTAGTATTGTTTGCAGCGCCTTCGGTTTCATCTTACAGGTAATCGCCCAAAAATATACCTCGCCAGATCGAACAGGTCTCATTTTCTCATTAGAGCCTGTGTTTGCAGCTTTGTTTGGATATTTGTTTGTACATGAAGTTATGTCGTTTAAAGGTATGATCGGCGCGATCCTAGTGTTCCTTGGGGTGGTACTGTCAACGACTAAAATGAAGTATAAACAAAGAAATTTGGATAGGGGGATAAATTGGAAAAATTAAGAAAAGGACTAGTCAATATGACAAATACAGATTTAGGGGTTCATCAAATGAAAGGGTTAATTGGTGAAGTCTATCGCTTGTTCACATTTCATGGGCAAAAACTCCTTTGTTTTTAGTGGTATTATAGCTTTTTGACTTAAGGTAAGTATAATTCGCATCAATTACGGATGAGCTATAATTACCAGCCACGACCCAATCCTTGTAATTGGTACATCTTCCAGACCATTCAACATTACCAAAATAAGATCCATTAACTACTATTTGTGCGTCCCAACTCGTTGTCATATTAATTGATATTGGAGTTCCGGCTACATTCCAATCGCCTCTAGCGGCTTGCATAGCTCCACCAATTAGGGGGTCTGAATTTAAAAAACCTGAGTTAGTCTTTAAATAAAGTTTAGTTGTCTTGTGTTTTCCTCCCAACAATGAATAAGCAAAAACTTCATTACCTATTCCAAAAACTAAAAATGAAACTAGTAAAACGGAAATAATCTTAAACTTTTTCATTTACTCAACCTCCTATTTTTGTATTCTAGTAGTATATTCAACATAAAAATGGGAATTCCTCTTATTTTTATTGAAAATTCTAAAAAATTATAGCAATTAAATTTCTCTGTGTGCTAATATATATAATTGTGAAAATTGATAAAAAGGTGTGTGAAGTAAATGAAATTTGCTATGTATTTAAGATTGACAATATTGTTTTTTATAATTATCTTATCAGGATGTTCCTCAAAATCTTGGGTAGCAAACTTTGTGAAGTATAATGATGTTATTTATCATGTTTCGGATGAGAAAATTGAGAGAGTTGGATACAAACTAGCTGAAGTAAAACAATATATAGATGTAGAAGGAGATATACCTAATTTATCCTCAAATGAATATAGAGAGGGTACTGAGATATATTCTATAGATGGCATCGATACTAGACAAGCTATCGCAGTAAAAGTAGGTAAAAATAAATATATAAAACTTGTATCCAATGATAAAAAGTAATATTATCCTAGTGGAATTTCTTGCACATATTGACACTTTCCTAATTATGGGCAACCTTTATAACTCTTGCTCAGGTACAGGACCCCGATGGAAACCCAATACAAATAGTTTGTAAAAGAAAAAAATAAGTTTTTTCCATAACTCGTGTAAGAGCTATGATCAATGTGATTGTAGTCCTTTTCTAGCATACATATAGCAACTTTTTTACTAACGGGGCAGATTCATTCAATTGTATAAGTTTTGTTCCCTACATATTTTCTTGAGTAATGCCCGACAGCCAGTTGAAACAAGACTATATGTTTCTTCAAAGTCACCTGTGAAAAATGGATCGGGTATATCTTTCCAGTCTTTAGTCAGGTCTAGTAATCTAATAATCTTTGGATGATTAGGTTTGCCAGTTATATTATAAATATCTTTTATGTTACTCTTGTCCATACCAATAATATAGTCGAACTTCCTAAAGTCTTCTTTTGTTAGCGGGCGCCCGACAAGCCCATTAGAAGAAATATTGTATTTCTTTAGAATATCAAGAGTTCCTTGGTGAGGAGGTAAGCCGATTTGCCATGAACTAGTTGCAGCGGAATCAACTAAGATGATGTCGTTCAAATTTTCTTTCGTGACTAAGTCACGAAACAGAGCTTCAGCCATTGGTGAACGGCAAATATTCCCCAGGCATACAAATAAAACATTAATCATGTACTTTACCCCTTTTATCCCTTATTTTTATAAATACTATCTCAGGCACAGAACACCCAATTCATAATTACAAAATATGTATTAGATAGAAATTTGGAACGGCGAACGTATTCAGCCATTGTTATGAAGAAATAAGATTAACTGAATTTTGAAAAGTTAACTGAGATAAAGTGAAGTAAACGCTTGCATTTAAACATAAATATGCAGTAAAATTAAAATAACTCTATTTGGAAGAAAGGATACAGGAGAACTCGTATGCCAATATTTACTTTGTAATGATCAATAAATTGGATAGCATCACCCTCAAAAAACACAATGTTTTTTCTCAGGGGGTAGTATGCCCATTTTTCTCATTACAAAGGAACCAAGCAATCCTGTAGTCTCGATGCGAGAGGAGGTCCTTGTGTAGGATCTCCTTTTTAATTTTTCCATTTAATTTATAATGCACGCTGCAAGTTATCCAAATAGATGCTTGCGTTCCTTTATCCTATTAAGAGGTGAAGGATAAATGTTAAATATAACTTTCCACTGGAAACTTTCTCAAATATCAGAACGTTCTGTAAAGAAGCACTGCAAAATGTGTGGCAAATTATCGGTTTTTACGGATACCAATGTGCAACGGCATAACGCAAACGGAAAAAGCATATACAAATATGCGATTTACAAATGTGAAAAAAATCATACGTGGAACAAAAAATTAGCTGTTTATAAATCGTTCTCAGAGCATGTCGCTGAAATGGAAGAGCAGAAAGAAGAATCTTCACTTATGTCAGCTATTCCAATAACCAGCTTAGCGGAACAAGGAGTAAAGGTGATACACATTATACTGGAAGATGTGATAGGAAATCATCGAATTGATAAAGTGCTTGCAAACCAAATTGAGGATTGCAGTCGTTCACAGATCATAAAAAAGATTGAAAAAGGAACAATTCAATTAAATGAACAAGTCATTAAACCGAGTTCAAGATTGTTAAAGGGAGATCGTATTTCTATTTTCATTTAATGAAAAATATTTAGCTATTGAACAAAACTTTAAAAATAGTGAATAGAATATTTTAAATTATTTAACGAACTGGGCATTCCTTAATAAGGGGTGCCCTTTTCCTATTGAAAGTATCGGGGAAGACAAGTTGAAGAATATGGTAACATTTGTACTAACGGAAAGGGGGAAATTATGAAGGATTATACCTTTTTATCCCCACCTATGCTTAGTTGGATTAATTGTATTTCACTTACAATTAAATGCTCCATTTGGAAGGTATTACCTCTATCTCTGTAGAAAGATAAAAGAAAAGGGGGAAGAATGATGGGAAATCAAAGTTTATTTTTAATTGACCAAAAAGAGGGTTTAAGTTTAGAATTTAGCAAGCTATTATCCATGTTGGATTATACGAGAGTGACGACGTTGGCGGAAGTGAAAGATCTATCAGTTGAGCAATTAGATTATCTAATAAACGAAAAAGCAAATTCTATCGGAATGCTACTCGCTCATTTGGTATCTGTTGAAAAAGCATATCAAATCGACACTTTTGAGAAACGTGAGTTTACAGAAGAAGATTTTCAAAAGTTGAATCCAGGTCTGGAACTTGGCAATGCAGCGAGGGAACAAATTAAAGGAAACACGATTGAATTCTACTTGGAACAATTAGCACAAACGAGAAAAAAGACAATTGATACATTCAGGAAATTGCCTGATTCATGGTTGTTTGAGCAAACTGCGTTTTGGGGAGGAAATCCTGCAAATAACTACTTCAAGTGGTTCCATGTGATGGAAGACGAATTGAATCACCGTGGTCAAATTCGGGTAATTAAGAAAATGATGGATATGCAACAATAATAAAATATGACAAGTTAAGGTTAAATACTACTACGATCCTACTGAATTTTACTTAAATTATTGGGTGCAAAAGCTTAGTATGAGGCTGTCATTGTGGCAGCTTTTTCTTTTTTCACTAACGCCCCGTTAGTTAAAGAAGGAGTGTGCCAGTTACTAGATAATTTTATTGAAAAGATTATTTATCTATGGGATGGGGTGGAAGCAATTGATTGCCAAGGCACCAAATACACCTGCTTTTACAGAACGGCAAATTAAGAAGGATATTTTCTGTTTTAAGCGAATTACAATCTCAAACAAACCTTTTACGATTACAGGTATTGAAAATAATAGGAACATAGGAGGTATGAGATATGAAGATCAATAGAATAGATCATGTAAGTATAAACGTAAATGATCTTTCAAAGGCTAAAGCTTTTTTTCTTGATTTAGGACTTGAAGTGCAAGCGGAATGGGAATTGGAAGGAGAACAGTTGGACAGAATAGTTGGGCTGAATGATGTTAAAACAGCATGTGTAGGATTGGGGATGCCAGATGGGGAGGTATGGATTGAGCTAGTCAAATTTTATACTCCGTCAGATGAAAGAGATATTCAGCAACCTTTTGCAAATACGCTGGGTATCCGACATATTTGTTTTAATGTTGAAGATATTGAAGCTATAGTTGCAAAATGAAAAGTAAGGGCACGGAAATCTTTAGTGAGATACAGCAATATGAAGAAAGTTATAAATTATGCTACGTTCGTGGTCCAGAGGGAATTATTTTAGAGTTAGCGGAGAAAATCGGATAAATATTGAATGGGAGTTTAAATGATTTATACCCCAACTATAAAGATTTCTTTATAAACTATCAAGGGCATTCTTTAATAAGGGATGCTCTTTTTTAAATCAAGTAAAGGCATTAGTAAAAGAAGGAAGAGTTAGTAGGTAAGAAGAATAATAGAAATAGATGTACATACTCATGTAAAAGAAAGTGCTGAAAAGTTGGGTTCCAGTGGTGCAGCTCTATTTAAGGGTTTCTACGTACACATAGCAACGTTTTTACTAACGGGCTGGTTTGTTAAAGAAGAATTTTCTGTTCCTGAGTTCTTTACAAAAAGCGCAATTCGTGAATTGGAATTGTGCTTTTTTCAGTACTAGAACCAATATTACTAAATACATTTTTTTCAACTGTATATTGATAAAATAGTATAGGTAAGATTGTGAAAGCAGTTATTCCGCAATAAGCAAGTATAGCGGAATTTTATATTTGAAAAATATAATGCAATGGACTCTACTAATTTTTATTGGAATTTAACACTACATAATTCGTACTAAGTATCTACTGTAATAAAATTAATATTGTAATATACTATTTTAAATAGGTTAACAATGTTAATTTATGTTTTTCAAAGATTTTTAGAATGTTCAGTAAAAAGATTATAAGGAGTCCTAAAATGAAAAAGAAAATAAGCTATTTAATCTTACTTCTAACTGCTATCTTTATAGTTGGTTGTACTAACGTAGAAGATGTATCGAATACTGATGGGAAAGCTAATTCACAAGAAGTAACTACAAAAAATAATGAAAAAGAAAAAACCACGACTGAAAAACATGTAGTAGGGAAAACATCAACTCAATCAAAAGATCAACTGTTCAAAGGTTACAAACTAATTGAAGTTGATGGTGGTGATTTGTCTGGACATCGCGAACCAAACGTCGTCGTTGATATTGGCTTTGGGGACCGAGAGTATTGGTCCTTTACGAATGAACATGGGCAATTAGTCCGTGTCATTGCTAACGAAATCGTTCTACAAGATGAACGTACCGAACCTGTAACATCGTCTGGCAGATACTACCCTGATGAAGCAAAAGTTCCTGGTGTCGAAAGAGCAGATTTAGATGAAGGACATATTATTGCAGATTCTCTTGGTGGGGTATCAAACGCTTATAATATTACGCCACAGGATAGTACGCTTAACCGACATGGTGATCAAGCATATATGGAAGACGCTATTCGTAAAGCTGGTGGAGCTACTAATTTTGAAGCAATTATCACATATCCTAATACGAAAACGCAGATTCCTTCTCATTACAAGTATACTTACACTTTAAAAGGAAATAAAATTGTAGATGAATTTGATAACGGCAACCCTGACGAAATAAATAAATCTCTAGGATTAACTGAAAGTAAATCAACTAACTCAAATAAGCCAACAAGTTCTAATAAGTCCAAGGCTTCGAATGGCACTGAAGATATTTCTAGCGTTGATACAGATGGAAATGGCCAAGTAACGATTAAAGAAGCAAAAGCAGCAGGTTACAGCATGCCAATAACGAGTGATCACTGGTTATACCCATATATGAAAGATAATGATCACGACGGTATGGTAGGGGAATAAGCACCTAGAACTCAAGGCAAAGTAAATGAATGAAATAAACGGATGACTTTACTGAAACAAAACCAGCTAATAGTTTGTCAATAAATATATTTTAAATTTATAATTACTAAATGCTATACTAAAAATGCATAACTCAAATAACCCTCCTGATTCAATTTGGAAGGTTTTAGTTGTATAGGAAAATGTTGTTACTAAATAGTTTCTTGGAATGGTGTTTTCGTTTTTAACATCGCATAAATCCAGTGTAAAAGCTTATTAGCACATGCAATAATGGCTACTTTATAAGGCTTACCTTCTTCACGTTTTAAATCGTAGAAGGCACGTAATCGCATATTTCGTGCAATGGTTTCTTCAGTTGTTTTCTTTTTACGACTATCTCGAATGGAACACCGAACTGCTGTAAAAAGCATGTGGCGAAGCCTTGCAGAGCCTCGTTTAGTAATATGATTCTTCGTGCCTTTAAAGCGACCTGATTCAAATACACTAGGATCAAGTCCTGCAAAGGCAACTAACTTTTTGGGATGACTAAACCGATCAATTTCCCCGATTTCAGAAATAATCGTTGCAGCGATTTTTTCGCCTACACCGGGAATTGTTTGGAGTAGTTCATATTCTTCGAGCTGTACTGCTAACTGATCAATCTCACGCTCCAACGTAGAAAGCTGTTGGTGGTACACTTGAAGTAAATCAATATACATATTCAGACTGACAAGAAGGCTTTGATAACGCGTTGACTGAAATGGGTTGCGTTCTGCAGCTGCGATTAATCCCTCTGCTTTTTCAAGCGCCCAATTAAACGATCTTGCTTTACAATGCCTATCAATAAATTGTGCAATTTCCTCCACACAAGTTTTTAAGACAGTCTCCGAGATAGGGAAAGTTTGTAAAGTTCTTAATGAAACCTCGGCATACAGATCGCCAAAAACGCCTTTATACTCTGGAAATACTTGATCTAATACAGATTGAAATTGAAGCTTTGTTTGAACCATAATTCCCGTCATATTTTCATGTTGTCTTGTCAGATGCCGAAGGTTTAATAACTGAACACCACGCTTTTTCTGCGGCTCTAAATCCTCTTTGTAATACAGTTCGCCTAAGTGATAAGCATCAATGGCATCTGTTTTGGTTTTTCTTAAACTAGAACTTTTTGCTCGGTAAGATACCAATGGATTTACGATAATGACAATGTACTCTCTTGCTTCTAAAAACTGTACAACTGGGGCATGATAGTGACCCGTTGATTCCAAGACAACTGGTGGTTTCATCCCTGTTTGATGCTCTAAATCTAGTAAATAAGAGTATAACTCTTTTAAACCATCCACCGTATGTTCAACTTTCACACTATTTTTATAGGGCATTTTTTTATCCAAGAACATTTGAACCTGACTTTCACCTTTAGCGACATCCAGACCAACAACTGGATTCATAAATTATCTCCTCCTAGTGTAGTGGATTGACCGGTAACCTCTATCTAGCTTGTCATTCATATCTTCGCTTGTTATACGGGATCATCATGTCCCAACCAGCCTAATCATGTGTTAACAAGTAGAGGGAGAACAGTTTAGTTGTCGGGATCAAGTCCCACGGGTGCGTCCGTTCTTCCCCGGCTACTATCAATCTATAAATTGAATAAAAAATAGTCAACCAGAATTCTCTGGCTGACCTTATAATACGAACGGGGGCTTTTGTTTTAGAAGGAATTAAATATTATCGTTTAGACAAAAAGGAATGGCTCCAAAATTGAGACATTCCTTTAGATCTAGAATACATCTTACTTTCAACGAATAGGTTGCTCTATACTTAGGTAAAGTAAATGTGTATTGCAAATATGATAAACACTGATGAAGTGGTACAAAACCTAACAGATACACTAAAATCAAATCAATTTCAAGCTACTAACTTTTAAGCCATTTTGGAATTTAGAAAAGAAATCACTTCTTTGCTGATTCGTTTTACAATGTTTTACTTTTACACTACAATGGTTTTGGCGCATGAATTTGTTCGTCTAAGTTTAATTCTAGCAATTGACCAGCATGAACCAAACCAGATCCAAAACCGTACAAAAGAACGCGGTCTCCATTTTTAACTTTTCCTTCACGAATTCCAAGGTCAAGTGCTAAAGGAATTGTTGCAGCAGAAGTATTTCCAAAGTTCACCAAGCTGTAAAGCGTTTTTTCCATTGGGAACCCTAGTTTTTCACAAATCGGTTCGATTAACCGTAAGTTTGCACTATGAGGAATAAACCAATCAACTTGTTCTAAACTCGTTTGTGTTTTTTCTAAAATTTGCTTTACGCTATCAGGAACATTTCTTACAACCCATCGAAAAACTTCCCTGCCGTTTTGAACCAAATATTGAGTGTCGACTAACTCAATGCCATTGACTTTTTTAGATAGGCCAGGGCGGTATACATGCTGCGCCCCACTTCCGTCGCTTCCCAAGTGGAATCCGATAAAACTTTGCGATTGTTCATCCCTTTCAACCAATACCGCACCAGCACCATCACCAAATAAAATACATGTACTTCTATCGGTATAATCCGTAATTTTGGAGAGTGTATCCGCCCCAATAACAAGTACCTTTCTGTGGAGTCCAGAAGCAATAAAGGTATGAGCTGTATGCAATGCATATACAAATCCTGCACAAGCTGCACTTATATCGATGGCACCTGTTTGAGCAATATTTAAACGGTCTTGTATGATACTTGAAACTGATGGAAATGGAAAATCAGGAGTACTTGTTGCAACGATAATCATATCTACATCTTCAACATTTTTATCATACCTATGCATTAAGTCTTTTACAGCAGCCTCGCATAAATCACTCGTAAATTCATCAGGACGGCTAATTCTGCGTTCATGAATACCTGTTCTTTGAATAATCCAATCATTATTTGTTTCAACCATTTGCTCAAGTTCAAAATTTGTTAATTTTTTTTCGGGTACATATGTACCGATAGCAGTTATTCTCGTTCCTACCATTGTAACCACCCCATATTTATTGTTGTAACCTGGTACTAATATCTAGTGCTAATTATAACAATTTATATTATTAAAAATCAATTTTAATTCTTTTTTTCAAAACAAATAAGGGTTCTCCTCTTTAAAGTATCTCGTAAAATTATCACTTGATTCATTTTAAAAAAGGAAATTCAAATAGCGAAAGTGAATAAGTAAGTATTGAGTATTGGCAGACGAACTGATGGTAACTACTTTAATAAATATACTAATGATTACTCCATGCTTACTGAACCTCTCAAAAATTCGAAAATATTTTACGTATGGTTCATTGAGCACAAAACTCACATTATAGGAACAATAAAATATTAATTTTTCACACCTACACTCTTAAATGCACCAAATTTCGAAGGCATGGCCGATTTTTATATGAGTTTTTTTGAATAGTAAATTTCCCCTGAAATTTCAAATTATATCTTTTATAATTAACCATAGCATTTACTTTTTCAGAGGGGATGTTTATTTGAAAAATAAGAATCTACAGGACGGCAAAAAAACCTTTTTAGGGATTTTAAGTACAATAGTAGTTTTATTATTAGGTAAATTTAAATTTATATTAGTTGTGTTTAAGTTTCTTAAATTACATACACTTGTAAGTATGTTTATTTCTTTGGGAGCTTATGCGCTTGTCTTTGGATGGAAGTTTGCGGTTGCTCTTGTCTATTTGTTGTTTATCCATGAAATGGGTCATGCTTATGCTGCTAAAAAAATTAAACTTTCCGTTAGTCCAGCAATATTTATTCCTTTTATGGGAGCGGTAATCGGCTTAAAGGAAATGCCCCAAAGTGCAAAGGATGAGGGATTTTTAGCCTATATGGGTCCGTTATTTGGATTTATAGCCTTTTTGCCTGCCATTCCGTTGTATTTATATACACATGAGCCATTTTGGGCACTGCTGATTATATTAGGTGCAATTATCAATTTATTCAATTTAATCCCAATCACCCCTTTGGATGGCGGAAGAATTGCAGCAGGAATTAGTACGAAATTATGGGGATTAGGCATTATCATTCTACTAATCTATTCTGTAATGCATATAAGTTTCTTAGGGTTCGTGATCGTTATCATTGGTTCTATGGAATGGTACAAATTATATAAAAAACAAAAAAGCTTAGATAAGGATAAACTTGAAGTGAAGCAGCTTGAACTCTTGATAGCTAAATTAAAGCAAGAGTCCCATCATATAGATTCGCTTGAAGAAATCGTAAAAATGGCTAAGTTGAAGATTTTAAACCAGGATATTATTAAGATATTAAATACACTGAATTCCCAAATTGAAAAAATGAAAAAGGATATTTATCTTCAGCAATTATCCGGCACCCTTACAATTGGTGAACATATAGAAAATGACAATCAAGCTATTATTGAAGGTATTATCAAGCAACTAGAAGAAAAGGTAGTAGGGATCAAACAAGAAGTACAAACAACGGAAACGTATTATAAAACAGATAAGAAAACGAAAATAAAATTATTCTTAATCTATATTGGTTTAGTTATCGTTCTTTACCTAAGTTATCATTATGGAAATGAGATCCTCAGCAATAATCCAGAAATACAAAAATTGTTGAATAAATAACAGGGGTGTACTGTTTAGGGTTTAGAGGAGGTACTCATACGCATGCCATCAAGATGGACAATTTATCAATGTATAGTAGTTCTGTTTTTAGTGATTTTATTGTTTATAGTTGAAATGTTTAAAAGTTATTTCTCGGTTTCTTTATCACTGAACGGAACATCCACAATTATTCCGTTACTATTGACATTTCTATTTATTATTATTGTTGTTGGATGTTCGAGTTTACTAATGATTTTTCAAACGAAAAAAAGCACATTATTTTTAACTCATCGAATATGGATGAAAATGTATATTTTAACACCATTACTATTAATTTTATCTATTACATTTTTCATAACCGCTGCACTTGCAAGTATAAATTTTCAAGAATTTATGCAGGAACAACGTTGGACTTTGTATGTATTCATTTGTTATTTTATCTTTATGATGAATCTTTTTGTTTTATCTGTCATCCATAAAATTAAGGGGGAAAGTATTTTGAAGGAAGCAAAAATCAAGGCCTCCTATTTATGGACAAGTTTAATTCTTTTTATCATTATTTTTATGCTTCCATAATAATTTTCCATTTAAAAGAGTTCGTTAAAGAACCTCTTAAATATTTAAGAGGTTCTATGAATCTCCAGCAAAAACAACCTCAATTTTCTTGATATCACACATACTTCTCCATACGAATATCTCCCCATAATTTATCTTTCCAATATGTAAAATTTTCAATACGGCCAATCTCTTTGTATCCCATCCTCTGATAAAGGCTATGGGCTTGATTATTAAATTCAAAAACACCTAATTCAATTCGTTTTAACCCTTGCGTTTTAATTTGCTCTTCCAAAAATTGAATGGCCTTATAACCAATCCCTTTACCTCTCCCGACAGACTCGCCAATTGTAATACCTATCCAAGCAGTTCTAGGTACTTTTTTGTAAAGATGATTTGGATCAACCATATAATTTATTTCACCGATCAGTTGCTCATCCAAGTAAATTAAGTAAATGTGATGGTTTTCCAAGCGTCTAGTTAAGTCATCAATGGTCAAATTTTCTCTACATTCCAATTCTAATTTGTTTTTGTTTGGTCGAATCAATGGGATTAATGCTGGATCGTTTTCCCACTTATTTAATGCCTTTACAATGGTTTCGGTCGGTTTGATTAATTTCATAAATTGTAGCGTCATTGTGTATTCCTCACTATTCAGTTTGGCTAGTTCCTTTTTACTATATTTTAACATAATATATTTATCTTTCATTACCCTCAACAAGAAAGCTGAGGAAGTTTTTTTTAATTAAACGTACCTTTTTAAAGGTTATTATGCTAAGGTTTAATTGAATGAAAATTATAAATTTTTATTCAGCGGACAATTTTTGGTATTGTAAAAAGTTCTAT
>NZ_NAZB01000052.1:0-18523 GCF_003055045.1 Heyndrickxia sporothermodurans
TATGTGCGGAAGGGATAAGTGCTGAAAGCATCTAAGCATGAAGCCCCCCTCAAGATGAGATTTCCCTTAGTTTATCTAAATAAGACCCCTGAAAGATGATCAGGTTGATAGGTTCGAGGTGGAAGTGTGGCGACACATGGAGCTGACGAATACTAATCGGTCGAAGACTTATCCTAATAAGAAAAGCGAAGGGCGCGCAGCTCTCTGGCGAAACTCACTGGAGCTTCTGGCGGAGAAGTCTGGAAGACTTCGACAGAAGAAGTGAAGTGACGCGAGCCGATAGCGCCCGCAGCTGGACAGGTTGATTCAACGTTATTACTGTTTCTCATTTATCTAGTTTTGAGGGAATAATTTTATTAAAAAACCCTTGAAATTTGGTTGAAAATCATTATAATAAATAATGTCTTAACCAAATGCTGCAAATGCAGTGAGGCAAAAAATATCCGGTAATTATGGCGAGAAGGTCACACCCGTTCCCATCCCGAACACGGAAGTTAAGCTTCTCAGCGCCGATGGTAGTTGGGGGCTCTCCCCCTGCAAGAGTAGGACGTTGCCGGGTTTATATTAATCCGCAGTAGCTCAGTGGTAGAGCTATCGGCTGTTAACCGATCGGTCGTAGGTTCGAATCCTACCTGCGGAGCCATTGCTTCCATAGCTCAGCAGGTAGAGCACTTCCATGGTAAGGAAGAGGTCACCGGTTCGAGCCCGGTTGGAAGCTTATAATATGAATTATGAGATTATCTTACATAGATTGGCCCGTTGGTCAAGCGGTTAAGACACCGCCCTTTCACGGCGGTAACACGGGTTCGAATCCCGTACGGGTCACCAACTTAGATTACATAAATGACATTGGAGGATTAGCTCAGCTGGGAGAGCACCTGCCTTACAAGCAGGGGGTCGGCGGTTCGATCCCGTCATCCTCCACCATATAAAAAATATAATAATAAGCCGGCCTAGCTCAATTGGTAGAGCAACTGACTTGTAATCAGTAGGTTGGGGGTTCAAGTCCTCTGGCCGGCACCATTCATTACGATTAGTAATGATATGGAGGGGTAGCGAAGTGGCTAAACGCGGCGGACTGTAAATCCGCTCCTTCGGGTTCGGCGGTTCGAATCCGTCCCCCTCCACCATTTTTATTAATATAATTTGATTAAAATGGACATAATAAGAATGTCCTTTTTTATTAGACTAAAATGTTTGCTTGTAGGGACTGACCAAAGCCCCGCACTTTTATTATTTCAATGGGCTATAGCCAAGTGGTAAGGCAACGGACTTTGACTCCGTCATTCGTTGGTTCGAATCCAGCTAGCCCAGCCATTGTTTAGAGCCATTAGCTCAGTCGGTAGAGCATCTGACTTTTAATCAGAGGGTCGAAGGTTCGAGTCCTTCATGGCTCATCAAATTTGCAAAAGTTTCCTTAAACCTTAGAGGTTTAAGGATTTTTTTTTGTGAAAAATATTTATAGAGAAACTTATAAGAGTTACAAACGTATAAACAATCGGTAAATTTTTATTAAATTCGATTGAGAGTAGAGGTTGTTAAATGATAGACATAATAAAGCTTTTAAGACAAGGTAATAAATCAGCAATGTTAGCGGCAATAGTCAATGCGGTTATTTCAATTATTAAGGGTATCGCTTTCTTTTTAACGGGCAATATTGCCATGTTTGCTGAAACGATGCACAGTTTAGGGGATGCTGCGAATCAATTTTTTGTATTTATTGGTTCCGCCTTAAGTAAGAAAGCCCCTACGGACCGATTTCCAAATGGTTTTGGTAGGGTTGTAAACTTAGTCCTTTTAGGTGCTGTTCTAATTGTTGGAATTATGTCTTATGAAACAATAAAGGAAGGATTTCATCATATTTTAAAACCAACTGCGTCAAAAGGTTTTGTCATAAATATCATTGTTTTAGGTGCAGCCGTATTACTTGAGAGTTTTGTTTTATTTAAGGCGATGAAGGAAATTCTTCATGAAGTCGGAGATGAAGCAAAAGGTCCCGCAATTTTCTTAAAGAGTGTTAAGTATTTAGGTAAGGCTAAGCCCGCAACGAAGCTTGTTTTTATGGAGGACACAGTTGCTACCGCAGGAGGACTTTTAGCCATCATTGCGGTAATAATTTCTCATTTTACATCGTTTCACCAAGCTGAAGGGATTGCCTCCGTTATAATTGGGATTATGATGTTCATTGTTGTTGGTAAAGTATTTTTAGATAATGCAGCGGGGGCTATCGGTGAAGCAGATGAGGAGATGGAGATGAAAATTGGTAATATCGTTATGGAGGATCCAAGTGTTAAAGATATTCAGGATATTACCGTTGTTAAAGAAGGGGAAGAACTACATGTCGAGGTAGAGATCGAAGTAGATCCAAGTTTAACTGTAGCTCAGGCCGATGATATTAAGGACCGTTTAGAGGAACGAATCATGGCCGAAAAGGGAATAGCTGATGTGATCATTGAGTTTGATGAAGATGATGGAGTGAATAATTGGGAGGAAGAGAAAAAAGAGGTTATAGACGAAAAGTAGAAATTAAACTGTCCTTGGAAATTAGTAATGAGTTTATCTTAGAGGTACAAAACGGTAAATCACAAAATCTTCACAGCATAATAAACAGTATATTTCACTGCTAAAAAGACTTAAAGATGTAAATATCTCTAAGTCTTTTTTCTCAGGTACCACAAGTGCATTAAATGTTAAAGCGAGTTTGAAATAAGCGGAGAAATTCCTCTTAATGAGGAAATAGCACTGAAATTAGGCTCCAATAGCCGGAATTTTTCCGCCTATTTACGCAAAAAACGTGAAAAAGAGGGATTTTGCATTGCATAATCGGAAAACTTCCGCTTATATAGCCCCGAAACATGCCCCATCCTGTATCTAACCGGAAAAACTCCGCTTATTAAATATCACTGCTTACTCAATTAGTACTTCTTATGTTTCAATAAAACCAAGTAAATTTCATTTAGACGCATTGCGGGGCTCAGCTCAACTAATCCTGAAGATGTCGCCCAGGCAAGTTCCCATTAAAAATTAATTCAACAATTATAATCACGTGTTAAACCACAAAAAAATCACACACTCTCCAATAATTATTTATATTCTGTGATTAAATCTGTGAATTAGGAAATGGTAAGCAATTGAAAATTCCTCAAAATCTGGATAAATCAATGTGAAATGCACTATGAATTATTTTGTTTGCAATCTGTTTAATATTTTGCACCTCTAAAGTAAACTCGTTAGGCATCTAGCGGGTAGTTTTTTCTGTAAACGGCCTTTTGTCTCTACTTTGAATAATGCATATATATACATGAATTTGTCGAGTTGAGTCAGAAGATTATGAAGTATTAAAATAGAGATAGATAGGGATTGAGGAGGTTTTACGATAATGGAAAAGAAAATTACTATACTAGGAGTTCCGATGGACTTAGGACAATCTCGCAGAGGGGTTAATATGGGACCTAGTGCGATTAGATATGCAGGTGTTGTGGAACGGCTAGAAAAGCTCGGTTATGTAGTGACTGATCAAGGGGACATTGAAATTGGTGCTGCAGAACGTTTGCATGATCCCGAAACGAATATGAAAAATTTGAAAGCGGTTGCGGACGCCAATGCTATTTTAGGCGAAAAGGTTGATGGAATTGTGGAAAAAGGAGAGTTTCCATTAATCTTTGGGGGAGACCATAGCATTGCAATTGGAACATTAGCAGGTGTCTCTAAACATTATAAAAACCTAGGCGTCATTTGGTATGATGCCCATGGAGATTTAAATATTGCTGATACATCTCCATCAGGAAATATTCACGGTATGCCGCTTGCTGCAAGTTTAGGCCACGGACATCCAACATTAACTGATATTGGCGGCTATGCTCCTAAAGTAAAACACGAAAATATCGTAATAATTGGGGCTAGAGATCTTGATAAAGGTGAAAAAGAGCTAATTAAAGACAAAAATATAAAAGTGTTTACTATGCATGAAATTGATAAACTTGGAATGACTAAAGTAATGGAAGAAGCCATTGACTATTTAAAAGATAAGACGGATGGCGTGCATTTGTCCTTGGATTTAGATGCACTGGATCCGAGCGATTGTCCGGGAGTGGGCACACCTGTACTTGGTGGCATCAGCTACCGTGAAAGCCATCTAGCAATGGAAATGCTGGCGGAATCGGGAATTATTACTTCTGCAGAATTTGTGGAAGTTAATCCGATATTGGATGAAAGAAATCGAACCGCAACAGTTGCAGTTGCATTAATGGGCTCTTTATTTGGAGAAAAACTATTATAACATTCATATGGGCAGTAGAATTTATTCTACTGCTTTTCTGCTTTATCACCTAACTACCACCATCAAACACTTCAAATCTAATTTTCATATCCATTTTTGTAAAAAAACAAACAACTATTGGTAAATATTTGTTAAGATAAAAATAAAAAATATTTTTTGAAACCTTTATGCTATTCATTCGTAACAATGTATAGCCGCTAGGGCGGGGGAATCTGAATGGAACTATTGGTTAAAAAAAGAATAAAACAAGTGTTAAAAGGGGACCAGAATGCTTACGGAGAGATAGTGGAAATTTATAAAGACAAAGTCCTTCAAATATGCTATCGAATGTTAGGTAACTTGCATGAAGCCGAGGATATTGCCCAAGAGGCTTTTATACGTGCATTTATTAATATTCATAGCTTTAAACAAGAAAGGAAATTTTCCACTTGGTTATACCGGATTGCTACTAATTTATGTATTGATCGCTTAAGAAAGAAGAAGCCTGATTTCTACTTGGACGCAGAGGTAGCAGGGACAGATGGCTTAACTATGTATTCGCAAATTGCAGCAACAGGAAAAGCACCTGATGTAGAAGTAATGGATTATGAATTACAAGAAACCATTCAATTTGCGATTCAGTCACTTCCTGAAAAATACCGATCGGTTATAGTATTGAAATATTTGGAAGATCTTTCGTTGAATGAAATTAGCCAAATCCTGGAATTGCCTTTAGGAACTGTGAAAACAAGAATCCACAGGGGACGTGAGGCTTTGAGAAAACAACTTCGAAATTTATAGAGAGGATGAGAACGAATTGAATACTTGTTCTGAAGAAATTATTCTCTTTATGCATGAATACATGGATGGCGATATATCCTCTGAGCATGAAACTATATTAAAAGAACATCTTCAAACATGTGCTGACTGCACAAGGCATTTTCAGGAACTAAAGAAAACAACTGCATTAATAAAAAGTACACCATTGATATGTGCTTCAAGTGATTTTACTGCAAAAGTAATGGCGAAATTACCCAAGGAGAAACGAAAAGTAGGAATAAAACGTTGGGTAACCAATCATCCATTCCTTGCTGCAGCTTCCTTGTTTATTATTCTAATGGGGGGAAGTATCCTCTCTATGTGGAATAACAATCAAGAATTTTCATTTACGAAAAAGCCGAATTTACAAGTAGAAAATCACACTGTTATTGTTCCAAAAGGTGAAACGGTTAAAGGTGATTTATTAGTTAAAAATGGTGATTTGCGAATAGAAGGTAAAGTAGACGGAAGTGTAACGGTTATTAATGGTGAGAAATACATGGCCTCAGCAGGTCGCGTAACTGGAGACATAAAAGAAATTAATGAAATGTTTGATTGGCTTTGGTTTCAAATAAAAATAGGTGCCGAAGAAATAGTAAGTTTTTTTAAGGAAGATAAGTAAAAAAAGAGAAACAAATAAAGACGTTTGTTTCTCTTTTTTGTGGTTTGTACTAATATGGTATAATATAATTTAGTACATATTTATAAAGCGGCTTTTTTTACGATATAAAATTAATGGAGGATCGGACATGCCGTTTGCAGACTTCAATTTTTTTGACTATATCTCTAATATTATTGACATTTTACTCGTATGGTACGTGATCTATAAGATATTAATGATCATACGCGGTACGAAGGCAGTACAAGTTTTAAAAGGGATCATTGTCATCCTTATTGTTAGGAACTTAAGTATCTTTCTAGGCTTAGGTACCTTAAATTGGATTATGGAGCAAGCCATTGATTGGGGATTTCTTGCCTTAATTATCATTTTCCAGCCGGAAATAAGGCGAGCGCTAGAACAATTGGGAAGAGGGAAGTTATTTTCCCGTGGAACGATGCATGAAGAAGAGGAGCAATCGAGAATTATTGATGCCATCGTTAAAGCGACAAGTTACATGGCGAAGCGAAGAATTGGTGCATTAATTTCGATTGAAAGGGAGACAGGTCTTAGTGATTATATAGAAACAGGGATTGCATTGAATTCCAAAATCTCTTCTGAATTACTAATAAACATTTTCATCCCTAATACACCTTTACATGATGGAGCTGTTATTTTACAGAAAGATCAAGTGGCTGCAGCTGCTTGTTACTTACCTTTGTCAGAAAGTCCATTCATCTCGAAGGAATTGGGAACGAGACATCGTGCTGCTCTTGGTATAAGTGAAGTAACAGACAGTTTAACGATCATTGTATCTGAAGAAACAGGAGCAATATCATTAACGAAAAATAGTGAACTTCACAGGGATTTAAAAATAGACCAATTCAAGGAGATGCTTGAAAAAGAATTTATGATATCAATGAACAAGCAAGCTTCCTCATCAATATGGAATTGGAGGGTGAAGAAGCGTGGATAAATTTATGGATAATAAATGGTTTATTCGAATCGTTGCATTGTTCTTAGCGTTATTGCTATATATATCAGTTAGTATTGAAAATGGTAACAAAGAAAAGGACACGAGACAAAAAAATGAAAATGATGTTGTTCAAAATATGCCTGTTGAAGTTATTTACGACCAGCAGAACTTTGTGGTGACAGGTGTTCCTGAAACGGTGGATGTAACCATTGATGGACCAAAGGGATTTGTACGAACAACAAAAAATCTAAAAAATTTCACTGTCTATATTGATTTAACTGATGCTGAACTTGGAAAACAGCGGGTTAAGCTAAAGCTTAAAGATCTATCAGATAAATTGACAGCTAAAATCTCTCCTGCATACGTTACTGTTACCGTTCAAGAGAAAGTGACGAAGGAATTTAGGGTAGATGCAGAATTTAATTCTAATTTATTAGCAAGTGGCTTTGAAGCTGAAACCCCTTCTGTTGAACCAAAAACAGTAA
Organism: Heyndrickxia sporothermodurans; assembly: GCF_003055045.1. Taxonomy (NCBI): domain Bacteria; kingdom Bacillati; phylum Bacillota; class Bacilli; order Caryophanales; family Bacillaceae; genus Heyndrickxia; species Heyndrickxia sporothermodurans. Next base: position 7,137 of record NZ_NAZB01000052.1, read on the forward strand.
AAATAACTGGAGCAAAAGATGTGATTGATCAAATTACGTATGTAAAAGCGACAGTTGATTCAAAACGGGAAATTAGTTCGACAATTACAAGAGATGCTAAAGTACAAGTGTTAGACAAATCATTAAATAAGTTAAATGTAGATGTCGATCCGGAAACGGTAGAAGTGACCGTCCCGGTTAAAAATCCAAGTAAAACCGTTCCTATTACCGTAAATCCAATTGGGGATGAAAAGGAAGGAATTGTTATTAATAGCATCACGACGATACCAAAAAATATTAAAATTTATGGTAGAAGTGATGTGCTAAAATCAATTGATGCATTAAGTGTGGATGTAGATATTAGTAAATATGATAAAGATACAGAACTTGATGTTCCAATTAAAGTGCCAAAAGGTATAAATAAATTAGAACCAGAAATTGTAAAAGTCCGAATAAGTACTAGTGAGAAAAAAGAAGAAAAGACATTCAGCAATATTAAAGTAAGCAGTACGGGCTTACCTGATGACTACACGATGGAATTTTTATCGCCAAAAAATGGTGAAGTAGATTTAACGGTTAATGGTACAACCAAATCATTAAAAGATATTAGTGCGTCAAGTTTTGATATTCTTATGGATTTATCGGGTTTATCTCCAGGAGTACATGAAGTAAATCTAAAGGTTGATGGACCGAAGGATATAACATGGGAGCTGTCGAAGAAGAAAGCGAAAATTCGCTTAACGGAGAAAGAAAGTGGAGATATTTAATTTGTAATTATTGTATTTTTAGAAGGAGCGAATATTCAAATGGGTAAATATTTCGGTACAGATGGAGTAAGAGGAGTAGCCAATTCTGAGTTAACACCAGAATTAGCATTTAAATTAGGTCGTTATGGTGGATACGTGTTAACGAAAAATACGGAGCGTCCAAAAGTACTCATAGGTCGTGATACTCGTATATCTGGGCATATGCTTGAAGGAGCTTTAGTATCAGGGCTTTTATCAATTGGTGCTGAAGTTATGCGCTTAGGTGTCATTTCTACTCCAGGGGTTGCTTACCTTACAAAAGCTCTAGGTGCACAAGCTGGAGTTATGATCTCAGCCTCACACAACCCTGTCGCCGATAATGGCATCAAGTTTTTTGGATCCGATGGCTATAAGCTTTCAGATGAACAAGAAGCGGAGATTGAACAAATTCTTGATATGGAAGAAGATCAATTACCAAGACCTGTAGGTGGAGATCTTGGTGTTGTTAATGATTATTTCGAAGGCGGTCAGAAGTATTTACAGTTCCTTAAACAATCTGTAGACGAAGACTTTTCCGGTATTCATCTGGCACTAGATTGTGCGAACGGTGCAACCTCTTCATTGGCTACACATCTATTTGCTGATTTAGAAGCAGACATTTCTACGATGGGTGCATCTCCTAATGGCTTGAATATTAATAACGGTGTGGGTTCTACTCACCCTGAAAGCCTAGCAGCATTTGTGAAAGAAAAAGAAGCGGATGTTGGACTTGCTTTTGATGGGGACGGAGACCGAGTCATTGCCATTGATGAAAATGGTGAAGTTGTAGACGGAGATCAAATTATGTTCATCTGTGCTAAATATATGAAGAGTGAAGCACGACTTAAACAATCAACAGTTGTTTCTACAGTAATGAGTAATTTAGGCTTTCATAAAGGGCTAGAAGCATTAGGAATTAAGAGCATTCAAACAGCAGTTGGGGACAGATATGTCGTTGAAGAAATGAAAACGAATAGTTATAATCTTGGTGGCGAACAATCAGGACATATTATTTTCCTAGATTATAATACAACCGGCGATGGGTTATTAACAGGATTACAGCTCCTTAATATTATGAAAGCAACGAATAAACCATTATCAGAACTTGCTGGGGAAATGAAAAAGTATCCGCAAAAGCTCGTGAATATTCGTGTTCAAGATAAGTATCATGTAACAGATAATGAAAAAGTAAAAGCGGTTATTGAACAGGTAGAAAAAGAAATGGCCGGAAATGGTAGAATTCTTGTCCGTCCTTCCGGTACTGAGCCGTTAGTACGTGTTATGGCAGAAGCAGCTACTGAAGAAGCTTGTGAATCTTATGTTAATAGAATTGCAGAAGTTGTAAAAGAAGAAATGGGACTTTCAGAGGAATAAGTGGAATTATATGCATAAGGGGAACGTATACGAATCCTTATGCATATTTTTATTTTATAGCTGTTTTATTATACTTTTTTATTGACCTAAGTATTAATGTAGGATATGATTATCATGTTTTTACTTGCCAAAAGAGAAAAGGAGGATAGATGTTTAGAACGTTTTAAAAAGCGCCAGAACTAGACAACGAGCGGATACAATTGTCTAGTTGACGAGGAGAAGGTTTATCGAGAATTCGGCGGATACCTTCCGGCTGCCACACACAGTCGACGTCTTTTTCTTAAAACATCAGAGGTGACTCGGTGCACAAAGGGAAAAGAAATGTGAGAATTAGATAAGCTATTGGCTGTAGAAACGATTGTTTTGTCTAAAATCTTAACATTTTAAAATAATACAGAAATAAGGGGGCAAGTCTGCCCTCTGGCATCTTGCCCCCTTTATTTGGGAGGAAGATACAAATGTGTGGTATCGTTGGATATATTGGAAATCAAGATGCGAAAGAACTTTTATTAAAAGGCTTAGAAAAGCTTGAATATAGAGGATATGATTCTGCTGGGATCGCAGTAAAGAATGAGTCTGGAGTTCATGTTTTTAAGGAAAAGGGACGTATTGCGGATCTTCGTGAAGTCGTTGATACAGATGTAATGGGTCACATCGGAATCGGACACACACGTTGGGCGACACATGGAGTGCCAAGTAAAGAAAATGCACATCCACATCAAAGTGCAAGTACACGATTTACCCTTGTTCATAATGGTGTTATCGAAAACTATTCACTATTGCAGCAAGAGTATTTACAAGACGTTACGCTTAAAAGTGAAACAGATACGGAAATTATTGTGCAGTTAGTAGAAAAGTTTGTTGCTGATGGATTAAGTGTTGAGGAAGCTTTCAGAAAAACGTTAACTCTATTACATGGTTCCTATGCCCTTGCATTATTGGATACGGAAAATGAAGATACAATTTTTGTAGCGAAAAACAAAAGCCCACTATTAGTAGGTGTTGGAGAAGGCTTTAATGTTGTCGCGAGTGATGCAATGGCGATGATTCAAGTAACTGATCAATTTATTGAGTTAATGGATAAAGAAATGGTCATCGTGAAAAAGGACGAAATCATTATCCAAAACTTATTAGGTGAAAAGATTGCTAGAGAGCCTTATAAAGCACTAATCGATGCAAGCGATATCGAAAAGGGCACATACCCTCACTATATGTTGAAGGAAATCGATGAACAGCCACTTGTGATGAGAAAAATTATTCAAGCGTATCAAGATATTAACGGTGACCTTGCCATTGATTCCGATATTGTAAAGGCAATGAACGATGCTGATCGCATCTATATTGTTGCTTGCGGCACAAGCTATCATGCTGGACTCGTTGGAAAACAAATGATTGAACAGCTTGCGGAAATTCCTGTAGAAGTTCATGTAGCTAGTGAAATGGGCTATAATATGCCTCTATTATCGAAGAAACCGTTATTTATTTTCATCTCTCAAAGTGGTGAAACAGCGGATAGCCGTGCGGTTCTTGTAAAGGTTAAAGAGCTGGGATATAAGGCAATTACGATTACAAACGTTCCAGGTTCTACTTTATCTCGCGAAGCGGATTACACATTGTTGTTACATGCTGGCCCTGAAATTGCCGTTGCTTCAACAAAAGCTTATACTGCTCAAATTGCAGTATTATCGATTCTTGCAAGCGTAGCAGGCAAAAAAGCTGATCTTGACCTTGTTCACGAACTAGGAATCGTCGCTAATGCAATGGAAGTTCTCTGTGATTCGAAGGAAGAATTCGAAAAAATGGCTTTTGAATATTTCACAGTGACACGAAATGCTTTCTTTATCGGCCGTGCGCTTGATTACTATGTATGTCTTGAAGGCGCACTCAAGCTTAAAGAAATTTCCTATATTCAAGCAGAAGGATTCGCGGGCGGAGAATTAAAGCATGGTACGATCGCTTTAATCGAAGATGGCACACCAATCGTCGCCCTTGCAACTCAAGAAAACGTAAACTGGAGCATACGCGGAAACGTCAAAGAAGTCGTCGCTCGTGGAGCAAACCCATGCATCATCTCCATGAAAGGACTCGACACAAACGAAGACCGCTTTGTCATCCCAGAAGTACACGAATTATTAACACCTCTTGTCTCTGTAGTACCACTGCAACTTCTCGCTTACTATGCAGCATTGCATCGTGATTGTGACGTGGATAAACCACGTAACTTGGCGAAGAGTGTGACGGTGGAGTAAGGGAAAGTAATTGCTTTTTTAATGTATGTAGCTGTCTTATTCTTCTTCTCCATGCTAAAAAGTCGGTAGCTACTGTTAAATAGTTGGTATCCAGAGCGGAAGGAAGAGTGAGGAAAAAAGAGCAGGCGAACAATATGTACTCAATCATTTTTCAATCGTAAAATCAATTATATTTCAGGCTGGATCCAATAGTGGTCCAGTCTTTTTGTTTTGTCCAATATCTCCTCAATCCCTTGTCCAGTAGGGGTTCAATCATCCTTGCTCATTCTTTTCTCTCTTCTAATATGTTGTTTTCCTCACTGCATAAACCCGTAGGGTTTCAGTTCTTTTTCGTGTATTTCTCAACGTGTTTTTTCAATCTTTTCTCTTGATTCTTCCCTCCATTATGGAAGAACTTTTTAACATTGTCTGAATATTCGATACGACCCAGAACGGAAAAAAGAGGGCGAATATGGGGGATTTGGGGAAGAACTATATAACATAATGGAATGAAGAAAAAAGGCGAGATAAGAGGGAAGAGGCTTAGAGTCGCAAGGGTTTGGGGGGAGTGAGGGGGAGATGAAGACGGGGAAGGACTTTTTAGCAGGGCAATATAGTAGAAGGAAGTAAAGGGATGAAGCAAGAGTTGGATCGGTAAATAAAATGTATTTCAATGGGATTCAATTGAAATTTTGCGTTTCAATTCAGGATGGAATGTATTCAAGTTGTGACTGTGGAATTTACGAAGGCAATCCTGGTGGAAATAAATTCTTCTTAATCATTATTTAATTATTCTTCGTAAATTTTCATGATGTGACTTAGAAGGCAACTTTTTAACTCTCTTCTGCAGATAAAATTAAAACATAGAGTTAAAACAAAATGAAAAGAAATGAGGAGATTAAATATGAGTACAAAAAGAAGTATTGAAGAGAACAACAATATCGAGGTTAAGGTAACAACATTAAAGGGTGTTAGAGATTATATTCAGTACAGGAAGGACATAAATGAATTTAACGGAGTGTATTTACTTGATCAAGAAGGTAATCCAATTACTTTAGCAATAGTTAAGGGGGTTGATGAAGATTTAAACAATCACGTAAAACAGACTGGGAGATACTTTTCGTATGAAGAATCGTTAAAAATTGCTATCTTAACCAACATGGTCGATATGTTCTTCTATTCGGATTATAAAATACCAGGCGTAATGGATGAAACTCCATTTTATAGGATCCATCTTCCAACTTTCACTCAACAGGACGGAGAATTTATGGAGAAATTTGAAAGAGACTATTTTTTGGACCATTTTGAGGAACTTTATGCCAAATGGAAGGATCAATACACCATTTAAAAGGGAATGCGATTCCAATTTGTTGCATTAAGACAGAATTAAATCAAGAGATAGAAGTCGACCTCTCCCTTTTGCCAAAATGAGGTCGATTTATTTTCTTCCTGCTTACCTCTTTTTTTCTCCAATAAACTTGGTTATCAGTCTTATTTTTATATTTAGGCAACTGAAAATAAAGTAGGTTGCCGTATTCCTCTAAGCAAAATTCAATATCTGCACCAATCAATAACCCTTTTCTAAGAAATAGGGTATCCCTATCTAAAGTTCGTTCCCAAACAGCGAGGAATCAGGAAAAGCAGCGGGAAGTCCATTATATATATTCAATCGTTATTCAACTGGTTTTTTAAATCAATAATCAATAAATATTTGGGCTGGATTCAATAGTGGATTCCAGTTCTTTTTCTTTGCACAATATTACTCGATTCCTTGTCCAATATGGGTTCAATCGTTTGCTTCTATTAATTTTCTAATTGCAGGTAGCTAATAAATGTAGAAATTAATAATACTTAAATTCAGCACAATTATATATTTTTTAAAAAATGAATCTAATATGGTTGACTTTTTTGCAAAAAAATCTAAAATAATAGATAGATAGGAGGAGTGTTCATGATTAACTTACATAATGACATTGTTAAAGCGATTGCAAATATACTCGTAATGGATGATCCGGAATCACGTTACTTATACTTACAATCTATTAATAATGAGTCTGGAGAGGGCACACAAAATAGTAGTCCTCAGCATAAATGGGATTATAGGTACAACTCTTTAATAGAAATGGCCAAAAAATTTGGGTTACAATATGTAAAGTTAAATAGAGGGAAATTGTGGGAAGCAGTCTTGATTGTGGGACCAGAAAATGAACTTTATGTTTTCTTTAGTCATAAAAATATGAGAAATATTATTAAAAAAGGTAAGAATAACCATTATTTAAAGTTACTTAATCTATTTAATACGGAATTTGATGCGATGGCTCCACTTAATTCGCAAATGACACTTCCTATTTATGACAGTGATGCTGAGAGTGAAGAAAACTTAAAAGAGCAGGCAAGGGAAATGTTAAGTATGATGGAAGAAAACCCATCAAAAGTATATGTATTTGCTTTTGATCATTCTTTTATATCTACTGTTAAAGCATTGGCGTTTAATACTAGGCATGAAGTTGTATGGGAAAAAGACTTAACTGAACTAATCGAACCTAATTATAGATTGGTACTTAAAGAAGATAATGTTAATCCTGATAAGCGTGAAAGTAAAAATACTCCTGAGATCAAAAAGGAGAAAAAGCAAATTGTTCGTTTGAAAAATATTAAGTAAGTTTGGAGATAGCAATATGAAAAAGATATTTAATGGAAGCCGGCTAAAGGAAGCTAGACTATACAATAAACTCACAATAACAGAATTAGCTGAGAAGTTAAATGTCACTAAGCAAATGGTTTCAAAGTATGAAAGTGGGAAGAGTGAACCAAGTTTTGAAAAATCTCTGCAATTAAATGATGTTTTGGGGTATCCACGTGAATTTTTCTATACTGCTGACAAGTTTTTTATTGACAATGAAGGTACTTTTTTTAGATCTAGGTTAACAGCTACTCAGAAATCTAAAGAACCAGCTTCAATCGCACTAAAATATTCAGTTATTGTACGAGACTTTTTGGAGCAGTTTATAGATTTTCCTGCTCTACAAGATAGAGAAATTTATGAAGGAATAGATAATCCTGAAGAACTGGCTTTAAGTATTCGAAGGTCAATGGATTTAGGGTTGGAGCCTATACATGACATTATAGAAGTTGCAGAATTAATGGGCTTCACAGTTATTAATATGGATTACCAAGAAGATAAAGTTGATGCTTTTAGTAGTATGAACACTATTAATGGAAACAGTTATTTTGTAATTACCACAGGTGACTCGGGATCGTTTTATAGACAACAATTTAGTATCGCTCACGAAATAGGCCATTGGGTGCTACATCAAAATATAAATCCTCAAGAATTAGATAAAGATGAATATAAGACAATGGAAAATGAAGCGAATAAATTTGCCTCAATATTCCTATTGCCAAAAGAATCCTTTGGAAATGAATTGAAGACTAAAATAGTTGATGAAATAGATACGTACTATAACTTGAAAAGAAAATGGAACGTCTCCATGGCAGCTATGATTATGAGAGCAAGAGATTTGAACATAATATCTGCTGACCAAGAAGCGAAATTATACAAACAATTACATTATAGAAAGTGGAGAAATCCAGAACCTTTTGATTTAGAAACTAAAGTAACATTGCCCGTGGCTTTCAAACAATCTTTAGAATTGTTAATTGATGAAAATATTTTACAAGGCCATGAGATACCGCTAAAGATTGCTGAGGCGTATAATCTATATCTCACTCCTAAAATGTTAGCTATGATTTGTGGAGTTGAACCAGCTATATTTATGGATAATAGCCAATCTAAAGTAGTTCTTAAAATAAAAGATTTTAAAAAAAAGCAGAGCAGTTAGATATGTGTTTTGAAACTAAGGTTATTAGTCAAAAAACAGATTTTAGTTTTTATGTAATAGAATGTAGGAAGGTGCGGTGGGCGTGGCACGTAGTCAGTTATTGAAAGATGCTGTTAGTGGAAAAGTAAGTATTGAAAACATTCTACTAAGATTAAAGGTTATTTTATCTGATTTGGGTAATGAAAACATTATGAACTGGGTTAACGGAGAATTAGAAGGATATAAAGATAAAGAAAATATCCCTTCTTATCGAATATTCAAAGGGAACATATTTGGTACCTATGTAATAAATTTTAGATTTCAATATACCAATTCTCCTGTACCACTTGAAACTTTATTACCGATAGAGCAAGTAGACGAAATTAGGACAATAAGGGTCTTTGATGGGATAGCAACAATCCAAAACATACTTCAAGGTGAAAATATGGAGAGTTATGGGACTGTAATTCCGACAGCGTACTGCCATGCTATATCAACAGGTGAACTTCAAATTGCTGGGATGAGGGTTAAGATAGCATCAAATCAACTGGATGGAATAGTATCACGTGTTAAATCAAAGCTCGTAGAAGTGATTATGGAACTTGAAGGTGAATTTGAAAATCTTGATGAGTTGGATATTAGAACCCAAATAAAAATGGGTGAATCTGCTGAGCAAGTAATCTACAACATTGAAAGTATCATTTATGATGGATCTATCAAAGTCGGAGACAAAAATAAAATAAATAAATCTAGGATTGGCCACTTATGGGGGAAGAAGGTTTAGAAAGTGAGTATCCGTATCGGGGATAACAATAAGATTAAAAACTCATCTATCGGTCATCAATCTAGTTCAAGTGGAGTGAATAATGAAAAGAAAAAATTTCATGAAAAACATCCAGCTTTATTTAGCATCTTCGTCTCAGTTGTAGCTGGAATTATTCTGCTTTTTTCGTTTTGGGAAACTTTCATAATATGGATAGAAAGTCTTTTCAAATAGTTTATTAGAGAGATCTATATGAGAAATTATCTTCCCGGCTTTTAGGAGATTTTTATGTTAAAAAGTCAGCTTCTACTGCTATATAGTTTGGTTCCAAACCGCAAGGAATGATGGAATAGCAACAAGCAGGTCAGTCCGCTTTCAATCCTTATTCAACAGGTTTTTATCGCCCAAAATTCAGGCTGGATCCCATAGCGGATCCAGTTCTTTTTTGTTCAATATCTCTTCAATTTCTTCCCCTATAGGAAGGCTTCAATCATTTTCTACAATTCATTACCGTGTTCCAATCCAGTTGTATTCCTCATTGTATAAACCCGTTTAATTTCTGTTTTTTGCTCATATACTTGCCCCGGATCATTCGGTCATTTTTCTGCTTGTTTTCATCTGCTACAAAAATACCTTTTCACATGAGAATGCGGTCCCTGCTATTTAAAGGATTCATAAAGTCTAAATAAAGTCCGTTCCGAGTACACTTCGCTGAAATTTAGAGTAACTTACAGATGATTTTTAGTTGATAAAATTTATAAAGTCAATATTAAGTCCGTTTTAAGTACACTAAAAATAACTTTGATTTCGTTGATAGAGGGAAGTGATGTCTAAGGGCTCTCTTCCCTCACCGCAAAACTTTTCTTTGGGTTTTTAAGCAACTGAGAAGATTGTGGGTTGACCATATTCCTCCAAGCAAATATCAATATCTGCACCAAAATAATAACCCTTCTCTATGAAATAACCAATAATGGAATCGAAAACATTATTTTCCTCTGTAAGAGTGTATCCTGCCTTGTTCAGTAGTTTTTCTGTTCCTTCCAGGTCTAATTCAAAAGCAATAGCAAAGCATAATAATTTTGATTTCGTTGGATGGATTCGGTTATTAACAACTTTATATTTATATGCCCTATCAATTCCGGCTTTTCTCAGTACATTAGGATCATCCTTTCGCTTGTTCTGATACAGTTCTTCGATATATTCACCTAATGTCTGGGTGCTTTTCACCTTGTTTATCCTTGCGTCTAAATCGGCTGTAAAATCAAAATTTCCGAAGGCATGTCCAAAAGAGGTTGCTGGTTCATGCGAAACTCCAGCCTTTTTTATTATATTAAGGGATTTTACTCTTGAAGCTATTACATTATTTTCTATAAACAAGTCCAATTCCTCTTTCAACTCTGGATCAAGATTGTTGCTCATTTCTATCTTCCTCCTAAAAAAAGTTCTATATGTGACTTGCTGGGCAACCTTTATATTCCATTGCCTATATACAATAGAATCATAAAGCAACGCAATAGTGAATTCAAGAAAGGTGGGAACAGCAATGAATTGAATGGGAAGTAAACACTGGGATTAGAGGAACTTACTGTAGATATACCAAGGTGATACCACTGCAGCTAAGAGAATAAAAATACTATCCGTAGGAGGAATTGAAAATGGAAAACAAAATATATGCACCAACCATCAACATGGAAGAGGTAGAGGACTTTATCCTAAGAAGAATTCATCAGGAGTTCCCGGATTTAGCAATATCTAAATTACTCGTTGAAATGGTACTGGAATTTGAAAATGAATATTTAGAGAAGGAAGGAATAGCCTTACGCACAGAATATGTTTACCTATATGATAACGGGGAATTATTCGGTTTAGAAAATGAAATGGGAGGGTATGAAGATGAATTAGCTTCTATTAGTGATCTAATAGAGCAAAAATGGTGTGATGAAATGGATTTAGGAAAAGTTTTTGTTGTTGCTGAAGGGCAATACTTGTATGAAGGTGGGAAATTCAAGGAGTTATAATATGCTAGAGGTAAGACGGGAGCGGATTCTGAGAGGATTTCGTTCTTTTTCTTTTCTTTCTAATCGAACCTTTTAATCTATTTTGATTCGTGGATTTTCTATCTGGGGAAGTATGTGAATTAGAAGAATCTCTTTAACGTCTTAAAGTTGTTTCGCTTTTGTGATGAAAGCTATTTTTGTGTTAACACTCTACTAAAAAATTTATAAAGGAATTTTGCTAATTATAGCACAGAACAAACTATTTTGTATCATTGGATTTCCCATTGTGGCCGCACTTGATCATGGTAAGTAAAACACGGTGTTTCGCTTTTCAATTGCTTAATCCGGCTGCAAATTAATGTGCTACTATCTAGGTAGGATGTTTGTAGAAGGGATGAGTAAAATGAGAAACAAAGTAGCTCTATAGCCCCTAAATGAAC
>NZ_NAZB01000053.1:0-13965 GCF_003055045.1 Heyndrickxia sporothermodurans
AACTTTTCGGGGTCACAACATAAAAGGGGGTCTAATTAATTAAGCTGTCTTTTGCTTGTCCGAATGGGCAGATGATGAAACGCTTGGGGTGAAGAGACAAAATACTAATGAGAGTACTAGACCTGCCATCATGAACCCACCAAAAATCCAAGGCGATGGCCCATACGATTTCGCCATAGTTGTCCAGAGCATTGGACCAAATCCAACAATTGCGGCAGCCACTTGATAACCGACGGATAACCCCGTGTAGCGAACCTTTGCTGGGAAGAGCTCCGAGAATAATGTTCCCTGTGTAGCAAATATAGCTCCCCAGACAACTCCAAGAACAATTACCTCCATAATATAAAGCCAGGCACTTCCTTTATTGATCATTGAAAAATATGGTACCGCTAAAAGGAACATTAGAATCAATCCACCAACGTAGATGACCTTTCTTCCGATAAAGTCTGATAAATATCCAACGATCGGGATGGTTAACAGCATAGTGGCACATCCAACGGTTAATGCACCAAGAGCAGTTTCACGTGAGTATCCCAAATAAGTTGTGGCATAAACCAAAATAAATGACATAATAAAAACATTAAAATAGCCGTCCCCAATTTTTAACCCAATTGCTCGTACGACATTTCTCCAGTCATGACGAAAGGTTTCAATGATCGGCACCCTTGCAATATCACCGCTATCCTTTTGCTGTTGAAAGTCTGGTGTTTCTTCTATTCCTTTTCTAATCCAAATTGCAATAATGATTAACACTCCACTTAGGAGAAATGGGATTCTCCATCCCCATGTTATGAACTGGCTATCAGTAGTCAAGTAATTTATAATGGTGAGACTAAAAGAACCTGCAACCAACCCAATAGGAACCCCTAATTGAGGGATTGATCCATACAATCCTCGCACACCTTTATGTGCATATTCTGTTGCTAATAAAATAGCACCTCCCCATTCACCACCTAAGGCAATTCCTTGGATAAGCCTCAACGTAACAAGTAAAATCGGACCTATTAATCCTACTTGGTCATAAGTTGGAAGAACACCAATGAGCATAGAGCTGCCTCCCATACCAACAAGGGTAAAAATAAGTGCTGCCTTTCTTCCGATGCGGTCGCCTAAATGACCGAACAATATACTGCCTATTGGTCGAGCTGCATAGCCGGCACCAAATGTAACAAATGCGAGAAGTAGTGAAATAGCTGGATCGTGATTTGGAAAAAATAAACTTGTAAAAACTAATCCGGTTGCTGTCCCATATAAATAAAAATCATACCATTCAATTACTGAACCAACCAAGCTTGCTACAAGAACACGACTCTTTTTCATCTAACATACTCCCCCTTACCCCTTCGCCCAAATATACGCACCGTTATCCACATCAATTAATTGGACTGTGTCATCAATTTGTACGTCATCTGCTGTTCGTCCGGTAATCCGTTCCCCGGTTGGGAGATCGACTAAGACGACGTAATAAGGGGTTAAGTGTTTAAATTCAACGGAAGAGACATTGATTTTTGTGAAGGAATATACTTTTCCCTCGCCATCGAGTTCCTTTGTTGTAAATGCAGTTGATTTGCAGGCAGGGCAGATCAATCGTTTGGGTACACTCGTTTTTCCACATGATTCACAAACATAGATTGATAGTTTCATTTTTTTACCTCCCATTTGTAAAAATGTGGACTGTGGAATACGATCCTGTTCCACCTAGATTTTGGGCAAGGGCAATTCTTGCTCCCTCCACTTGATTACAAGCAGTTCCTCGTAATTGTTGAACGACTTGGTAGATTTGCGCTAAGCCAGTGGCACCAATTGGATGTCCTCTTGAAAGCAATCCGCCGCTTGTATTGACAGGAACCTTTCCACCATGTTTGGTTTGTTCCGCTTCTATCAGTTTCCAGCCTTCCCCACGTTTAGCCAATCCTAATGCTTCAATCGCCAATATTTCCGTCATTGAAAAACAATCGTGAAGTTCGATGACATCAATATCATCCGGACCAAGACCTGCTTGTTCATAAGCCATCGAAGCGGATTGATTGATCGCACTAATAGTTAATAAATCCTCCACCTCTTGGGCTTGAGTTGGACCAGATGCTTGAGAAGAAGCGATAACGCTAATTCCCTTATCCCCTCGGGTTAGCACAATGGCAGCTGCTCCATCTGTTATCGGTGAGCAATCGAATAATCCCAACGGTTCTGTAATCATCCGTGCATTCATAATTTCATCTAAAGTAGCCGGATCACGATATTGTGCATTTGGATTATTTCTAGCATATTCACGATTTTTCAATGCAACCAACGCCAGATGCTTTTTCGAAGCCTCTGTTTCATAAAAATAACGGTTGGCAAGAATACCAAAAAATCCTGGGAACGATAATCCCACTTTTTTCTCATTGCTATCCGTATCCATTGCGGCATTAATTGCCTGCATAACGACATCGGATTGGGCATGTTTCATTTTTTCTCCACCTGCCACAAGGACCGTATCGTAAATACCGGCCTCAATCATTTCACAGGCATGGCGAAAAGCAATCCCGCCGCTTGCACAAGCACCTTCCATTTTTACCGTGGGAATCGGTCCAAGTCCTAAGTCATGAGCAATTAATGAACCTAATATTTCTTGATTAGCGAGGGCCCCAGACATAAAATTCCCGATAAAAACGGCATCTATTTTTGGAAAACTAGCTTCCTTTAATGCTTGAAAACTAGCTTCCAGCAGTAATTGTTTAAGAGATTTATCGGCTAGTGTTCCAAATTTCGTCATTCCTGTTCCGATAACAGTGACCTGTTTCAACTATGAACACCTCCATATATTTTTTTCATTTCTTTTTTTAAAATTTTCCCATAGGAGCTTTTTGGTAATTCATCAATAAATTGAATGAGCTTAGGCTTCTTAAAACTGCCCAAATGCTGCTTACATAGCTCCAGCATTTCTTCTTCTGTCGCTGTATGTCCTTCCCTTAAGACAATAAAAGCTGAAACCATCTCACCCCATTTTTCATCGGGAAGTCCAATTACACAGGTTTCTTTAACGGAGGTATGTTTATTTAGCACTTCTTCAATTTCCCTCGGATAAATATTTAATCCACCCGAAATGATTACTTCTTTTTTCCGATCAACGAGATGCAAAAATCCACGATCATCTACCCAACCTAAATCGCCTGTGTAAAGCCAGCCATCTTGAAGTGTTTCCTTCGTTGCTTCTGGATTATTCCAATAACCTTCCATGACCAGTGATCCTTTGCAGATAACTTCTCCTACATCACCTTGCTTCACTTCTATACCTTTTTCGTCCACTACTTTCATCTCAACAAACGGTCCAGTCATCCCACAGGATTCCAGACGCTTTCCTAGTTCCTTCCGCGGCATAATTGTAATCGCCATCGGAGCTTCCACCTGACCATACGTTTCGACAAATTTCTCCCCAACTTGATCCAATGCAAAGCGTAATTTGCTTGCAGCAATTGGAGAACCAGCCATATTAATGCTTTTTACATGCTTTAATTTTTTCGGATCAAAGTTTTTTCCTTGAACGAGTAAATTCACAATCGTTGGTACGAGGAAAATCACGCTCACTTTTTCCTTATAAATGTCATCTAAAAAGTCTTCCGGATCAAATTTATCGAAAATGACTTGGGTTAACCCAAATAACCAAGCAGCATGGGAGAGAAAATTACTTCCATGTGTTAATGGAGCAACATGCCCAATTACATCATCCCAACTAATCTCACAAGCTAGCGATAACGATAGGGCACCAGAAACGATATTGCGGTGTGATAATGTGACTCCTTTTGGTTTGCCTGTTGTTCCAGATGTGTACATAATCGCAAAATGATCATTTTCCTGAATATCTACCTCTTGAAAAGACTGATCTGCTTCTTTAATAAGTGTTTCATACATGTCTCCAACCGTTATTTTCGGGATATGTAACGAGATACAATCGAGTAATTCCACTTCTCCGATGAGAATCATCGCACCTGACTGCTCAATCATATATTCATGTTCTGAAGGGTGCAGTCTATAATTTAATGGAACTTTGATAAATCCTCCAAATGCACATGCCAAATCAAGCTCAATATGTTCAGATCGGTTTGACATTAAGATCGCTACCCGATCACCTTTTTTAACTCCTTTTCCTTGGAGAAATGAGACAATTTTATATGTTCTACTTTCTAATTCTCCATATGTGTGGATAATATCTTTATATTTAACAGCCGGTGTATTTTTAAAAGTAAGAAAAGCTTTCTTTGCATAAGATGCGATTGTTTCCAACTACTTTTCCCCCTCTTTATAAAAATTGAAAACTCGAAATTCTGTACCGGGAATCGCCTCTCGAATTGCTACTGCATCAGAAGAGGCAGTAACAGAAAACTCAACAGTAACAGCAACCGAATTCCCACCTTCAAGAAAGTGACCACCGGCAATTTTGCCCTTCTCATCGATAAAAATTCCATGAAGATGAATGTCTGGACTGCCATCCTCTTTCACACCGATAAAGCCATTTCCACTAAGAAGCTCGACTGTTTTACTTTCCTTAATTGGTGTTGTATAGGTGTATTCCCCGTTCACTTTTTCTAATATGCAATAATTCACTGATTTCAAAGAGCCAATACAATGAAAGGCTCCCGCTCGAATATTGTTTTTTTCACATTGCTTTAAAATACCTAATAGCAAATCATCATCTTTCGCGAGACTTCCTAATAAAATTCCTTTTTCTTCATTATATTGAGAATGTGACTGCCGCATGCTCTCTTCCCCCTTTGTTTACACATTCTTCTTACTTATGCAAATACTGCACCACCACATACGCGAAGTGTTTGCCCAGTAGTATAGCTAGATTCTGGCGTACTAAAATAACATACTGCTTCAGCAATATCTTCCGGCTGCCCCATACGCTTCACAACTTGATTATCCAGATTATAGGCGATCCCACTTGTAATTCTTGATTCGACCGCACCAGGTGCCACACTATTACAAGTAATGCCCTTTGCACCGAGCTCTTTTGCTACCCACTTCGTTAAAGCAATTACTCCACCTTTACTTGCAGCATAAGCAGGTCCCGATCTTCCCTTCCAGCTATTTGCATCAAATCCGGAAATATGCCCGCCATTCATTCCCGAAATCGAACTAATATTTACAATTCGTCCATATCCCCGAGAAACCATATGTGGATAAAGGACCTTTTGCGTAAAGAAGAAAGTGGCTTTTAAATTTGTGTTTAAGTCGCGATCCCAAATTTCTTCTGTCATTTCTTCAATATCAACACGTCCGCATGTTCCTGCATTATTAATTAAAATATCGATTTTTCCAAACTCTTCAACCGTTTGATCAACAACTGATTGAATTTCATCATTATCGCGAATGTCGATTTGATGGGATCGAACCTTGCTTTCCGGAAATTCCAATGTGATTTTTTCTACCATCTCACTTGCATCGATTAAATCAACAATCACTATATTGGCACCTTCTTGGGCAAGCCTATATGCACATCCACCGCCAATTCCACCAGATGCACCAGTTATTATCGCTACATGACCTTCAAGTTTCCCCATTTAGAACAGCTCCTTTAATTTTGTTGGCCCTTTTCAATCTGAAAAGGGGCCGATAATTATTTGATCCCCATTAAATTAGGTAAAAATGTTGACAGTGCTGGAATATACGTAATCAAAAGCAAAACAATGACAGCCGATATTAAAAATGGAACGATAGCCTTTGAAATTTTATGGATCTTCACATTTCCAATCCCGCTAGCTACATATAAATTCAATCCGACTGGCGGTGTAAATAATCCGATTGCAAGGTTGACTGTCATAAAGACACCGAACACGGTTGGATCAATATTGAAGTGTATAATCACTGGAATTAAAATCGGAACAAAAATATAGAACGCAGAAATCGCATCGATAAATGCACCAGCAATTAACAAAATAACATTGATGATTAATAGTGAGACAATTGGACTGGATGAAAGACCTAATAACGAATCCGACATTGTTTGTGCAATTTGTTCAGTTGTAATGATATACGCGAATAAGGATGCGGCACTGACAATAAATGTGATAACTGCTGTTTGGATCGACGCATCATAAAGAATTTTAAAAATATCTTTTATACTCAATTCACGATAAATAAAGATCCCGACGATAAATCCGTAAAAGACAGCAACAACAGCTGCTTCTGTTGGGGTAAATATTCCTCCGTAAATACCGCCAAGAATAATGACTGGTATTAAAAGCCCCCAAATCGCACTGCGGAAGGCTTTAAAAACTTCCTTTCCAGATGCTCTTTCTCTTTTTTCTAAAGTAGCAGCAACCTCTTCATTGCCAATCGACTGCCTAACTAAGCCTCTGTTTTTTACATAAAGCGCCGAAATAATGAAACCAATTCCCATTAATAATCCTGGAATAATTCCGGCAACAAATAAACGTCCAATAGAAATACTAATCTGATCACCAGCAACAACGGCAAAAACGATGAAGGCAATACTTGGAGGGATAACAATCCCAATAGAACCGGAACTTGCTAACAACGCACTTGCCGATTCTCGTTTCATTCCATTTTTCACAAGGGCCGGAATGAGAATACTTCCGATTGCAGCAACCGTAGCTGGTCCAGACCCCGAAATAGCAGCAAAGAAAATTGCTGTTATGACAGTTACAAAGATCATTCCGCCTTTAAGATGACCGACACATACATCAGCAAAATGAATCAAGCGCTTCGAAATCCCTGCATAATCCATAATGACTCCGGCAAGGACAAAGAACGGAATTGCCAGAAGTGTGAATTTCGCAACACTGGAATATAACACATCCGGTACGAGTGCAAGATTATCAATTCCTCCACTTACTAAGAGAACAACAATGGAGGAGACCGCTAAGGAGATTGCGATCGGAATTCTAATGATAACGAGTAGGGCAAAGATCCCAAATAGTAAAAGTGTTGTCATGCTTTAACCCCACTTTCATTAGCTTTCGTTTCTTTCCATTCAATGAAGCCAGCTTCAATCGCCCGATATAAACCAAATAGACAACCAATCGGAAATCCTAATGTAAAAATCCATTGATGCAAGCCCAGTGCGGGTGTCATTTGATTCGATTCTACTTGAAAACTGACCATGTCATAGCCAAAGTAGACAAAAACGAGAAAGATGACGGAAATAAGTGTGCTGCTAAAAACAATTAGCACTTTTTTGGGTACGCCGGTTAACTTATCAAATAACATAGAGAAACCGAGATGGGCATTGTTTCTAATCCCCGCCGCAGCACCTAAAAAGGTAACCAGGACAAATAGGTTAACGGTCACCTCTTCCGTAAATGAAATAGAGTAATGGAATAAATAGCGTGAAACGATATTAGCAAATGCTACTAGACTCATTACACCTAATGAAACTGCTAAGACAGTATTTTCTATATAAGCAATTATCTTAGACATGAACGTTCCCCCTCTTAGCTTTCTTGAAAGGCTTTCAACAAGTCAGCTCCCCAATCTTTTTCATACGTTTTATAAATATTTTCTGATGCTTTTTTAAATTGTTCGATTTCAGCATCGGTTGGATAATAAAATTCCATCCCAGAATCTTTTAATTCTTGAATTTGTTTTTCTTCTTGTTCACGAGCTAATTTAATTTGATACTCATTCGCATTTTTTGCAGCTTCTTTAATAATTTTTTGATCGTCTGGACTCATACTGTCGAATTTCTTTTTGTTCATACCGAAAATTAACGGGTCATAGGAATAATTCCACATTGAGATGTATTTTTGAACTTCATTTAGCTTAGAAGAATAAATAACGTCAATTGGGTTTTCTTGACCATCAATCGTATGTTGCTGTAAAGCTGTAAATACTTCAGAGAATGTCATAGCCGTTGGATCTGCTCCATACCCTCTCCATAAATCGGTATACATTTTGATACCTGGAATACGTATTTTTAATCCTTTCAAGTCTGGAGGCGTTTTAATTGGATGAACACTGTTAGTAACTTGTCTAAAGCCGTTTTCACCAAAGCCTAATGTTTCGATGCCTTTTTCTGAGAGGATTTTCTTTAACTCTTCTCCACCTTTTCCATTCATTTTTTGATCAACTTCATTTAAGTCTTTAAATAGAAATGGGGCACTGACAACACCGAGACGAGCGTCGAGAACAGAATAGATAATAGGTGAATGATAGCTGAAATCGGTTGATCCTTTTACAAGCATTTCTACACCTTTGGCAGAATCGCCGCCGGATAATTGTTCATTTGGATAAACCTTTGTTTTGATTCTTCCATCTGTTTTCTCTTCTACTTCCTTCGCGAATTTCTCCGCGGCTTTATACCATGTTGAAGATTCAGAAACGGTAACAGACATTTTTAGGTTATAACTTTTTTTCCCTCCAGAGGCGCTTTTTGAGCTGCCACATCCCGCTAATGCAACCAACAAAATAGCGCTCACAATGATTAGTGCTAGTTTTCTCCCCTTCATTTACAATTCCCCCTTGTTTATAAATCCTAGTCTTAATGAAAGATCTTTTGTTGCGTGTTTTCCAAGAATAATCGCTTTTTCCATTACCTCATCATCAAATCGATAGGATAATCCGGCGACACAGAGTGCACCTGCCAATTCGTTTCGCGCATTATAAATGGGGAAGGCAATTCCCTTTAATCCTTTCTCCCATTCTTCACGGTCAATGGCATAGCCATTTTTCCGAACCTTTTCTAATTCAACTATCAGTTGAGTCCTGCTCGTAATCGTATTCTCTGTATGCGCTTCCAATTTGTTTCTTAAAAAATATGAATCTAGTTGTTTTTCGGTTAGATGTGCTAAGTATAGTTTCCCGGATGCGACACAGTATAATGGTGCATGTTTTCCAACTCCCAATACAATGCGGGCAGCTGATTGGCTTTCCATTTTTTCTACATAAAGAACTTGATCCCCTACAAACTGTGCCAAGAAAGTACTTTCATTTACTTTTTCTGCGATGGATTGGAGATATGGTCGTGCAATACTGTTGAGGTCTAAGTTGTCAGATGCCTTTTGGGCAATTTGTAACCATTGTTGTGATAAGTAATATTTCTCTTGATGGTCTTTTGTGATGTAACCTAACTGGTCAAAGGTGGAAAGAAAACGATGAATTGTTGCTTTATTGCTCTTTGCTTTGCTTACCATTTCGGTAAATGTCATTGGCTTCTCTGCAAGCATTTCTACTAATTTGAATGCCTTCTCTACAGTTTTAAGAACCTCTGCGAATGGAATCACCCCCGTATTTGGTTTCATTATTCGGAACCCTAGTTACATTTTACGGGATTATTATAAATTAGATATTTTTAAATTGTCAATATGTTATTAATATTTATATTTTTACGATAAAGTTATTGTTTATTAGATAGAAAGTATAGTAAATTGGTAGTATTTAATATGTTGGAAGGAATAGTCGGAGGTAATTCTATGAAGATTTTCCAATTTTGCATGAGGATGTTATCGAAGTTTTTGCCTTTATGGATTGTTTTGTTGTCGATTATTGCTTATGTTTTTCCAAATACTTTTCGTTCGATTAGAAGCTTTACAGGAATTGGATTAGGGACTATTTTTCTTTTAATGGGGATGTCACTTTCAAGTCAAAGTATTTTGTCTGTATTGAAAAAGCCGAAAAATGCATTGATCGGGGTCGCATTGAAATGGATCATTACAGTAGGTGTAACAATCGTGATTGCCTTTCTATTCTTTCGGACAGAACCTGAAATCGCAGCCGGGGTCATTTTAGCTGGTACTGTTCCTAGTGGAACATCCGCTAATTTATATACATTTATTGCCGGAGGAGAAGTTGCATTAAGCATCACGATGGCCACGATGGATACAATCATCTCACCACTTTTGACGCCAACACTTGTCCAAGTTTCTGCCGGAAAATTTATTGAAATTGCTTTTTTACCATTATTTTTAAATATTATTTATATCGTGTTCATCCCTCTTTTTATTGGGTTATTCTTGCAATGGAAGTGGTCCGATAAGGTGAAGTATGTCCAACCTTATACGTCATTTATTTCTACTATTGCGTTATTTATTGTCGTGTTATCCGTTATTTCGGGAGCGCAACAATCCTTGCACCAACATATTGAGTTGCTCCCGCTGATCTTTATCGCCGTCTTTTTTCAAGTATCGATTCCAATGATAGCCGGCTATTGGATCGCGCGGCACTTTAACATTGCAGAACCAAGCAGTAGATCCATTCTTTTTCATGTAGGCATCTGCAATACCGCCCTATCTTCAACCCTTGCCATGCAACACATCAGCTCCGTTGCCGCCGTGCCAGCCGTTGCCAATATGGTCGTCAACCTAACCATCGGCGCACTTGTTGCAAACATGTTATCCTATAGGGACAAAACGGAAGTATCGGCCAGAAGGTCGGACTAGTGTGGGAAAATAAACAAGTTTACTTTCCCACTAGTCTTCCTTACGTTCATAATGGACAAGTATTTTCAATTTCTCCGATAGTTCTTCAATAAGTTGATTAGCTGATATGCCTGCTTCGTTTCCCTTTTGGTATCCGAAGTCTAGTATTCTTTTAAATTGCAATTCTATATCCTTTTCTTCCATGACATAGTCCCCCAATAGTTATTTACAAAAATTTTAATTCACTATTATCCGTCTATCGTATTGTTTAAATCATAGTTATTGTATGTATTCCATTAAGAATGGTGTAGTAAAGATGATGGACAGCCATTTTATTAAATTAAATTTCAGTAATTGTACCACAATTTTTTATACTTTTACAATATTCGTCAAAATATCAGCTTTTTCCTTCTTCTTTTCACTTTTTTAGGAAGCTGACCATTTCAGATGACCTGCCACTTTTTACATAAAAATTAAAAAACTTTGACATAATGAAGATAATGTTTTAAATTAGAAATATACGAATGATTTTCAATGAAAATGATTTCAATATTCGTGTTTAGGAGTGTTATTTATGGAAAATGTATTTGATTACGAAGATATTCAATTAATTCCTGCAAAATGTGTGGTAAATAGTCGCTCGGAGTGTGATACATCGGTAAAATTAGGCGGACGTACATTTAGATTACCTGTCGTTCCAGCCAACATGCAGACAATCATCGATGAAAAGGTAGCCCTTTTCTTAGCAGAAAACGATTATTTTTATATTATGCATCGTTTCCAACCGGAAAAGCGATCAACGTTTATTAAGGACATGAAATCTCGCGGGTTGTATGCGTCGATTAGCGTTGGTGTGAAAGAGGAAGAATATCAGTTCATTCAACAGCTTGCTGAAGAAAACCTAGTACCTGAATATATTACGATTGATATAGCGCATGGACATTCCAATGCAGTCATCAATATGATTCAACATATTAAAAAGTACTTACCAGAAAGCTTTGTGATTGCCGGAAACGTTGGAACTCCTGAGGCTGTTAGAGAGCTGGAAAATGCGGGTGCAGATGCTACAAAAGTCGGAATTGGGCCCGGAAAAGTTTGTATTACAAAGATTAAAACGGGTTTTGGGACAGGTGGTTGGCAATTAGCTGCGCTGCGTTGGTGTGCAAAAGCAGCAAGCAAGCCAATTATTGCAGATGGTGGTATCCGTACACATGGGGATATCGCGAAATCAATTCGCTTCGGTGCATCGATGGTGATGATTGGATCCTTATTTGCAGGACACGAAGAATCTCCGGGTGAAACGTTTGAGAAAGATGGAAAGCTTTATAAAGAATACTTTGGCTCTGCTTCTGAATTTCAAAAGGGCGAAAAGAAAAACGTAGAAGGCAAGAAAATGCACGTAGAACATAAAGGTAAATTACAAGATACACTAATTGAAATGGAACAAGATCTTCAATCCTCTATTTCATACGCAGGCGGAAGTAAACTAGATGCTATCCGTAATGTAGACTATGTCGTTGTAAAAAATTCAATTTTTAATGGTGACCGAGTGTACTAACTCTAACTAAAGCTTGGACCGATATTATATAAAAGAGCACAGCTTTTCATTTGAAAAAGTTGTGCCCTTTTTATTGTCGGATAGGGCCCATATCCCTCAAACGACTTTCAATTCTATTTGTAAAATTTGATATAGCTCTTCGAGTTTCTGAATTTGATAGGTTGGAATAACGTCAGTATTGTTGCTCTTCATACTAGGATTAAACCAACATGTGTCTATTCCTGCAGTATATCCACCCCGAATATCTGCACTTAATGAATCCCCGATAATTAATGTTTTTTCCTGAGAGAAGTGAGGAATTCGGGCAAAGACATAATCAAAGTATTCCTTCATTGGCTTCTGGTATCCGGTATCTTCAGAAACAAAGATATCCTTGAATAGTGAGTATAAGCCGGAATCATGTAGGCGTTTATATTGAGTCTCGGAGATGCCATTTGTTACGATATAGAGATCATATTTTTGCCGCAAATTTGATATTAATTCAAGTGCTCCATCAATCCGCTGATGTCCTTCAGCTAAATAACTACTATATTTCTTTCCAAGAATAGCCCCATCAACCTCTTTGCCATATTCCTTTAAGAAGATTGAAAAGCGAGTATTCACTATCTCATCACGAGTAATTGTTCCCTCTTCAAAAGATCGCCAAAGACCTTGATTGAGTAAATCATATCTCGCTTTCATTTCGTCTGTTAAAACTATTTCTTGATCTGCAAACAGCATACGTAACGCTAAATCCTCGGCCGCTCCAAAATCCAATAACGTATCATCTATATCAAAAAGTAAAGTTTGATAGGTTTTCATAAAAATGCCTCCAATTCACATCCATGTTGAGAGTTGATTGGTAATATACCATAAGCATGAAAAGCTTATTTTACAAGAAATTTATTTATTAATATTCTACCATAAGTTTCAACCTCTTGTTTTTAGATCCCTTTTTCTACAATTAATCAAATAGGAAAAATACAGGTTGCCATCGTCTCCATTTGTATAGAACCCGGTTTCTTGTGATAAAATGATAGCAGTTAAGCACATGCTTGAAAAAGAATTGAGGTCATTTTAATGAAGGTTAAAATCAATCGTAATGCAGCAAAAGTGATGGATAAGATGTTAAAGGACGAAGAATCCGAAGGAAAGATGCTTCGCGTAATTATTACAGAAGTACATGGTGACCATGCCCATTACGCACTGCAATTTGATCATCCAACAGAGCATGATGAAATTGTCAAAACAGATAAAGGAATCGATATTCTGTTAGACAAACGCGATGAAGACTATTTGGATGGGGTATGGATTCAATTTTTCTATGTACCCGAGGAAGAGTTTGTGATCACTAATCCGACAAAAGGAAATCATGGACATTAAAAGGGATAGTACTCCACTATCCCTTTTTCACCTTATTTCTCAACATTAGTGAACCTCTCCAAATCATAGATTTTGTTGGAGCATCCCTTATCTTAAATACAGTACAAAATCAGCAGATAAGACACCTTTCATGTCTCTAGCGCTTGATTCAGACTAATGAATGAAGACAAGGTTTGTTCAGTTCTTTTTGACAACTCAGGAACTTTTGCCTGAAGAGCCAACCATTTCTTTTCAGAAATGGATTTTTGCATGCCACGAATAAAATAACGGGCCCCTATATTATACGAAGCTTGTAAATCTGCATGATACACTTTTCCTGTCGTAAACGTAGCGAGGTCCTTTTTAGCATTTCGTTGCACTTTTCCAGAGCCATCAAATGCTAACACACTTGTATTGCGGGCGTTAATCCTTGAAATTCTCATTCCTAGGTAATGGGCCATTTCTTCGACTTTATTTTGGATTCCTTTCTTTCGCCAGTACCGAAGTTTGAAACGCAGTTTTTTCGCACCCCAAAATCCTTTAGGCATTTTCATCTGATCAAGGTACTCGAATACAATCACATCACACCTATGCTCTTTCGCGAATGTAACAATTTCATGTGAAGTATCGTTCACGATTTGTTTTTGCAAACCGTTTATTCTTCTCCAAAAATTTGGCGCAGTAATTCTCCCTGAAATGGATTGTGCT
>NZ_NAZB01000054.1:0-5416 GCF_003055045.1 Heyndrickxia sporothermodurans
ACCTTGAAGGAATGGAAGCAATGGCTATGATCTCAAAAGGACAAAAGGAAACGAAAAAGAATGTAGTTTTAAGATAAAGTGAGATTAAGAGAAATACTGTCCAAAATTCGGGGGTTAATCCGGTTTTGAGTAATCTTTTTTCAAAACGGAGGGGGTTTTTCTTATAAAATCAACATTCAAAGCATATTTTTGTTCAAACTTTAAATCAAACCAACAACAATTCTTTAATAGTACATAAAGCTGTGATTTCCTGAACAATTATATTGAGAGGATATCGGTAATTTTCACCTTATTCCATGTGAAAAAAGATGTTTTTCCGAATCTATTAACATGTTATCTTAAAAGAAAGAATATTTTAGGGAGGGAGTTCGTGCTTTATGCCAAATTGTGATTGGGGTAGACCATGTGATTGTAAGGATTGTAGAACAGACCAATTCAGTATAATATGCCCTCATTGTGGATTTAACAATGTCTTAAATGTTTTGGGTAGTGCTGAACTTAAGTCGGATAAGAAAGGCAGTTCGGGTTATGAATTTACCTATCCATCTGGAACAAAGGAATTAAACTGCTATTGTTGTTCAAAGATTATTCCAGATGTTCGTTACTATGATGGTTATAATGAATACATATGTAAAATTAATATTAAACTTTATCAGAACAAATTAAATGGACTTGTTTGTAGTTCTTGTGGTGTGATAGACGGGGAACTGAAAGGAATTAAGTTTGTAAAACTAATTAAATTTGATAATAAACTTTATTGTCAGAAATGCATTATTGATGCAGGAGTAAAAAAAATCCCTAATCCTTCAAACGAAAATGAAAAGTACGTTTTTAACGGGGAAAAGTTGAAATGGGAATTACATAAGATAAGAATTCCTTGTCCCTCATGTCATAAAAAAAGATGGTTAAATGCTGAAAATAGATGGAAAACATTATGTAAAAAATGCTACCTAACTTCATAAGTATTTAAGATAGATAAAGCTTGGAATACTGGGCTTTATTTTTTTATTCTACCACGCAAAATAAATAAGATAACTAACATTTGCTTTAATGGAACAATGAAAAAAGCTGTGGTTCTCAAAAATATTGTAAAAAATTATGCCTATTAAAATTAATATTGAAATGTTCCTAAGAATTAAGTTTATGTATTTTCCTGAGTCTACCTATGATTTTATATAAAAAAACGAATAAATTTCTCCTTTTTTAAAAATAATATTAAAAAAAAAGGAGGTGCTAGTATTAATACACTTGATTCCATTACAAATAAGCAAATGATGCTTATTCTAATAACAGTGATAGGTCTAAACAATCATGTATTTGTAATATCTCCACTTGTGCAACATGCAGGTAAAGATTCATGGATCAGTGTAATTCTATCATTTTTATTATCCTTAGTCTGGATTATACTTCTTTTAGTTTTGCAAAAGTCAATTAATAATGAGGGAATTTTTGAGTGGCTACGATTTAAAGTAAACAAAAAAATTATTATTATTTTGGGAATAATCTTTATTCTCTTTTTAATAAATTTAAGTGCTATCACATTAAGAGAAACTATTGCGTTAATTAATGTTGGATATCTTCCTGAAACCCCAAAATGGATAGTAGCATGTATTTTCAGTATTGTTTGCCTATATTTTGGAGGATCAAAACTAGGAACGATAAGTATCATTAATATCTTATTACTCATTTTCGTTGTCTGTCTTGGGTTTTTCGTTGCTTTTACAAATATGGAACACAAAGATTATTCACTATTACTTCCTATTTTTGAAAATGGATATAGGCCCATATTAAAAAGTATTATTTTTCCCTATTCCGGAATGACTGAACTTATGCTTTTTTTATTTTTAAAAAAGAGAATTAATACTCCAGTTAAATTTCGACATCTCTTTATAACGTCTTTCATATTAATGGGGCTTACATTAGGACCATTAATAGGAGCAATAACGGAATTTGATGAGGTTGAAGCATCCTATCAACGTTTCCCAGCATTTGAAGAATGGGGATTAGTTTCTATAGGGGATTTTATTGAACATGTGAGTTTTTTAGCTTTGTATCAATGGTTAGCAGGTGCATTTATTCGCATTTCCTTATTCTTTTATACGATAAAAGAAGTTTTATTAGAAATTAATTTATATTCAAAATGGTGTCTATTTGTAATTTTATTTATCGTAATTGGATATGCCGTTTATCCCATCAGTGATATTCATTATTCGAATGTTTTATGGAATATCCTACTACCTTTTACGACTTACTTTTTAATCAGTTTTTTACTTCTATTATCCTTATTTATTTTAGTACTACATAAAAGGAGAATAAATGTATGAAGTTTTTCAAAAAAAAATCCCTACAAAAAAATTTATCAATAAGTAATGATAATAATAAAAAGAGCACCGTAATTAGTGAACGAGTATTAAGAAATGTTCTAAAAAAATGTCCGGATATACAATTTTCCACAACTACTTATATACATCATCAAATTACATATATATATTGTTCGGGACTAGTCAATACTGAAATATTATACAATACTGTTCCTCAGTCAATTGATCATTTTTTTTTCGTACATAAAGGCGAAATCACTGAGGAACAGATACGCAACTATCTACATATCCCAACCTTGGATGTAATTGATAATTTAGAGGTTGCAATAACGGATATATTCGCCGGAAAATTATTAATCGATTTTGGAATCAATGGAAAACTTTTTACGATTGATATATCAGAACGTCCTCAAAGAAAGCCTGAAGAGACTGCCACTGAAGCAACTGTAAAAGGTCCTAGAGATAACTTTATTGAGGATATCAATGTTAACATTTCTTTAATCAGGAAAAGATTACGCACATCTTCACTTGCATTTGAACAAACAACGATAGGTAAACGTTCCCAAACGAAAGTTGCTATTCTTTATATGGATGATATCGCAAATATGAATGTACTTAAAGAAATAAAAAATAGACTTTCTACCATTGATATCGACGGACTTGTAACTACCCAACAATTAGAAGAAACGTTCAATAACACTCCTTATGCAGTATTTCCAAGACACCAGTATACTGGTAAGCCAGATTTCGCTGTGCAAACATTATTAAATGGAAGGTTTGTTATCCTAATTGATGGTGTCACTATTGCCTTAATTACTCCTATTAACTTTTTTTTGCTACTTAAAGGAAGTGAAGATAAAGAAGTATCATACATCTTCAGTTCATTTCAACGATTGATAAGAATATCTGGACTTTTCTTGTCAGCTATACTACCAGGCATATGGGTCTCTTTAACCTCATTTCATCAAGATCAACTCCCAATCTCATTATTAGCAACCGTTGTCGAATCAAGAAAAGGAGTTCCATTACCAATATCCATTGAAGTTATTCTTATGTTACTTTTATTTGAACTTTTTAAAGAGGCGGGATTACGATTACCTATGTCCATTGGTCAAATTCTTAGTGTAGTTGGTGGATTAATAATTGGAGATGCTGCAATAAGTGCTGGATTGGCTAGTCCGGTTACCGTCGTTGTAATAGCTCTTTCCACATTATCCACGTTTAATCTAAATGACCAATCTTTAATTGGAACACTCTCTCTTACACGTCTTTTTATTATTATATTCTCTTCTTTATTCGGTTTTTTTGGCATGTTTACAGCAATATTTGTTATTTGTGCATATATCGGCAGAATAAATACATTTGGTGTTTCTTATTTGGAGGGAATTAGCCTACTAAATATATCTGATTTTATTAAAACAATTATTAAAATTCCTAACACAAAATACACAAAAAGGCCAAAAGCGCTCGAATTAAATGACGTTACTAGAACAGGTGAAGAAAATGAAAATAAAAAGAAAAGCTAATCAATTTTTTCTTTTATTGAGCATTTTAACTACAGTATTTCTTTCTGGATGCTGGGATGTGAAACAAACGGAAAGAATGGTTTACATACATTCTATAGGTCTTGACTATAAAGACGGTAAATATATAGCATATTTACAAATCATTAATTTAGGACTACTTGCAAAAAGCGAGTCAGGAGGTAGCAATAACCAAGTTACAGCAGAACTTGGTCATGCATCAGGAAATACCGTGGAAGAAGCCATCTTTAATATCTATCAGACAACTCAAAGAAGACTTTTCTGGGGGCATATTGCATACATTGTTTTCACAGAAAATGTTTTGAAACAAGGAGGCTTACAAGCCATTACAGATATATTAGATCGGTATGTTGAAACTTATTATCAAATATGGATATATCTAACGGAAGATTCCATTCCTAATATACTTCATGCCATGCCGAATATTGGAATGTCTACAGATCTTTCACGCCTTAGTGATCCAGAACCTAGTTTTAAACAATTTTCCTATATCCGACCTATTGATTTAAGAAGATTAATTATTTTAAATAACCGTCCACCAAATGAAATAGTATTACCAATTATTTCAGGAAATCACCAATCATGGGAAGCTGATTCTAAACACATGGATGCAGCAATATTAAACGGATTAGGTATTATCACTAATGACAATTTGAAAGGGTATCTTAGTAACAGTAAAGCTAAAGGATATAGATGGATGAATAAGGATTTTCAAAGATCAGAAATAACTATAAAAGGCAAGGAAGGTATGGGTCTTTTATTAAGGAACTTACATGTAAAGGTAACTCCGGTCATAAAACATAATGAGGTTAAATTTGATGTTAAAATTAAAGCTAAAGTACATATAAATAAAGTAAGACGAACTAATTCATTAGAGGAAATAAGTTCTGAGGCTAAAAGGAAAATTAAAAAAGAAATAATGGATACTTATTTAGAAGGTCTGAAACTGGATTCTGATATATATCGTCTTTCAAACGTACTTTACATAAAGAATTATTCCACTTGGAAAAGAATACAACATGATGGAAAAATACCGTTGAATAATCACTCAATTAATAATATTGACATTAATTTAAAAATAATAGATGCTGGAAAACAAAGGAACAAGCCCACCTTAATTAAGAGAAAATATCCGAGCCATCCATAATTGGATGGCTTTAAGTCGATGTTTAACATCATGTTTTAAACCATTATAGCTCTATAGCCCCTAAATGAACTTGGACAGTAAGAGTAATAAATATTATACTACTTAATGTACCAAGGAGGCTGACATAATGAAACGAACAAAACACTCAAAAGATTTTAAATTACAAGTCGTAAAAGAAGCCACTGAGACAGGCAATAATTCGTTAGTAGCACGTCGATACGAACTGAATCCGAACATGGTAAGTCGTTGGATTCGTGAATATAAAGATGGCAAATACGGTGAAGTAGATGTTACTGTGCTGCCAGATATTGATTCTAAAGAGTTATCCGAGGAAAATGAAAAGCTAAAAATAATATTAGGTGAAAAAGACCTTGAAATCGCCATTCTACGAGATCTTATAAAAA
>NZ_NAZB01000055.1:0-7236 GCF_003055045.1 Heyndrickxia sporothermodurans
CTGTAACGGTCTTGACTTTTTACCGGGTGCTTTCAACTCGATAAAAAACACTCTGCCTCCTGGAAGAATAACCAACCTATCTGGCACACCTGCATTACCAGGTGATTCGAATTTATAGGCTCTCCCTTTTATTTTTTTCACTTCATCCCTCAAATAAATTTCAATATCTCTTTCTCTCATTTCGGTAGCCTCCAAAACCATTCTGTGGATCCGCCCTCACTCCAATTTGCGTTGTTGATGGTTTCAATTCTTAGACTCTTTCTAGCTGCTTTGAATTCAGATTTTTTAAATCCTTGTTTTTTAAAGTCCTCTCTCACCTCATCGCAAAGGACAAAATCTCTATCTTTCAAAAAATTAAAAAGCCATTTTTCACAGTCGTTCAATTCTGCTCCTCCTAACATCCCTGTCTACTTTAAGACCCCCTATATGCATATATATAAAAAATAGGCTATTTAGGTAATACGTATATAT
This sequence comes from Heyndrickxia sporothermodurans, assembly GCF_003055045.1. Lineage (NCBI taxonomy): Bacteria > Bacillati > Bacillota > Bacilli > Caryophanales > Bacillaceae > Heyndrickxia > Heyndrickxia sporothermodurans. Next base: position 472 of record NZ_NAZB01000055.1, read on the forward strand.
CTCTATTCTCTCTATTCTCTCTATTTATTACTTTTACTAGATTTAAGGTATACAAAGTATACAAAGTAATATAAATATAGATATACCAACGTTTTTTCTGTATACTTTGCCGTATACTTTCTCAATTTTTAAAGTATACAAGGTATACACTTCCATTTTTTAGGAAGGTATACAAAACAGGGAGAAAGTATACAGTTTTTCAAGAGAAAGTATACAAACATACATTCTTAGTTTTCGCGGATATATCCACCTTTTACGATCCCGTAAGGACCGTACCGGAAAGGATTTTTCTTCTTTTTCCACCCTCCGATTTGCTCTAAAACGTCATTAATGGCAATCGTATCTGCTCGCTTCATGAATCGGATTTCTCCGCCTAAACACTCGACCCATATCTCTGCTGCACATACTCGGTCTCTTGGTTCGGTAGGCGTGTCTACCTTTCCAAACTCACCGGACCAATACATTTTCCTAGCGCCTATGTCTTTCTTCTGCCAATCTAACGGCACTTTTCTTTCGATAAATTCACGAATAAGACTCTCTCGTGGATCTTGCTCCGAATGGCTTTCTTGTTGCCGTTTCGCCTCTTCTGCCAGCTCCCCACTTAAGAACGTGCTCTCGCCCAACCGCCAATGCATCACTGCCTCCGCCCATAACTGATCCACTTCACCATCTAAATGGTGAAACACGCTTTTTGTCGGTTGCTGAATTCCAACATCAATCGGAAGAAAACGTCGACCACCTGTTGGATCCTTTAAATAATCACTTCTATTGGATGTACCAAAAAACACGCAACGTCTAGGATGCTTTTCCGTTTTCCGTGCATAGGCAGCCCGATATTGATCTTCTGTACGGCTTAAAAATCCTTTGATGGTATTTACATCACTTTTGTTATACGCGCTCATTTCGCCTATTTCCACAAGCCACACACCCTGTAAAAGTTCAGCTGCCTCTTTCCCCTCAAAGGATTCAATGCTATTGGTAAACCACGATTTCCCCATCTTCTGAATTAAAGTGGTTTTCCCCATCCCCTGCGCACCGGTCAAAACAGGCATGGTATCATGTTTGCATCCCGGATTCATCGCTCTTGCAACAGCAGCGATAAACGATTTACGAGTAACAGCCCTCGTATAAGGCGTATCAGCTGCTCCAAGATAATCGATAAAAAGAGTTTCTAAGCGTTTTACACCGTCCCAATGTAAACTATTGAGATAGTCGACAACAGGATTGAACCGGTTCTTGGCTGCGCACAACACCAAAGCATCATTAATTAGATCGCGCACACGAAAACCTAATATCTTTTCAAGATAACTTCTTAATCCTGCATCATCTTGCTCTGTCCATAAAAAAGGTCCTTCTTCTTGATCTCTCGGTGCCCAGGGAAACGGTGCGATGCCAATAACGGCATCCGCAAAGGAATCCATACGAATGCGCCCTTTTAAATTAGGATCGCCTTCAAGCGCAATCTGTGCATTTTCAATGGACTTTAACGGTTGTCCAGTCGTGGGACTGATTTTTAACTTTTGAATCCAATTGAAATCCTGTTCGGTTGCTGGGGATCCTGACTGCCCCACCGGAGAACCAAAATCCTGCATCGCCTGCTCATACCGTTCTTGGTTCAACGCTGCTCCTACGCCTGTGTCATTTAGCGCAAAGGCACTCATTTGGACGAAAGAAGGCAATTTATTGACAGGTGTATCGGGCTTTGCTTCATCGTCTAATTCCCCAAACTTATGCAAACGGACCAAGTCAAAGGCATTAACAAGACGACCACTGCACGGATCCGTTGCATGGTGTGAGTAGAGGAAAAGCCCATCTTCATAAATAACAGCTCCACCAACCGTAGAACCTCCAACAAAAGTATATCTTCCGGATCCGTCATCAGTTGGAGTGTAGACACCCGGTAAAAAGGTTTCAATCGCTGAATGGATATCGTATTGCCGGCAGAACGCACCAACGACTCCACGCTTTTCAAGAGGATTTCCTTGTTTAGCCGCCATTCGGACATGAGTTTGACTCGCTCCGGGTACTTCCGGCCACTCGGCGATATTACGCCAATCTCCATAAGTAGCGAGTAAACCATCTGTATCAAGAAACGGTTTATCTCCGTAATTGAATACATATTGACTGTCGGAACAACAAGATGGCCAATACATTAAACGTGACGCTTCGAACGTGGTAGGATCCGCAAGAGACATTCCAATGAAAGATGCTAGCTTACGTGCTAAAGGTTCATATTCATCTGCTGTAGCTGTGCGACTTAAAGGAACTAATACACGTAAACGAGGCTTGTTTTCCTCATGCTTGCGGGTAGAGTAGGTAGCATAAGCGCACCCTAATCCCTCAAGTCTTTTTAGTACATCAGCTGTGCCACCGGCAGGAATATTGTCCAGGTCAAGCGTGATAATATCTCTACCGGTTACATTGGAAGCCTTTCGTCGATTCCCTGCTAATGTACCCCCTACAAATCCCCCAACGTCTTTTAGATCATCCTGTTGGGATTTTGGCAGCTTGAGATATTCCGCAAGGGTTTCGGTTCCCCTTGCAGCTGTGCGAAGTCTTTCCACCATGTCGGACCAATATAAAGTTTGAGGAGGCCACTGGGTGGCCTTACGACTCCCAGCAGCAGATATAATAATTTGTCTGTCAAATTGCATATTGATCACCTAAGTTTTGGTTATTTTCCTTTCTGTTAATACGCCTTTCCTCCGTGCTTATATGATCTGTGTTTATTTCTTTCCATTTTCATTAAGATAGCTTTCTCAAGGTCAATATCCTTAGCCCCGCATAGATCAAAAATACGAATGCAAACATCTGCTAACTCTTCTGCGAAATTTTCCTCGTCACCTCTACGATCGGCCTCAAGTGCTTCGCTAACCTCACTATGGATTAACGCTAAGAAAGTTCCTGTTTCTCTTGGTTCATCATGCCATCCTTTTGAGATTGCTGTAGCAAAAGCTTCCTCACATAATTTATTAATCATTATCGTTCCTCCTTTGTCGTACTCTTTGTACCTTTATCCCGAAACGTTTTTTGAAGCGTGTTAGCGTGGCATTATCACAAAAGAAATGTTTCTCTACGATTTCCTTATCCGTCTTTCGTTGCTTCTTAAGTTCCAGATAAGGCTCTATGTCATTCTCATTTAATAACGGTACATTGCCCAAACTGATCACTCCTTTTGTGCGTCCTCCAAATCTATTAATTTATTTAAATAAAACAAACCCTTTTTCAAATCCTCGACTCCGTTTTTCTTATCGAATCGCGTTAGATATTTAAGACAATTTATCCGGTAGAAGCCTTTTAACTCTTCCTTGCTAAACTGCAATTCTGCAAAACTAATCACATCGATTCCGTTACGATGGTAATGGGATGGGCGGTTAATAACATCTTCTTTTGGCTTGTTTTCATAATTGATGTTGCGTGGAATAAATGGACCGTATGACAAGTGACTCTCTCCTTCTAAAACCATTTATTTTTATCCGATTGGACATCGATTTCACGAAAAGACTGTAGAACTAACTCATACTTCAATTCCTCATAATCTAATTCGTGAAGGTCTTGCCCAAGTTGGCTTTTTGTTACGCCTGCTTCTAGCAATCTTTCAAGAACAAAATTTCGTTTCATTTCCATTGTTGGTTGTACAGAGTTGTAGTTTCCCATAGCTATCAACTCCTTTAATTAATAGGTTTCCATCCGTTTCGAATACGTGCTTTTAATTCGTATTTCTTTAACGGCTCGTACAGATAAACCATATGTTCACCTTCTTGACGAAACAACAGTGTCCACTTTGACTGACGTTTACGCTTCCGAGCCATCATCAATTACCGCAATTGGGATGTACTTAAAATCGTGAAAATACTTTGACATATCGTATAACTCGATATATCCTTTTTGGTCTTGTTTGTATGTTAAAGTGAGGCAATCATCACTAATAGAAATTTTTAGATTAAATTTCTTCAACTTATTCAAATAGGCTTGAAGGACTTTATAGTTGATAATAATCCCTTCAACCTTTACTGGAAGAACCCATGAAGCCGAATATATTTTTTGTAAATGTTCAAGATTATCCAGTCTCTTTTGATCAACAGCAGGAAGGACTTTAACCCCTTTATGCAATTTTTTAATAGCCCTCTCCGTTGCTTTATAGCCCTGGGCTTTTTGTTTCATTTCGGCTTTTACCTTTTCCAAATCTCCACTAACAATCGTAATCACTTGGCGAACCCTCCTTTAATAACGTCTAATCGGTAGAATAAGAGCTTTTAAGTCACCTGTTTCATCTTCGATCAATAAAGGTCGATTTCTCCCGTAAAAATTTACTTTAACCGTTTCACATTTGGCTGCTTTGAACAGTTTCATAGTTTCCAAGAGATATAGAGCATTAAGGGAAAAAGGCTCCTTAAATGGTTTAGATAAAGTGTATGAACCCATCATGACTCCAGCAAAGATAAAAGCAACGGTCTTATCTTTAAAATCGATATCCACTTTCTCCCTAGCAACCATTCCTGTGTGATAAAGAATATCTGCAGCTTGTAATAGTTCACCCACTTCAAAAACGATTTCTTGTTGCGGATCGTTGTATGGCATAAGTCTATCTACTGGAGGATAATTTCCTTCAATCTTTTTTCCTTTAGGAGTAATAACGGATCCTAAGTCTTTATTGTGATGTGTACCGAACGCTTTATATAATCTGTGTGAATCAGTGACTACTAACGAACCGTCCTCATGATGAAAAACACCTGCTAACACCGGACGTGTCGGATTGATTTTAGTTGCGTTCTTGGTCACTTTTTCAGCATGTCTCATGAAAACTTCGTAAGAGATAGGCATATCTTGTCCTCCTTTTGCATAAATTCTAGTAACAATCAATCTTTTTTGTAATATTCAGAAACAAAACCATCTGCGTTTAGTGGAAGTCCAGGCGCCCAACTAATTTCTTGGCTCATAATCTTTTCCACTTTTTCTAAATCAGCTTTTTCCTTCGGTACGTCCAGTACAGCTTCATCGTGTATGTGCATGACGGTTTGATAACCCGCTTTTTCTAATCGATCAAGTGTAACGGCCAAACAATCTCTTGCAATGGCTTGTACCACATTCTCGACCAATTTACCGCCGTAAGTGTTCGTCTGTTCCCATTTCTTTGTCGTTTGGTTTAAGCCGTAATAGTAAATCGAATCTTTGCCAAAATCATTTTCAGAAAGAAAAGGTTTTACGTAAAACAACTTCCTGCCACTTGGCAAGGTGATTGTGAGAAAATCTAATCCGTTTTGAATGTCACTTTCACGCGCTATGATTAACCCTCTTACGCCTGCAGGTTGCCCGGTTCTCATAACAGACAAGGCAGCGTTTTCTAGGGAATACCATAAGTCTTGTATTCGTTTATTTGATGATCGCCAACGTCTTACGATGTCGGGTAATTCTTCTTCGGTTAATCCCATGTTTAGAGCTCCCATAGAGATTAATGCTCCGGATCCACCTTGATAGCCTAAAGCCAATTCAGCGACTTTTCCTTTTTGACGCAATTCATATTCCGGATTACCTTTCTTGATTAATTCGATTGGAACACCAAACATTTGGGATGCCGATGCTTCATATATTTTTCCATGAGTGTTGAAAACATCTAAGCGCCATTGTTCACCTGCTAGCCATGCAATCACTCGCGCTTCAATCGCTGAAAAGTCAGATATAACTAGAAGATTTCCTTCACTCGGTACAAAAGCTGTGCGTATTAATTGTGAAAGGGTGTCCGGTACATTTCCGTAAATCAGCTTTAAGGCATCCACTTTCTTTTCTCTAACTAATTCACGAGCATGGCCGAGAGTTTCGAGATAATTTCGAGGGAGGTTCTGTACTTGTACAAGTCGCCCTGCCCATCGTCCGGTACGATTGGCACCGTAAAACTGTAAGAGTCCTCTAACCCTGCCATCTTCACAAACGGCGCTTACCATTGCTTCGTACTTTTTCACGCTTGTTTTTGAGAGTTCTTGTCTTATTTCTAGCGCTCTCTTAACATCGCCTTCTGTTGACTTTACGAGGTTGGAAACAGTCTCTTTTTGTAAGTTTTCAACCTCTACACCTTTTTCTAATAACCACTTCGTTAATTGGGCGGCACTGTTAGGATTATTTAATCCTGTAATTTGTTTAGCCTCTTCCGTCAGCGTTGCTGTTGTCACATCATTTATGTAAAGAGCCCCATCGATTAGCTGACGATCGACTGCTACACCATAAGCATTAATCCGTTGATCCAATTCCCACATTTTTTGTTCTTGCAAAGGCACAGGAAACTTAGATAACTTATTTTCAATCTCTTTTTCTACTTCAACGTCTTGAATATTGTATTCTTTAAACAGTTCCCACTTCTCCGGTTCATGATGAGGGAGTGTTCGGGTACGCCCGCCGTTCTTTTTATTTGGTTTGGTAGGGGTACAAAACAATTTAATTAGCGAAGTACCTACTGACATTTTTCGTTTATCTTGAGGTAAACCGATTGCCTTTGCTGTTGGTCCTAATCCTGCTGTATAGCCACAATACAAGCCGTGGAACATGGTACATCGCCAATGCGATAGCCAAGATAAAGGATCCCAGCCAAGATATTTGCTTAAGCAGTACCATTCAAATGCTGCATTGTAAGCATGCTTTGTAATCTGTGCATCAGCCATTGCTATAATGATTTCTCCCGGTAATCGCTCACCTTGTGCTAAATCTACGATCTTGGTAGGTTCACCATTGATAGAATAGGCAAATAACAATATTTCAAAGTCGGGAGACTGT
>NZ_NAZB01000056.1:0-54222 GCF_003055045.1 Heyndrickxia sporothermodurans
TCGGGCGTAGCCTTTACCCTTGAAGGAATGGAAGCAATGGCTATGATCTCAAAAGGACAAAAGGAAACGAAAAAGAATGTAGTTTTAAGATAAAGTGAGATTAAGAGAAATACTGTCCAAAATTCGGGGGTTAATCCGTGACCAAATAGCAAATGAATCTAACTTTTTCATGTTGTTTGGTGATTAGGAGGGACGATAAATGAATTTATTTGAAATAGATATTCAATCTGTTTTTGATATGGCTAGTCAAACTATCTTAGTTAATGATACAGAACGTCAAGCAATTGTTACAACTCCACCTTTAACAGAGAATGAAGAAAGATTTATACATACACTTGATATTGTCCATATGGGCGACTTAGTTACATTAGATGATGAGAAGTATCTATCATTAACTGAAAGCATAACTAAACGTCACAGTAAATATAAAGCCAAGATTAGACATTGTAATTATGTGATTGAAATGCCGGGAGAAGTAATTGAGGATTTCATGAGGGATGAAAATGGTGAGTTAATTTTAGATAGATACGGTGATCCAATCCCAATTACAATTGTAGGTGATCCTATATTTATTCCTTCAATTGTAGAAAATAAAACTTTTAGTATAGCAGGTAGTCAATTATTAGTTGCGGAGAATCAAATTATTGTAATTGCACAGGATAATGAAGTTAATAGGGGAAAGTTTACAGTAAATAATACTTTTAGTTTAATGGATTTAAATTGGAAAGTTAGAAATCAAGATAGGACTAAAAAAGGATTGTTGATTTTGACCTGTGAGAGAGTTTAACCAACATTTTGAAATTTTTCTAACAGAAATAGTAGACAAACTCTATTAAATTTGGTACATTTTTCTTAACTGAAAAGAACGGTCAAATATTAATTAGAAAAGTTTATATATCAATATTTTGATTTAAAAATCGACCAACCATCTCAAAAGAAAATCAATCAAATGATGAATGCGATGAATAAACAACAAATGAAGTAATAGGATAGAGCTATAAATGATGTTAGAAAAGGGACAGCCTTTATGATAACTATCATCTTATAGCTTTATTTTTTTTGGAAAATGTCTCTTCTTTGTTATCGGAAAATTTGGTAATATTAGAAAGGGTTTTTTATTTTGATTAATGAAATATCTTAAATAAAGTTTACAATTTTTTGACGGACAGATGGGGGATAAAATGAGGGTTTTCATTGATTTAATGTGGTTTTTTAAGCAGGAAAAGAAAGCATACATATCGGGAATACTGATTTTAGCAGTTGTGGCAGTGCTGCACCTTATTCCACCCAAAATCGTGGGGTATATCGTTGATTTAATTAAAGAGAATGAATTAACTAAAGGCACGCTAATAAAATGGATTATCGTTTTGATTGTGACAGCATTAGCTATGTATGTTTTGAGATATTATTGGCGGATTATGATTTTCGGTTCTTCTTTGAAATTAGCACGGATTTTACGAAATCGTTTATTTAGCTATTTTACGAATATGTCATCTTCATTTTATCAGCAAAAACGTGTTGGTGATTTAATGGCTCATGCAACAAATGATTTGCAGGCAATCCAAGGGACGGCGGGTTCAGGAGTGTTAACATTTGTTGATTCACTTTTGACGGGTGGTTTTGTAGTTATTGCTATGGCGGCAACGATTAGTTGGAAATTAACACTAATCGCATTAATACCAATGCCGTTTATGGCAATATTAACGAATTATTATGGATCATTGCTCCATAAAAAGTTTCATAAAGCGCAAGAAGCCTTTTCATCGTTAAATGATAAAACACAGGAAAGTATAAATGGAATAAAAGTGATTAAAACATTTGGTCAGGAAAAGGAGGATATAGAGTCTTTCCGAGCTCAATCCGCTGATGTAGTCAAAAAAAATGTAGCTGTTGCGAAAATTGATTCCCTTTTTGACCCGACCATATCTATCGTAATTGGTTTATCATTCTTTTTATCTATTGTATTTGGAGCAAAATATGTCATTTCAAATGAATTAACGATTGGACAGTTAATCTCTTTTACTACCTATCTTGGTTTACTCATTTGGCCGATGCTTGCGTTTGGCAGTCTCTTTAATATTTTGGAGCGGGGGAGAGCCTCCTATGAACGAGTAAGTAACTTATTGTCAGAGCCTAAAGAAATTCTTGATCGTCCAAATGCAATAAATACTATCCCAACAGGTTCAATCGAATATAAAGTAAAGTCATTTCACTATCCGAATGAAACGAAGCCAGTGTTAGAAGACATCCACTTTCAGTTGAAACAAGGGGAAACACTTGGGATAGTAGGAAAAACGGGCGCTGGAAAAACAACTTTAATCAAACTTTTACTGAGAGAATTTGAAGGGATAAATGGAACAATATTGTTTGGAAATAATAGGATTTATGAATACCGGATTGACAGATTAAGAGAATCAATTGGTTATGTTCCGCAAGATCATTTCTTGTTTTCTTCAACTGTAAAAGAGAATATTGCTTTTAGTGATCCACTAATTGACCAAACTTTTATCGAGAAGGCGGCGAAAATCGCCCATATCCATGATGACATTCTTCAGTTTACAGATGGGTATGAAACAATAGTAGGAGAAAAAGGTGTTTCTTTATCTGGGGGACAAAAACAAAGAATTTCCATTGCCAGAGCGTTGTTAAAAGATCCGGAAGTGCTCATTCTCGATGATTCATTGTCGGCAGTTGATGCCAAAACGGAAGAGGCGATTTTAAAATCGTTAAAGGAAGAACGTTCGGGAAAAACCACGATTATTACAGCCCATAGACTAAGTGCGATTAAACATGCGAATAAAATTATAGTACTTGAAAATGGGAAAATAATTGAAAGTGGAACACATGATGTATTAATGGAAAATGATGGTTGGTATAAAGCGATGTTTGTCAGTCAGCAGCTTGAAGAGCTTGTAGAACTTGGGGGAAAGTAAATAATGGATAAAAATATGACGATGACGGCTAAAGAACAAAGGATGATACTAATTCGCTTGATGGCATATACGAAACCTCATTTGAAAATGATGTTCTTCGCCTTTTTTCTATTGTTACTAGCAACAATTGGTGATATTTATGGTCCGATTATCGTAAAGGTGTTTATTGATGATTATTTAACACCTAGACATTTTCCATATCAAGCACTTGTAAATTTAGCGGTTGTATATATTTTAATTCAAGTATTTAAAGCGATTATACAGTATTATCAGCTATTTAAGTTTCAGGAAATTGCCGTAAAAATCATTCAGCAATTGCGGATTGACGTGTTTACAAAGGTCCAAAATTTAGGAATGAGATACTTTGATCGAACACCCGCAGGAAGTATTGTATCGAGGGTAACAAACGATACGGAAGCGATTAATGATATGTTTGTAAATGTCATGGTTACTTTTATTCAAGGAGTCTTTTTAATTATAGGGATCTTTATCGCGATGTTTGCGTTAAATGTAAAACTTGCCGTTTTTTGCTTATGTATACTGCCTATATTAATTTTTATCATGGGACTATACCGCAAATATAGTTCTGTCTTTTATCAAGATTTAAGAGAGCGTCTTAGTCAATTAAATGCAAAGCTAAATGAATCTTTGCAAGGAATGTCAATTATCCAATTGTTTCGGCAGGAAGCACGGTTTCGAAAAGAATTCGCTAGTATCAATGAAAAGCATTTTAAAGCCGGGATGAAAAATATTAAGATTGATGGACTCCTACTACGTCCGGTAATTGATCTCATCTATGTATTTGCATTAATCATTGTTTTAAGCTATTTCGGTATTTCTTCCTTTCAACATCCAATAGAAATTGGTGTTTTGTATGCATTTGTCAATTATTTAGATCGATTTTTTGAACCGGTAAATCAAATGATGTTTCGCTTATCGATGTTTCAACAAGCTATCGTTGCCGCAACAAGGATATTCAAAATAATTGATGAAAAGGAAACCGCACCTAGTCAAGAGAGTGGGAATGATTTAAAAATTGAAATGGGTGAGGTTGAATTTAGAAATGTAAGCTTTTCATATGATGGCAAAAGAGAGGTTTTAAAGAATATCTCCTTTAAAGTGCTGCCGGGTCAAACGATTGCTTTAGTAGGTCATACAGGTAGTGGAAAAAGTTCAACGATTAATTTAATGATGAGATTCTATGAATTCACGAGAGGAGATATTTTAATAGATGGTATATCGATTAAAAAATATCCTCTTGAAGAATTGCGCGCAAAATTAGGTTTAGTGTTACAGGATCCTTTTTTGTTTTACGGAACAATACAAGATAACATTCGGCTTCATAATCCAAGTTTAACCGATCAAAAAATTCAAGAAGCTGCAAAATTTGTGCAAGCACATACATTTATATCCGAGCTTGAAGGTGGTTACCACCATAAAGTTGTTGAGAGAGGATCAACCTTGTCGAGCGGGCAGCGTCAATTGATCGCGTTTGCTCGAACAATTGCAACAGATCCGAAAATATTAATATTAGACGAAGCGACTGCAAATATTGATACGGAAACAGAAGAAGCTATTCAAGATGCATTAAATCATATGAGAAAAGGTCGCACAACAATTGCTATCGCACATCGCTTATCTACTATTCAAGATGCAGATTTAATATTAGTTTTGCATCAAGGGGAAATAGTTGAACGCGGAAATCATCAGGAGCTTATTGCCTTAAATGGTTTATACCATAAAATGTATTTATTGCAAAATGGTATAAAAGAATCGATCCATCCAATTACTTCTTGAAATAACTAAATAGTAAAAAAAACGAGTGGTACTCGTTTTTTTACTTTATCTTTTTCACATTCTATAATATATTTATATGGATCATGGAGAAATTGCAGATTTATTTTGCATACTTAGATGAAGATATTGATTTAACAAACGATCTAATTCTTGACTATATTGAATGGCTAATGAAGATGAAAGCCCTTCCTTCCTAACTACTTCTATTAAATCAGCCCGTTTTTTTTCAATTTGTTTTGAAAGATGATCATTTTTCACGGTTGATTTCCTTTCGTACTTTATTTAATCTAAGTATACCCAATCTTTTACACTTTTTCAAAAGTTTTTCTCTTTATTTCCATAAAAAATTAAATAATTTCGTTTATCTTTGATAGTTTATGACAGAAAATATACATAAATATTATTGTACACAAAAACTTCACACAATATCCAGTCATATATAATAGGGAACTTTGGTAAAATGAAGAAAAACGTATCAGGAGTTGTTTAGCATGACTGAAGTAGATTTAAATATATTTCTAGCGCTAGGTGCGGGATTTTTAAGTTTTATATCTCCATGTTGTTTACCGCTTTATCCAGCGTTTGTATCCTATATAACTGGCATGTCAGTGAATGAATTAAAAAATGAAAATGCTATGTTACAGAGGCGAAGTCTTTTACATACTTTATGTTTTATTCTTGGATTTTCAATAGTTTTTATTGGACTTGGTTTTGGTACTTCGTTAATTGGTAGTTTGTTTAAGGATTATCAAGATTTACTTAGACAAATTGGTGCAATTATCATTGTAATTTTTGGATTTATAATTGTTGGATTTTTAAAACCGGATTTTTTGATGAAAGAACATCGTTTTCAATTTAAAAATAGACCGGCTGGTTATTTTGGATCAATTTTAATTGGACTTGCTTTTGCTGCAGGATGGACACCTTGTACAGGCCCAATATTAGGGGCTGTAATTAATCTTGGTTTAAATAATCCCAATTCTGCACTGCCTTATATGATCGCCTATATCATCGGTTTTGCAGTACCATTTTTTATTCTTTCTTTCTTTATTGGAAAGCTTAAATGGATTCGTAGAAATAGTAATAGAATTGTTAAAATAGGTGGTTATATTATGATTGTAATGGGAATCTTCTTATTTTTTGATTGGATGACAATGCTTACCGGCTATATGTCCGCTTTTTTTGGAGGATTTAAGGGATTCTAATATTCTTTTTGAACGGAAAATTGTATGTTTATGGTTTGCACCGTATTAAAAATATTTGCTATATTTATTATATATGCAATTAATTATCGTTCTGTTAGTTAATTACATATAAGATGAGGGGGAAACATCTTTGGCTAAAGTATTAGTAGTTGATGATGCTAAATTTATGAGAGTAACCTTACAGAAAATGTTAGAATTAGCTGATCATGAGGTAATTGGTGAAGCTGAGAATGGCCGGGAAGCGGTTGAAATGTATCGCTTACTACAGCCTGAAATAGTCACAATGGATATTACTATGCCCGAGATGACTGGTATTGAAGCTGTAAGGCAAATCATACAAGAGTTTCCGGAGGCAAAAATCATTATTTGTTCCTCAATGGGACAGCAAAAAATGGTTATGAATGCAATTGATGCGGGAGCAAAGGATTATATCGTTAAGCCATTCAATGAAATTCGTGTGAACGAAGCAATCGATCGTGTTCTAAAATAAAGTTATTTAAATATTCCTGTTGATTAAGTAGGTAAACGAAGGTGTCTTTTATATGAATGAATCATATTTAGTGAGATAACCTTCTTTTATTTGATTTCGTTTTTGGGAGAAATCCGTTATAATAGATAAGGCATTTACAAGCTTATATAAACATCAAAGTAAAAGAGGTTGATCATATATGCTCGAAATAATTGTTTCATCTATTTTTGCCTTGTGCATGGGACTTTTTGTTATATTTGTCCGGATGAAAGCATCACATAAACCAGCATCAGCAAAGAAAATAATTTTACCTCCTATCTTTATGAGTACGGGTATGCTAATGTTTGTTGAACCATTTTTTCGAGTTACGTTATCCGAAATTGTCGAAGCGGTTTTGGTAGGAATGCTATTTTCAATCGTTTTAGTAAAAACGTCTAGATTTGAAATTCGAGAAAATGATATATATTTAAAAAGATCAAAAGCGTTCGGATTTATCCTAATCGGCCTTCTTTTAATAAGGCTAGTAGCAAAGCTTATATTGAGTGCCGAAATAAACGTTGGGCAACTTAGCGGAATGTTTTATTTATTAGCATTTGGAATGATTGTTCCTTGGCGACTAGCGATGTATATTCAATATCGTAGATTGCTCGGCACACTTAATAATGATGTGCAGATTAAAGGGATATGAAATTGAACGTCTAATTTAATATAAGTTTAAAAAGTGAAACGCATTCGTTTCGCTTTTTTATGTAAATTTATAATTTATTCTTTAGAATTCTCTAGTTCAGTAATAACAGATTTTCCTCCATTTCTTGTATAAAAAAATAAACCGCTAAAAAAGCGGCGATTTTCTTTCCTATTGGAACAAATGTTCATAAGGTGTTTCATCTATTTCCATTTGACGTAGTTTTTTTCTTAAAAACTTATGATCTCGCTTTGGTGTTGCTAATATATATCCTCTAATTACATGCTCGCGATTTATTTGTTTTGCGTTCTCTTCGAGCGCAACTTCACCAATTTTTCCAGCGATTTTCTGTCTTGCCACATCTCTAAATAATTCGGGAACCGGACTCACTAATTCCTCTAATAACTCCTTTTGATCAGGAGTCCAAAGATTACGCGTTTGATTTACGTAATGTTCTTCCCAATCTAAAATCGATTTCCCATCTTCTTTTGGAAGCCTCTTTAAAAACTTTCGAAACATAAAGAAACCGCCGATTGCAAATAAACTAATTAATATGACTACCCAAAACAAAATAAACCATAAAAACCAGCCATTTAGCATGTGCTTCACCTCAATCTATTTAAAGCATATCATTTTCTATTATAGACAATTTGGAAATGTTATCACAAGTAAAATACAAGGAATGATTATAGGAAAATTAAATAAAATAGTTCAAGGAGAAAATTTTATTCGTTCAATAGGTCTTTTTACCTATGAATTTATTGTGAGATTTTCATATTCTAACATAAATCCATTTTCGTGGGTCGGAGGGTGATTGAATGGATCAATTAGATTTCCAAAAACGAATCGATCACTGTAAAAGTTATCAAATGCTTCAAGCCGAAGCACAAATCATTTTAGGAATCATGCAAAATGAGCCGTGTAACAGTAAAATGTTTGCTGAATATATAACTCTTCTCAATAAAATACATGTTAAATCCAAAGGATTTAATAAATGATACAATAAGTAATACTCTGCTTTTTTATGCAGGGTTTTGCTTTTTTGATCCTATGACATAATTCCTTCATTCAATTTCCCTTCTATTAAAATGCTTCATTTTGATATAATAAGAAGAATATAAAAAGCACCTGAGGTGATTTGAATGAAATTTATTCATACAGCTGACTGGCATTTAGGAAAGCTTGTACATGGAATATATATGACAGACGAACAGCGGATAGTACTTGAACAATTTGTTAAATTAGTCGAAGAAGAAAAGCCGGATGCAGTGATTATTGCAGGAGATTTATATGACCGTTCCGTGCCGCCTACAGATGCTATAAATCTATTAGATGAGATATTATTTAAAATTAATGTAGAATTAAAAACTCCGATTTTGGCGATTTCCGGTAATCATGATAGTGCGGAAAGACTATCTTTCGGTTCAACATGGTATCGTCAAAGTCATTTTTATATGCAAGGTAAGTTGTTAAAGGAAATTAAGCCAATCTATTTAAATGGAGTTAATTTTTATCTCGTTCCATACGCAGAACCGGGTATTGTCCGTCAATTATTAGATGATTCATCTATCCATTCGCATGAAGATGCAATGAAATCAATAGTTGGACAAATAGAAAAGACAATGAACCCAAATGAACCCAATGTTTTAATTGGACACGCATTTGTCGCCGGTGGTTCGACAAGTGATTCTGAACGAATTTTATCTGTTGGTGGCACAGGAAGTGTTCCTGCCGATTGTTTTAGGCCATTTACATATACCGCCTTAGGACATTTGCACAGCCCGCATGCGATTAAACATGATACGATTAAATATTCCGGCTCCTTATTAAAGTATTCTTTTTCAGAAGCGAAACAAAGGAAATCTGTATCAATCGTCACAATTGATCCTAACGGTAAACTAGAAATAGAGGAGAGAATACTAACACCCCGACAAGATATGAGAGAAATTTCGGGATATCTTGAAGAGCTATTAGATCCTTCTTTTTATCAAAATCAAAAGATAGATGATTACCTCAAAGTAGTACTTCATGATGAAGGAGCTATATTAGATCCAATTAACAAACTAAGACAAGTGTATCCGAATGTACTGCATTTAGAGAAAAAGATCGATCAAATCGATGTAAAAGAAAAACTATCTATTAATACCGTAAAAAGACAATCGAAATCGGAACTTAGGTTATTTGAAGAGTTTTATAAAGAAATGACGACATCAGAATTTAGTCAAGAAAAAAGAGATTTGATGATAAGTATCATTGATCGGGTGAAAGGGGAGTCTCGTAATCTATGAAGCCATTAAAATTAATGATGCAAGCATTCGGCCCCTATGCGGAAAAAGAAGTGATTGATTTTACAGAGCTAGGCAATCGAACAATGTTTGTTATTTCCGGAAAGACGGGCTCTGGAAAAACGACCATTTTTGATGGCATCAGTTTCGCTATTTATGGGAAAGCAAGTGGTGAGGACCGTAATGGTAATGAGCTTCGTAGCCAATTTGCGAAAGATGAGCTGCCTACGGAAGTTTCATTGCAATTTTCATTAAGAAATAAAACCTACTTTATATGGCGTTCCCCGCAGCAAGAAAAGCGAAAAAGCCGTGGTGATGGCTTTACAACCGTAGGTGCTAAGGCAGAACTTTATTTGCTTAACGAGACTGGAGATAAGCAAATTTTAGCGGCGAATGTACGTGATACAGATGAAAAAATTAAAGAGATTATTCAATTGGATGCCAATCAGTTTCGTCAAATCCTCATGATCCCGCAAGGAGAGTTCCGAAAATTATTAACCTCTGAAAGTAAGGATAAAGAACAGATTTTACAAAGACTTTTTCATACAGAGTTGTATAAACGAATTGAAGAACAATTAAAGGAAGAAGCTGCGACATTAAAAAAATATGTTGAAGCGAAGATAGAAGAACGATCCATGGCATTGAAATCAATTTATCAAATTGAAAATGAAGACTTGCAGTCGGAAATTGAAGAAGACATCATTAATGACGTGAAAATAATTCCAATGTTAACGGCCGAAATCAAGAAAATGCAGCAAATGGCCGTGGAACTCCAAGTGAAAATGGAACAAAAAAAGTTAGAGCGCGATGAGTCCAAGAAAAAAGTCGATGAAGCGGAAACTCTTTTAAAACAATTTGCTAATCGCGACCGTCTCAAAAAAGAAAAAGATTTTTTGGAGTCTAAAAAAGATTATTATGATCAAATGAAAGTTGAAATTGAGCAGGCATATAAAGCCTCTAGATTAGAACAGCAAGATCAACTTTGTCATCGAATTAAAAAGGAATATGATACATATAAAGCGGATTTTCAACATTCAAAGAATCAGCTAGAACGGATAGTATCATTATTAGAACAAGCTGAAATTAGATTAAAACAAGAGGAAGAAAAATCAGATTTGCGTAATCGAATCGCAGATGAATTAGTTAAAGTAACGAATTTAAAGGACGAAGTTTACTCATTAGCAAATCGTAAAAAAGAGCTTCAAACTCTTGGAAAAGAGTATAAAATCATTGAGTTAAAAATTGAACAAACTAAAAAACAAATTGAACAAATTGAAAAGAATATAAACGAGAAGAGAAATGAACAAAAATGGGTAGATGAACTGAAATTGCTTTCATTGAAAAATGAAAAGGAATTAGATCAATTAACAAACATTATACAAAAATTACGAAAAATCGCTGATCTTATGCAAAAAGAAGCCAAAACAAAACGTGATTTAGAAGAAAAAGGAAAGTTGTATGAACATGCAAAGGTAAGGATTGAAGATGCTAAAAACACCCTTTCCACTTTAGAACGTAAATGGCAGATAGGTCAAGCAAGCTTATTGGCGCAAACATTAGTAGAAGGTGACCCTTGCCCGGTTTGTGGATCTACCCATCATCCAAATCGATCTATTATACATGATGAGATTCCCACCGAAAAAGATTTGAAAAGTGCTAAATCAGAAGTAGAAAAATTAGAGAGTGAATACAGAAAGATAGAAACAAACTGGTTTGAAATTAAATCGAACCTTACACACTTGAATGTCTCTATCGAAGAACAAAAAGAAGAGATGACAGTTATCATTCCAGAACTATCACTTGAAAATGTGGAACAAACGTTAAGGCTATACGAAGAAAAACTTGTCGAGAAAAATCAGTTAATTAACGAGCAAAAAATGAAAATCTCACAATTTAATCAAATCGAAAAAGATATTGAACATCTGGAAGGTAAACGGAAACAGGAAAGAAACAATGAAGAATCATACTTAGAAAACGAAAGAGAAATTGCTAAGCGTTATACAGAGTTAAATACATCTATTCAAAGCTCATTGAAAAATATTCCAAATGAAATTCAAACAATAGATGTATATGAAAAGAAAGTTAAAAGTTTAACAAAGCAAAAACAACAATTGGAACAAGATTTTGAAAATGCAAAACTATACGTTCAACAGTTAAAAGAACAGCTTTCAGGAAATCGAGCTTCCAATGAGAAACTATTAGACTTATTAACAAAGTCAGAAGGAACATTAAAAGAAGAAAGAAAAAAGTTCATCAATATGTTAAGTGAAGAGGGATTTAGCGGATACCAACAATTTTCACAGGCAAAAAGAGAGAGAGAAACAATCAAACAACTAGAACAACAGGTTCAAAATTATCGAGAAGAGTTTCGCTCCGTTTCAGATCGTTATCAAGAAATAGAAGAGCTTCTCAAAAATGTTGAAAAGCCGCAAATCGATCAGTTAAAGCAACAATTTATCGAATTAGAAAACGATTTGCAGGACTTATCTTCCACCCATTCAACTGTATTGATGAAAATCCATCATAATGAGGAAATAGCGAGAAAGGTTGCAAAGATTAATCATACAATTAAAGAGTCTGAAGAAAAATACAAGGTAATTGGTCATCTATCCGATATCTCAAAAGGCCAAAACACGTATCGAATCACATTTGAAAGATATGTCCTTGCTGCATTTTTAGATGATATATTACAAGTTGCTAATACACGGTTAACAAGAATGACAAGTGGACGTTATCACTTACTTAGAAAAACAGATCGATCAAAGGGGAATGTCCAAAGCGGTTTAGAGTTATTGATTTTCGATCAATATACCGGGCAGGAACGCCATGTGAAGACGTTATCTGGCGGGGAGAGCTTTAAGGCATCTTTAGCACTTGCATTAGGACTTGCCGATGTTGTCCAACAACATTCCGGCGGTGTTTCACTTGAAACGATGTTTATAGACGAAGGGTTTGGAACTCTTGATCCGGAATCATTAGACCAAGCGATTGAATCATTAATGGATATACAAAATAGTGGTAGATTGGTAGGAATTATTTCGCATGTTCCTGAATTAAAGGAACGCATTGATGCGCGACTTGAAGTTTACTCTAGTCAAAATGGTAGTAAAACAGAATTTCATTTTCTAAATTAAATAGCAACCATAGTTTTAATGCATTATCTACCCACCCCTTCATATATTGTAAGGGGAGGTAGGATAAGGTGATTATTTATTTTAGTTTTGTTGGATTGGCTTTCATTGGATCAATCGTTTGGAGTATGTTTCGGTTGAGGAAATTTGAAATTTATAAAAAACCATTAATTGAAGCCACTATCATTAACATTTCACTACATATAATTGGATTAATATGGTGGATAGTGATCAATTGGGGTATTATATTAACACTTATCCCCGGAATTGTTTACTATATTCTATCAATGTCGATAATAAACACAATTAATTGGCTTGTTCTTTCACTTTTTAAACCAAAAAAGCAGAAACAATCCGTTTTCCCGTATTAGTTATAGCCACTCTACAACCTATTGGCTATAATAGAAGCTCTTTATTTGTGAATATGGTGGTGATACATATGGAAAAAAGTTATTATGTCGCAACAATCCTATTTGGGTGGATTATTCTATTAGCAATCGCCACCTTTTCGATTATTGCCTTTAAAATGGGATATTTCATTATTGGACTCATTTTTATCCTATTGACAATTGCATCAATAATAATGAACATCCTTTTTATACGTAAGTTTAAAAAACAACATGTATAAAAATTACGAACCCCTTTCCTTTAAGAAAGGGGTTTTTCGCAGGTGAAATGAGTTTAGAATTATACACTTACACCTTCTTATCGCTTCGATTTGAAAATACGGTACCCAATTTTATTTGCTAATAGTGATGTAACATTTTGATGATTTTGAAGAATTTCCATTAGCTTAGGATCGATTGAAGGAGATATGTGAAACTCAGGTTGTTCCAAGTTTTTATTGATATGTGAAGAAAGAGAATCCGAATGGAGCACATTGACCTTTCGATAGCCAACTTCACGAAGTAGGGATATCCATTCATTCTCAGTTAGAACATAGGAAATTCCATATACATTAGAAATCATCGTTATATCTGACGAATGTAATGGACCTTCGGCTGTCATATCAATATTAATTAAAATGCCCCCTTTTTTTAAAACTCTAAAGTATTCTGTTAATGTTTTTTCGATATTTGTAAAAACCGTTACTGACTCCGAAATTATATAATCATAGGTTTGGTCTGAAACAGGGATGTTTTCTACACTACTTTGTATCGTGTTAATTGGGAGATCTCTCTCTTTAAATCGTTTTTTTGCCTTTTCAATCATAACTGGATGAATGTCTAAGGCTGTAACATCACATTTATACATTTCCGCAAGATAGGCAGAGGTTTGTCCTGTGCCACATCCTGCATCTAAAATTTTAGTAGTATGGGTAATATTTTCATTATGAAAGATTTGTTTTGTTAAGGAAAATCCTCCTGGATGCGCTCCCCCTACTCCATAATAAGCAAGGGCATCTTGATATGAATAGGCCAATATTTTTCACTCCTTCAATTACCTCATCCCTTCATTATATGTTTAGAAGCTTGAAGGAGTTATATGTTTATCTTATAACTTTGTACGAATATCCCATAATTCAGGAAAAAAACGATGGTCAAGTACTTTTTTTAAGTAAGTAACACCAGCAGAGCCTCCAGTACCTTTTTTATGACCGATAATTCGCTCTACCGTTTTCATATGTCGAAAACGCCATTGTTGAAACGAATCTTCAATATCAACAAGTTTTTCAGCGAGTTCATATAAATCCCAATATTTATCAACATTTTTATATACCTCAAGCCAGGCGTTTTCTACGCTCGGATCCGCTTGATATGGTTGTGAAAAATCTCTCGTTAATAACTCGGAATGAATATGTAAACCATTTGCTGCCAATGCTTGAATGGAGACATCGTATAAACTTGGAGCCTGTAAGGCTAATTGTAACTGTTTATGCAAGTTACTGTCCTTTTTGTAGATTTCTAGTATATGGCGAGTTTTATATCCTAATGCAAATTCGATTAATCGATTTTGGTACGATTGAAAACCGGACGCCTGACCTAATTTATCGCGAAACTCCATATATTCTGCAGGTGTTAATGTTGCAAGCACATCCCATGCATGGATAATTTGGGTTTGTATTTTAGAAACACGTGATAACATTTTGAAAGCAGGGGATAAATTCCCTTTTGAAATGGATTCAATTGCAGTATGAAGTTCGTGTAAAATAAGCTTCATCCAAAGTTCACTAACATGATGGATGATAATGAATAGCATTTCATCATGATGATCAGATAATCTTTTTTGACTTGATAAGAGAGTGTCCAAGTGGAGGTATTCTCCATAGCTCATACGATTAATAAAATCTGTATAAATTTCATTTTCCTTTGACATTAGCTTTACACTCCTTCAAGGTTTCTTAGAATTGCACGTACTGGGCTGCCGTCTGCTTCTTGAATAGGTAATGGAAGAGCTATCAATTCATAACACCCGGGTTCCACATCAGTAAGAACGATATTTTCTAAAATATGGACGCCATTACTGGACAATGCATGATGTGCATCTAAAGACTTACTATCAAGAGGATCGACAGAGGGAACATCTACTCCAATTAGTTCAATTCCTTTTTCCTTTAGAAATGGACCAATATTAGATTGTAAATAAGGAATATTAGAAGGAAAAACTTCGGGATTTGTGGATGAATCCGTTTTCAACAACAGTCTTGATTCATTCCCTAAATTATATCCTTGAAGTTCTTCTGCACCAATACTAGTAAACTCGGAAACATCAATCACTCTAGCTGGACCGATATAAATGGATAGATTAAGATCCTTCACTCTCTTTCCATTATCATCAAAATGAAAGGGAGAATCTATATGGGTTCCAGTGTGTGTACTCATCGTAACCTTGCCAATATTAACAGACCCACTTTGCTTCTTTGTTACTTCTACTTCATATGAAAATGGAGTATCCCCTGGCCATACCGCAATTGAGTTCGTTAATGGTTTTGAAATGTCAATTAGTTTCATATGTACCTCCTGAAAAGATGTAACTTATCGATTCTATTATTATTATACAATATATGCTCAGAATATTTCGTGAAAAATACAGAAAGAATGGAAAGGTATCAATTCAAAAAAAAGCCGGCCATGACGACCGGAAATAAAAGGGGTTTAACTAGACTATTTGGGGGGGCCTAGTTTTAAAAAAGGTATTTGCTGCAATGTTCGTTGCAACTGTTTATATAGTAATCGATAAATCCTAAATCCAAATGAAAGCTAGATGATAAATTAATGAGAAACAAAATTGTCACAATTGAACAACCATTTCTCTATAAAAAATAAGATAATTTCACAATATTATTGTGGGATTATCTTATTTTACAAATGGATTTATTTACTTGCTGACCTATAATCCAAAAAATAGTAAACAGATACTATAGCATATTAATGCGGATTTGGAGTAAAATAGAATTGATAAATTTTCATTCCTATTTTCTCTTTATAAAGGCTATAATATGCTTACGCATTAATTTTTTAGGTTTGACTAACTATTAATCTATTAAATAAAATTAAGTATTGATTATTTAAGTAAAGGGAAGAAAATTATGGGAAAAGTAGTAGTAACAGGTTTTGGTTTAAAAATTCCCGGAGTATTATCAAAACACCAATTTAAAGCAGTTTTAGAAAACGGAATTTGTACACATGAATTGGTGCAAACAAAAGGTAAAAATGGAATTCATCAAATGGTTGCTGGAGTTATTCGTGATGATTTCCAAACAATAAACGGAAAAAATTATAAACGATATCCAAGATTAAGTAGAATAGCTATGGCTGCAACTGATGATGCAATAAAAATGGCACAAATCATATTTGAAAAGAATCAGAGAGTAGCAGTTATTTTGGGTACTTCCGCTGGAGGATTAAGAGAATTAGAAAGAAACTCAGAAAACTTTAAGAAATACGAGACTTTTCCTATAGAAAGTGTTTCATTAGGAGACCCACATACATTATCCTCTTCAGTTGCGACACATATCGGCGTGAAAAATCAATCTTATACACTCACTACGGGATGCGCAGCCAGTTCTGATGCAATATTACTTGGGAAACTTCTATTAGAAACAGGACAAGCTGATGTTTGTATTGTTGGCGGAGCAGATGCTTGCCTAGGAGACTGGATCTCATTAGGTTTTTTGAAACTTAAGTCTATTCAATTGGATGAGGATATCCTAAACACTGGAGTCCCATTTTCATTAAAGCATAAAGGATTTGTAATGGCAGAAGGTGCAGGTATTCTTGTTTTAGAACGTGAAAATGATGCGAAAATAAGAAAAGCCAACATTTTAGGTACCATTATGAATGGGGATGCTAATAATGACTCTTTACCAATGTATCAAACGGATTTAACTGGACAAACAATGGCAAAAGCGTTAAAAGGGGCAATTGGTAACTATATTCCTTCTTATGTTAATAGCCAGGCACTTGGATTAATAACTAACGATACAGTCGAATATAAAGCCCATCAATCCATGTTTGGTGCTAGTGTTCCTATCACTTCTATCAAAGGGATGATTGGACATCCATTTGGAGCGTCGGGAGCTATCCAGGTTATATCTGCTCTTATCTCGATGGAATATGGATTTATTCCACCAACAATTAAAACGAACGCAGATGGTTATGAGGATTTGCCGATCGTTTTAGAAACGCAATATCAAGAAATTAAACATGTTGCGATAACTACACACGGTAATGGAGGGAATAATACGTGTTTACTTATCTCTCGTTATCATTAATAGGTGTGATTATTTAATGTATATAATGATGACTTTATTTGCTTGTTTTCCTTTGATAATTGGAATTTTAGGGTTATTTATTTTGGAACGCTCTAGAATTTCAATTTCCTTATTTTTGTTTCTTATTAATATTATTTTATGGCAATTGAGTGTTGCGGTCCTTTATGCTCATAAAATATTTGACATATACACAATAGAATTTTTATTTAGGCTATTTAGATGGGGATCGATTTTTTTAGCCCCAAATTTAATGTATATATGTTACCTCTTGTTTACTGAACTATCTCCTAATTTTAACAAAAGTTGGTTGCGGTTTATTGTAAGCAGGTATACAGTTATTCTATTGTCCGCTTGGGGATTAGTCGTATTTTTAATCGGCATGAGTCCTTATGGTGTGAATAAGCTTGTCATGATGAATGGGATAGATGGATCAAACTTCCTGTTTCCAATTGGAGGAAGAGGTAGTGGATTCTATTTTTCCATGCTTATCATAATGTTTATTTGTCTATTTTTTTGTTTTCTATTATCAGCAAAAATTGAAGATAAGCAGATGAAATCCTATACAAGACAATTTTTAGTAGCTACTACGTTAGGTTATACTATAGGCTTTCTAAATGTTTTCCCACAAAGTAAATTACTAGGGAGTAGCTTAGCAGTTATTGTTTTTGCTACATCTATTTTCATTACAATAATAAGAATTCATCAGAAGAAAATTAAGAGTATGAATGATGAAATTAAAAAACACCAAGAGTTTTTGCGAACAACGATCGATATGAATCCTAGTTTGATTTATGCTATAAACGAAAAAAAAGAATTTACACTTGTAAATAAAGCTTTTGCTCAATTATATAAAAAGGTACCGAAGGAATTGGAAGGTCATTCGGTGGAAATCCTTTATGATGAAAAAGAGGAACAAAAACTGTATGAAATTAACGAAATGAATGAACAATGTGTTCCCGAGGAAATTACCTTGAATAAAAATGGAAATAAAATATGGTTACAATCAGTAAAAATTCCGATTGAAGCATATAATGATGAAAAAATTATTCTCGGTGTTTCTACCGATATAACGGAAAGAAAAAAACAAGAAGAAGAAATGAAATACTTAGCTTTTCATGATACATTAACGGGCTTGCCGAATCGTCGCAAGTTTAATATCGACTTAATCGAATTCACAGAAAATGCAAAAACTCACAACAAGCATTTCGCGGTCTTTTTTCTCGATTTAGATCGATTTAAATATATAAATGATACAATGAGCCATGCAACCGGAGATACGTTACTCTCATTAGTTGCATACCAACTGGAAACTTGCAGTGAAGAAAATGAAGACTTTTTAGTATACCGAATTGGCGGAGATGAATTTACAATCATTTTACCGAATAGCCGTGCGATTGAAGCCGAGTTATTTGCTTTGAAGATTCTTAAAAAGTTTAAAGAGCCGCTAACGATTAAAGGAAATCCTCTTTTTATTACACCAAGTATCGGTATTAGTATTTTTCCAGAAGATGGCGAAAATGCGGAAACGTTGATGAAAAATGCGGACACCGCAATGTATTTCGTAAAGGAAAAAGGGAAAAATGGTTACAAATTATTTCAGTCTGATATGAAAGAAACGTTTTACCGTAAAATGATGATTGAAAAGGGATTAAGAAAGGCTATTGATGCAGAAGAATTTACATTAGTTTATCAACCGCAATTAGATTTAAAAAACAACGTTGTTATAGGTGCGGAAGCCTTGTTAAGGTGGAATAGCGAAGAATTTGGAATGGTTCCACCAAGTGAGTTTATTCCAGTTGCAGAAGAAGTTGGCTTAATAAATCAGATTGGTGAGTGGGTGTTACTAACCGCCTGTAAGCAATGTAAAGAATGGAATATTGAAGGTAGAGATCCAATAAAAATTGCAGTAAATATTTCAATGAAACAATTTTTAGAGGGGGACTTTGTTTACAAAGTATCTAGAATTTTAGATGAAACACAACTAAATCCTACTTATTTAGAACTTGAAATAACTGAGAAGATAGCCATGACCAATCATGAAAAAGTAATTGAGATAATAGAGTCTTTAAAATCATTAGGAGTTAGAATAGCCATTGATGATTTTGGTACAGGATACTCTTCTTTAAATTATTTAGGGAAAATCCCAATTGATGTACTTAAAATCGATCGATCATTAGTAAAAAACATTTCTTTGAATAATAAGAATGCAACAATTGTTCAAAGCATTATATCCGTCACAAAAAAATTACAAATAGATGTAATTGCCGTAGGAATTGAAACAAAGGAAGAATTACAATATTTAAAAAACATGGATTGTTATACCGGGCAAGGATACTTTATATCAAAACCGAAAGAACATCCGTTTAGTTGAAGTGAATCCTTTAAGTTGGACTATGAAGTCAACTTAAGGGGTTTTTTATTTTATGGGAATATGCGAGCGGATGTATTATTATTCATTTGTTTATACAGGTTTGTTAAATTATTTATTAATACATAGGATAAAATAATTATTTTTTTAAAAAATATTGTATAGTTATTCATTAGTTGTTATAATGATTCAAAATTAACGGAGGTGATTATGGTGAAAGTTGGAGTCATAGGTGCTAATGGCTACGGAGGTGTCGAACTACTTAGATTATTGAAACAACATCCCCTCGTAAGTGTAGAAAAAGTCATCTCTCATTCAACACAAGGATGTAAACTGACTGAGCAATATCCCCATTTAAACGATGTATTTGAGATGACCCTTGAGAAAATTGATATTGAAGAAATTGCTAGTAATGTAGATTTACTTTTTTTTGCAACACCATCCGGCGTGTCAAAAGAAATTATTCCCCCACTTATGGAAAAAGGTATTAGATGTATCGATTTGTCTGGCGATTTTCGATTGAAGGATGGGCTTCTTTATGAAAAATGGTACAAAAACACTCAAGGAAAATATGAGTTGTTACAAAACGCTACATATGGATTAACCGAGTTATTCCGTTCAGAAATAAAAAATGGGCATTTAATTGCAAACCCTGGATGTTATCCAACGGCCACAATTCTTGGAGTATATCCTGCATTGAAGGCAAAATGGATTGATCAGAAATCCATCATTATTGATGGCAAATCAGGTATTTCGGGGGCGGGAAGAAATACATCCATAGGTAATATATTTGCAGAAATCAATGAAAATATGAAAGCATATAAAATTGGTCTGCACCAACACATTCCGGAAATTGAGCAACTGCTAAATGTAATAAGTGGAGAGGAAGCACGGATATCCTTCACTACCCATCTGGTTCCAATGACGAGAGGGATTATGTGCACGATCTATGCTGATCTAAAGGAAACTATTTCAACACAAGAAATGATTGATTTATATAAAGAGACTTATAAAGATGAATATTTTGTTCGTATCCGTTCAGCAAATGAATGGCCTGCAACAAAGGAAGTAACAGGTTCCAATTTTTGTGATATTGGTTTAAGAGTTGACGAAAGGACGAACCGTTTAGTAATCGTTTCAGTCATTGATAATCTCGTTAAAGGTGCGGCTGGTCAAGCGATTCAAAATATGAACGTAATAAATGCTTGGTATGAAAAAACAGGCTTAGAAAACGTACCGTTATATCCGTAAAAGGAGGAAATTTGGATGAATAGTGTTAATCAAGTGGATACGTTAAAAGAAAACAAAGGAAGTTTAATAGACGGAAGTATAACATCACCCTTAGGATTTTTAGCAGGTGGATTATTTTGTGGCATTAAACGGAAAAGATTGGATTTGGCTTGGCTTTATTCGGAAGTACCTGCAACAGCAGCTGCAGTATACACAACAAATTTATTTCAAGCACCACCATTAAAAGTAACGCAAGATAGTATTCAATCCAGTGGGAAAATACAAGGCGTCATCGTTAACTCAGGAAATGCGAATGCATGTACGGGAGAAGAAGGACTGAAAAACGCCCTTTTAATGAGACAAAAATTTGCGGAACATCTTGGTGTCCGTGAACACTTAATAGCTGTTAGTTCAACAGGAATAATTGGTGAACAATTACCAATAGAAAAGATTGAAAACGGAATATTGAATATGACTGATTTTTATCAACAAAACGATGCAGCTAGCTTTGAAGCGGCGATATTAACAACGGATTCATTTGTTAAGCATGCATGTGCGGAGCTGAAAATTGATGGTAAAACTGTAACGATTGGCGGGGCAGCAAAAGGTTCGGGAATGATCCATCCCAATATGGCAACGATGTTAGCATTTATTACGACAGATGCAAATATCCAGCAAGATGCACTTAATCAATCATTAAAAAAGGTAACGGATGAAACATTTAACATGATTACGGTCGATGGTGATACGAGTACAAATGATACGGTCCTTATTCTGGCTAATGGCAAAGCTGGAAATAAAGAATTAACTCCAGCACATCCTGAGTGGCATGCATTTGAACAATGTTTGAAATTAGTATGTCAATCATTAGCAAAACAAATAGCAAGAGATGGGGAAGGAGCAACAAAACTGATCGAAGTACAAGTTAAAGGTGCCGAAACTGATCAAGATGCCAAAAAGGTTGCGAAAGCAATAGTTGGTTCAAATCTTGTTAAGACAGCTATATATGGCGAAGATCCCAATTGGGGGAGAATTATAGCAGCTATTGGTTATAGCGGTATTGAACTGGACCCTACAAAAATGAATGTATCCCTAGGGCCGTTTAAATTATTGGATAACGGACTCCCATTTTCGTTTTCCGAAAAAGACGCAGCATATTATTTGCAACAGAATGAAACGATTCAAATTTTTGTTGATTTATCTGCTGCCAGTGGAAATGCGGTTGCCTGGGGGTGTGATTTAACGTACGACTATGTCAAAATCAATGCATCTTATCGAACTTAAAGCTGAAAGAAGGAGCTGGTGAGGATTGTCCTATATTGTTATTAAATTTGGAGGCAGCGTACTGGAGAACATTTCAAGTTCTTTTTATTCGAACATCGTAGACATTATGAAAAGCGGAGAGATGAAACCAATCATCGTTCATGGTGGCGGACCGGATATAACGAAACTTCTTATGAAGATGGATATTGAAACAAGATTTATTAATGGAATACGCGTTACCTCAAAGGAAGTTTTAAGTATCGTTGAAATGGTCTTGTCGGGTTCGTCTAATAAAAATATTGTTCGGAATATTATTGCAAATGGTGGGGCGGCTATTGGATTAAGCGGTGTTGATGGCATGCTCCTAGAGGCAAAACAATTTGGAGAACATCAAGAACTTGGCTTTGTCGGTGAGGTCGTTTCCGTAAATAAGAGTTTGCTAGATAAATTACTAGATGAACAAGTCATTCCAGTTATCTCTCCCATTGCCATTGATCGAAGGGGACAACATTGGAATATCAATGGAGATACGGCTGCAGCTGCTATCGCAAAGGAAATCAATGCATCATTATGTATGGTAACGAATGTAGCCGGAGTAATCAAAGAAGGTAAAATCCTTCATCATATACAAAGCTTAGCGGCGGAAAACATGATTGCCAATCAAATTATAACCGGCGGCATGATTCCTAAAGTGAATGCAGCCATTGAATGTTTACGTTCCGGTGTGAAAGAAGTTTCGATAATTAATGGTATGGATGACAATGCCTTACTAAAGTTAGTGAGCGGTGAGATGGTTGGTACTAAATTTATGGAGGGAATCACATGTTAAATGGTGTCTTAGATCCGATAATTACTCCAGTTATGAATACGTATCAAAGAGCGCCTATACATTTGCAAAAAGGTAAAGGTAGCTATGTTTGGGATATGGAAGGGGATAAATACTTAGATTTTACTTCGGGAATTGCTACATGCAACCTTGGTCACGTGCCTGATACAGTGAAAAAGGCTTTAGAAGAACAATTAGATATGTTATGGCATTGTTCAAATTTATATCATATTCATGTTCAAGAGAAATTAGCATCAATATTAACGGATATTAGTTGTATGGACCAAGTATTTTTCTGTAATAGTGGTGCTGAAGCAAATGAGGCAGCCATTAAACTAGCAAGAATTAATGCGAACAATTTAAAGAAAAATGTATCGCCAGTTATTGTAACTTTTAAACAATCGTTTCATGGTCGAACCCTCGCTACATTATCGGCTACTGGGCAAGCAAAGGTACAAAAAGGCTTTGACCCATTAATGCCGGGTTTTCATTATCTTACTTATAATGATGCCCAAGACCTGAAAGAAATCGAAACAATTTGCCCTATTGCCGTTATGCTTGAGCTTGTTCAAGGTGAAGGCGGCGTCATACCTGCAAATAAAGAATGGGTCAAGGAACTTGTAACGATTTGCAAGAAGAACAATATTTTACTTATCGTTGATGAAGTTCAAACAGGAATGGGGCGAACAGGAACGATGTTTGCCTATGAACAATACGACATTGAACCAGACATTGTTACACTTGCAAAAGGACTGGGATCCGGTTTCCCTATTGGTGCTATGCTTGCGAAAGGTTCGGTTGCACAAGCATTTGTACCGGGTACTCATGGAAGTACCTTCGGTGGAAATCCATTAGCTGCAGCAGCTGGATTAGCAACGGTTAAATTTTTAATCAGCCACATTATTTCTAAAAACAACGAAATGATTACTTATTTATGGAATCAATTAAATCACTTAAATGAAGCCCATCCAACTATTACAGCTATTCAAGGAAAAGGTTTACTGATTGGGATTGTTGTGGATTGTAATGCCAATCAACTAGTAGAAGCTGCCCGAAAAAAAGGAGTTCTTATCTTAACAGCTGGTCAAAATGTCGTCAGATTACTTCCGCCACTAACAATTAGGAAAGAAGAAATTGATCAGTTCATAAACAGCTTTAACAAAATTTTGTATGAAATGGAGGGATGCATACAATGATTTCTGGTTATTTAACTCTCGAAACAGGAGAAAGTTTTGAAGGAGAACTAATTGGAAATGCTTCTGACGTTTGTGGGGAAGTGGTTTTTAATACGAGTATGACAGGTTACCAAGAGATTATGACAGATCCGTCCTATGCAGGTCAAATTGTAGTGTTTACTTATCCGTTAATCGGAAATTATGGAGTGAACCAGAATGATAGTGAAAGTCATATCCCGCATGCGAAGGCAATTATAACAAGTGAATTTTGTAGTCATCCAAGTCATTTTACGTTGACAAATTCGACGGAAAATATCTTACTAAAACACAATATCCCGTGTTTAACGAATGTAGATACTCGAGAATTAGTGAAAACCATTCGGAAAAAAGGAACGGTTAAAGGAATCATTTCCACTCGAAAGGTGAGTCCAAAACCATCATTAAATGATACACAACTCGTTGATCTAGTAACTTCTAAAGAGATTCGAACATATGAAAACAATGGTCCTCATATTATGCTCATGGATTTTGGTTTCAAAAAATCAATATTACATTACTTGCTAGATTCCCTTTGTAAGGTAACAGTCGTTCCATATGATTATCCGCTAGAGAAAATATACAGCTTAAATCCGGATGGAATAGTAATTAGTAATGGACCTGGAGATCCGCTTGCAGTGAGTAATCAATTGAAAAAGATAAAAGCGATCACACAAAAATTTCCCACTCTCGGAATTTGTTTAGGCCACCAATTAATCGCATTAGCATATGGAGGTAAAACGAAAAAGCTTCTTTTTGGACATCGTGGTGGAAATCACCCCGTGAAAGATGTGACAACAGGTAAAGTTTTTATCACATCACAAAATCATGGATATGTTGTTATTGATC
This sequence comes from Heyndrickxia sporothermodurans, assembly GCF_003055045.1. Taxonomy (NCBI): domain Bacteria; kingdom Bacillati; phylum Bacillota; class Bacilli; order Caryophanales; family Bacillaceae; genus Heyndrickxia; species Heyndrickxia sporothermodurans. Next base: position 24,967 of record NZ_NAZB01000056.1, read on the forward strand.
AAACAATTGACGAACAACAGTTTATCGTTACATTCAAGCATGTAAATGATGGAACGATTGAAGGCTTAGAACATCGTCATCTACCAATTATAACTGTACAGTTTCATCCAGAGGCACATCCTGGTCCTATGGATACTGAATATATCATTGAAAAATACATTAATTTACTTAAACAAAAAATGGGAGTAATGCAGTATGCCTTACAATAAAAACATAAAAAAAGTTCTCGTAATCGGATCCGGTCCAATTGTAATTGGGCAAGCAGCTGAATTTGATTATGCAGGAACCCAAAGCTGTCTCGCATTGAAAGAAGAAGGTATTGAAGTTGTACTATTAAACAGTAATCCAGCAACAATTATGACGGATGAGCAAATTGCGGATCGGATTTATATCGAACCAATTACCGTAGAAACGGTTGAGGAAATTATTAAAATTGAAAAACCTGATGGTCTTATCGGCACACTTGGCGGGCAAACAGGATTAAATATAACTGTTCAACTTTATGAAAAGAATATTTTTGAAAAATATAATGTGACATTACTAGGTACTTCTGTAGATTCAATCCAAAAGGGAGAAGATCGTGAAAAATTCAGGAAATTAGTGATTCAAATAAATGAACCAATTCCTGAATCGATGATTGTTCGTAGTGTAGATGAGGGGATAAAGTTTGTTGAAAAAATAGGGTTTCCGATTATTATCCGTCCTGCATATACATTGGGAGGTGCAGGAGGGGGCTTCGCAAATAGCTTTGATGAGTTGATTCCTGTTTTACAAAAAGGTTTATCACTTAGTCCAATCAACCAAGTTTTAGTGGAAACAAGTATTAAAGGGTGGAAAGAAATAGAATATGAGGTTGTAAGAGATGCCAATGATACTTGTATTATTGTATGTAATATGGAAAATTTTGATCCAGTCGGTGTACATACTGGAGATTCAATTGTTGTAGCTCCGTCGCAAACATTATCAGACGTACAATATCAAATTCTTCGTAATGCATCATTAAAGGTTATTCGTGCACTGGGAGTGATTGGAGGCTGCAATATTCAATTTGCTTTGGATCCGAATTCCAATCAGTACTATATTATTGAAGTCAACCCTAGGGTTAGTCGTTCATCGGCGCTCGCTTCAAAAGCAACAGGCTACCCAATTGCCAGAATAGCAACAAAATGTGCGATTGGCTATCACTTAGATGAGATTATAAATCCAGTGACGGGAACAACATTTGCTTCATTCGAACCGGCACTAGACTATATTGTCGTGAAGCTGCCGCGTTTTCCATTTGATAAATTTCCCGAAGCAAACCGTCAACTAGGGACGCAAATGAAAGCAACGGGAGAAACAATGGCAATTGATCGTACATTTGAAGGGGCTTTAAATAAAGCATTGCGCTCAATCGAATATAAGGTAGATGGTCTTTCACACCCTTATGTCGAACAATGTACGGATGAACAATTAAAACATCATATAAATGAACCAACAGATCTTCGTTTATTTGCCATCGCCAAAGCTCTTAGAAAAGGGATTTCAATGAATGAACTATACGAATCTACAAAAATAGATTATTGGTTTTTGAATAAAATGAAAGGAATGATTCATTTTGAAAACATAATTAAACAATATACGATCGATAATATTCCAATTGAACAATTGGAAAAAGCAAAGAAAATGAATATGAGTGATAAATATATTAGTTCACTTTTGAAATGCAAAGAACAACAAATAAGACAAAAAAGAAAAGAACACAATCTCACCCCTTCTTATAAGTTGGTCGATACTTGTGCGGGAGAATTTGAGGCTCAAACCCCGTACTATTATTCAACTTGGAATGGCATGAACGAAGTAGACGTAACAAATAAGAAAAAGGCTTTAATTATTGGTTCCGGCCCTATTCGTATCGGCCAAGGAATTGAGTTTGATTATTGTTGTGTACATGCAATTTTGGCATTAAAAAAACAAGGATATGAAACGATTGTTGTTAATAATAATCCCGAAACAGTCAGTACGGACTATTCAGTAGCCGATAAATTATATTTTGAGCCGATTACTTTTGAAGATGTACTTCATATCGTTGAAAAAGAAAAACCGGATGGTGTTTTTATTCAATTTGGCGGACAAACAGCGATAAATTTAGCAGAAGAACTTGTATATGCCGGTGTTAAAGTTTTTGGTACATCAATAGAGGCGATTGATTTATTAGAAGATCGACAGCAATTTTATCAACTTCTAAATAAATTGAACATACCACATATACAAGGGGAAATAGCCTATAACAATGAAATGGTTAAAAAAATCGCCAATCAATTAAGTTATCCTGTAATCATTCGTCCATCCTATGTGATCGGTGGCCAATCCATGTCGATTCTTTATAAGGAAGAAGAGTTGGAGAGCTATTTGTCATCCTTGACATATACGGATGAACGGATCTGGCCATTAGTAGTTGATCAGTATCTTCCCGGTTTGGAATGTGAACTGGATTGTATAAGTGATGGGAATGATGTGCTTATCCCAGGTATATTTGAACATATCGAAAAAGCAGGTGTCCATTCCGGGGATAGCATAAGTGTATACCCACCAAAAACGTTGTCTACTAGCGAAAAACAACTTTTACTTTATTATACGAAAAAGATATGTAAAGAGGCAGGAATTATTGGAGTCGCTAACATCCAATTTGTCATCCATGAAAAGCAAATATATTGTTTAGAAGTGAATCCACGTGCTTCAAGAACTATGCCAATTTTAAGTAAAATTACTGGTATTCCAATTATTGATATCGGGATATCCGCCCAACTTGGCCAGTCTTTAAAACAAACTGGAATTGCGTCAGAAAAGACATTTACATCTGTTAAAGCACCCGTCTTTTCTTTTCGGAAATTACAGGATGTTGACCCGATATTAGGACCAGAAATGAAGTCGACTGGGGAAGTACTAGGGATAGGAGATACGTATGAAGCAGCGTTAAATAAAGCGATGAATAGGCATGATATGGAGGGAAATGCTATTTTTTGCTCAATCAATGATCGGGAAAAGGAGGATTTTATACAATTCATAAAAACGATTAACTGCACAATTTACGCAACAGAAGGGACTGCGAGAAGTTTAAATGAAAATGGGATAACAGCAGTTTCGATTAAGAAAGAAAAACAAAGGATAAGTAATGCATTTGAAAAGGAGAGATTTGCTGGTGCCGTTATCTTACCTACCAAAGGCAGGGACAAAGAAAAGTTCGGAAGCTTCATTAGAGAGCTTTCACTAAAGTATGATATTCCACTTTTTACTTCTTTAGATACTTTTAAATCAATCGTTCCTTTAAAAGAAACAAAGCAAATCGCAGTGAAATCATTGAATGATTATAAATACAGTTATGTGAATAAATAATAGAAAGGAAGAGAGAAAATGCACGGTGTTATTCCATTTGAACAACAAATAAAGAAAATCAATGGCGACCATTTTTTAACTATTGGAGAACTATCAAGCGATGAGATTTTTTTCCTTATTAAAGAGGCTGTTAAATTAAAAAAAGATCAAAAGTCGGGCGTAACCAGTTCCATTTTAAATGGTAAGGTACTCGGAATGATATTTGAAAAGGCTTCAACACGTACTCGAGTTTCATTTGAAGTAGGGATGCTGCAACTTGGTGGTCATGCAATATTTCTAAGTTCTAAAGATATTCAACTTGGTAGAGGGGAAACAATTGAGGATACTGCAAAAGTACTTTCTAGATATGTAGACGGATTAATGATTCGAACATTTGAACATGAAATGATTGAAACATTTGCCCAGCATTCTTCTGTTCCGGTTATAAATGGGTTGACGAATATGCATCACCCTACACAAGTAATGGCGGATTTATTAACGATTTATGAGCATAAAGGGAAGCTAACGGGGTTAAAAATGTGCTTTGTTGGAGACGGAAATAACAATATGTGTCATTCATTAATCGAAGGTGCTTCTAAAGTAGGGATGAATATGTCAGTAGCTACTCCAAATGGTTATGAACCGAATAAGGCGATCGTTAATAAGGCAAAAATAGATGCTAAAAAATGGGGATCGACAATTGAAATAGATTCTGATCCAGTCAAAATGATAAAAGATGCAGATGTTGTTGTCACAGATGTATTTGCAAGTATGGGACAGGAAAAAGAAAATCATCAACGATTAATCGATTTTGAAGCTTATCAAATAAATGAGAACTTATGCAAATATGCGAATGAAAATTTTATTTTTCTTCATTGTTTACCCGCTCACAGAGGGGAAGAGGTATCAACAGCAATTATTGATGGACCACATTCGGTTGTATTTGACGAAGCGGAAAATCGACTACATGCACAGAAAGCAATATTAAAAGTATTAATGGGAGGTTCTTCACAAAAAGAATAGTCAATTTTATTTTTTTGATTGACATGAATAAAAATGCATGTTTATAATTATTTATACAAAGGAGAGATAGACATGACAAAAGAAAAAATTGTTCTAGCTTACTCAGGTGGATTAGATACCTCTGTTTCAATTAAATGGTTACAAGAAAAGTATGGATACGATGTCATTGCATTAGGCATAGATGTAGGTGAAGGGAAAGACTTAGAGGCAATTCGTCAAAAAGCCCTTAATGTCGGAGCAATTAAAGCAGTAATGATAGATGGAAAAGAATTGCTGGCTAAAGATTATATTTTACCAAGCTTAAAGGCGAATACGTTATATGAAGGAAAATACCCATTATCTTCAGCATTAAGTAGACCATTAATATCCAAGTTACTAGTAGATGTGGCCGAACAAGAGGGTGCCGTGGCAGTTGCGCACGGATGTACTGGAAAAGGGAATGATCAAGTACGTTTTGAGGTTTCCATCCAAGCATTGAATCCAACATTAAAAGTAGTCGCACCTGTACGTGAATGGGGAATGACTCGTGATGAGGAAATTGCCTATGCGGAACAACATGGAATCCCGATCCCCATTGATTTAGATAATCCATTCTCAATAGATGCAAATATATGGGGAAGAGCATGCGAAGCTGGTGTATTAGAAAACCCTTGGAACGAGGCGCCAGAAGAAGCATTCGATTGGACGAATCCAATTGAAAAAACACCAAATGAAGCGGAATATATTGAAATAGACTTTGAGGAAGGTGTTCCGGTTGCATTGAATGATCAACCTATGAATCTAGTTGAATTAATTGAAACGCTCAATGAACTTGCTGGCAAACATGGGATTGGAAGAATTGATCATATCGAAAACCGTTTAGTAGGAATCAAATCACGTGAAGTATACGAAAATCCTGCAGCCCTATTATTAATTAATGCCCATAAAGAACTCGAATTTTTAACATTGCCTCGCGAAGTAACGCAATTTAAATCGACAGTAGAGCAGCAATTAGCAAAAATCATTTACGAAGGCTTATGGTATTCACCATTAAAGCCGGCAATTGATGCGTTTATCGAAGAAACACAGAAAACGGTAACAGGTAAAGTACGTGTAAAACTCTTCAAAGGAACACATGTTGTGACAGGACGCCAATCACCATATAGCTTATATAATGAAGAGCTCGCAACATATTCAAAAGGAGATGCATTCGACCATAATGCAGCAGTTGGTTTCATAAAATTATGGGGATTACCAACAAAAGTATATTCTGAAATTCATTCGAAACAAAAAGTAAATAACTAACGGATTTTAAGAGTCGTGCAGGAGGCAACGCGAATGACAAAGCTTTGGGGCGGACGTTTTACAAAAGAAACAAACGAATTAGTAGAAAAGTTTACAGCTTCCATATCATTTGATCAGAAGCTGGCATTAGAAGACATTGAAGGTAGTTTGGCGCATGTACAAATGCTGGGTGAATGTGGAATTATCCCAATGGACGATGTTGAAATAATTAAACAAGGCTTACAAACCATTGAACAGAAAATTATAAATGAAGAAGTTCAATTTTCCGTAGAAGATGAAGATATTCATATGAATATTGAGCGGTTGTTAATTGAAGAAGTTGGTCCAGTAGGTGGGAAATTACATACTGGAAGAAGCAGAAATGATCAAGTTGCAACCGATATGCATCTATATTTACGAAAGCAAACAAGTGAATTAATTGAGCTAGTTAAAGAGGTTCAAAATGCCTTGTTACTGCAAGCAAAAGAAAATATCGAAACGATTATGCCAGGTTATACACATTTGCAAAGGGCACAACCAATCCTATTTTCACATCATTTACTTGCCTACTTTTGGATGTTTGAAAGAGATAAAGAACGATTGATTGATAGTATGAAGCGTATCAATTGGTCACCACTTGGTGCAGGGGCATTAGCAGGAACAACTTTTCCAATAGATCGTAACCGGAGTGCAGAGTTATTGGGGTTCGCTACCATATATCCTAATAGTTTAGACGCTGTCAGTGATCGTGATTTTATATTAGAGTTTTTATCAATTGCATCGATTATGATGACTCATATTTCCCGTATTTCTGAAGAATTGATCATATGGTCAAGCCAAGAGTATCAATTTGTTGAACTAGATGATTCATTTTGCACAGGATCCAGTATTATGCCGCAAAAGAAAAACCCGGACGTTCCGGAATTATTGCGTGGTAAAACTGGCAGAGTATACGGTAATTTAATTGGATTACTAACCGTATTAAAAGGTCTTCCGTTAGCCTACAATAAAGATATGCAGGAAGATAAGGAAGGAATGCTCGATACTGTTGAAACATTAAACGGTTCACTACGTTTGCTTGCACCTATGATTGAGACGATGACGGTAAATAAAGAACAAATGTATAAAGCGGTAACTAATGATTATTCAAATGCTACAGATATTGCAGATTATCTTGTCACGAAAGGTCTTCCGTTCCGTCAGGCCCATGAAATTATCGGGAAAATTGTCTTATATGCTATCCAACATAAAAAGTACTTACTAGATTTATCACTTGTAGAATATCAATCCTTCAATCCTTTATTTGAAGAAGATATTTTTAAAGTATTACAACCAAAACATGTTGTTGAAGCAAGAAATAGTTTTGGTGGAACATCAACCGAACAAGTGAAACAGCAAATTGTATTGGCAGAAGGTAAATTAAGTTAATAGTATTAAATTATAGGTTTCATTCACATTGATGGGTGAAGCCTTTATATATTCGGGAAGATAAGAGTGTAGTAAGTAGAATGAAGTGCCCGTAAGAACCGAATGCGAGAAGATAAAAGTGCAGAAAGCGGAATGAAGTGCTCGCAAGATTATTCGGGATGGACAAAAAATGATCTGACGTTAAAAATGGATCCCAATTTAAAATTGGAATCCATTTTTATTTATGATTTTAATATCTCTTTATTTTGTTTGAATTGTCCTTCCCATTTCGAGATAACAATCGCACCTAGTGAATTTCCAACAACGTTAACGACAGTTCTAGCCATATCGAGAATTCGATCGATACCAGCAATAAATGCTAATCCTTCAATCGGAATTCCAACAGTTCCTAGAGTAGCTAGTAGAACAACAAAGGATACTCCTGGTACACCAGCGATCCCTTTTGAAGTAACCATTAGGACTAGAACAAGTGATAATTGTTGCGTAAATGAAAGATGAATTCCATACATTTGTGCAATAAAGATGGCTGCTAATGCTTGATATAACGTTGAACCATCAAGATTAAAGGAATATCCAGTAGGAATAACAAACGAAGTAATTGATTTCGGACAACCGAATTTCTCCATTTTTTCCATAATCTTCGGCAGTACTGCCTCTGAACTTGCTGTTGAATAACCTAGAATTAACTCATCTTTAAGAAGTCGCAGTAAATGAAAAATATTTACACCGACTAATTTGGCAATTCCACCTAAAACAATGAGGATAAAGCCTATCATCGTTAAATAAACAGTAATAACAAGTTTTCCTAATGGGATTAGTGATTCTAATCCGAAAGTGGAAACAGTTACACCAATAAGTGCAAAAACTCCAAATGGAGCAAATTTCATGACTAAATTTGTTACATAGAACATTGTTTCAGCCGTACCTTGGAAAAAGGCGAGAACCGGTTTTCCTTTTTCGCCAATTGCTGCCACGCCTAATCCAAATAGGACAGAAAAGAAGATGATGGCAAGCATATCGCCGTTAATAAACGCTTCAAATATATTTTTTGGAACAATATTGACAATTGTATCAGCAAAACCATGACTTTCTACATTTTTTGCTGTGTCAACATAAGAGCCAATATCTACTTTATGGATGGAATGCATATTAATGCCTTTACCAGGTTGGAAGATATTCGCAACGAGAAGCCCGACTAAAATAGCAATAGTTGTGACGATTTCAAAATAAAGAATTGTTTTACCACCAAGTTTACCGAGGTTTTTTCCATTTCCTACACTAGAAACCCCAACGATGATACTTGAAATAACAATTGGAATAACAATCATTTTAATTAATCGTAAGAAAATATCTCCGATCGGTTGTAAATACTTTCCGATTCCCGGATTACCATAAAAAATAGCCCCAATAATAATCCCGAGGACTAGTCCAATAAGTATTTGCCAAGCTAATCCAATTTTTTTCATATATACCCCCCAATTAATACAACGACGAATTTATTTATTTTTTAAATATAATATAAAAAACAAAAATAGACAAATGAAAACCTTTTAATAACAAAAATAAATAAAATTCACTCTATATTTAATTATTTTAAAATAATTAAATACAGAATTATCAATAAATTCGTTTATTTATGTTTACAGAATAAGATGAATTCTCGGCAATCCTTTTGGAAAATTCGGGAGCGGGAGATCATATGTAGTGGGATAGGGACTTAGGAAGGAACTAAAAAAATAAAAACAGTATAGGATTCAAAATCCCATACTGTTTTTATTTGATGAACGAATCATAATGTACATAAATAGGATGCTAGGAAGGATTGAAAGAAGAGTTGTTATAGCAGTTGCCTCGTTATTATTGGTAAAAAATAATGATGGTAGATGACCTACTGCCAAATTGTTAGAAGCAATAAATAAACTAATAAAAACATTATTTGCTGCATGCGCCCCAATTGTAGCTTCTAAACTATTGGTCTTAATAGTAACATAAGTCAAAATAACTCCTGTTACTATGTAATCGACGCCTATCCAGAATGCACCATTTTCCATTTCCGGGTTACTAAAATGCAAAATTCCAAATATCCCACCAATGATTAAACTTAAAACGATAGGACTTTTTGTGAATTTAGCAAAAAATTGAAGTAAAAATCCTCTGAAAAGCAATTCCTCAGCAGTTGTTTGAACAGGAGTCAAAATCAGAGATATTAAAATTAATAATAGAAAGTTAGAAAATTGGAAGTCTTGCATATAGTAATCATTCGGATTCGAGATGAGATCAATAATTAAAAATAAAGCTAATAAACTAAAAGTAACGGAAAAACCAAAAATGATCTGTTTCCAGCGAATCGTACGGTACGGAGTGATAAACGATTTCAGTGAACGTCTATGCAAAATACGGGCTGCCACCCATAAACCTATAATCCAAAAAACCATCATAGCATTAGTGAGGAAAAGGTCTATCAATGGATTAGAAAAAACTACCTCGTCGAAATCAACCATATCCTCTGCATGCACGCTAGCAAAATATAATGCGGCAATATAACAAAGGATCCCGATAATAATAAAAATAAAAATAATCGGTATAGAGACTATATATCGCCACGTTTGATTTAACCCTTTTTCTGGATTTAAAAAACTTTTCATAGATTGAACCTCTAGTCTTAAATTATTTTAAAATTAAATATATTAATTATAATAAAAAAAGAAGTGAAAAACTAGAGATTTATTGTTTTACGACCAATAATATGTTATTCTTATTATGCGATGAGCTATTTGCGTAAGCCGAAAACCGAGCGTTCGCTAAACGTATGAATGTGGTCATACGGGTTATTCGCCGCAAAACTTTTTTTGAAAAGACGCCTACGGATTTAGGCGTCTTTTTCCAATTTAAAAACTAACTATTCATTTCAGACCAATCCGAATAAAGTCCGCTCCCATTACAGCCTGGACATTCATAGACAGCTGCATAAGCATTTAAAGGAAGGGTGAACCCCCTACCACGACAATCCGGACATTTACCTAAATCATGCATTTCCTCAATATGCCTTTCATATCTTTCTGTTTTCCAATTTGACAATGCATTAAATATTCCCATCATATCACCTCTTATTTAGTATGAGGCTAAATGGAAGTTTTATAACAATTAAGAAAAACTTATGAAATAGCATTAATAAATTGTAATTTTCCTTATTATGAAATTCGTTTATTCTTAACGTAGATCAATGAAAAGAGGGATGGGAATGGATATTAAAAAGGATGTTCAGAAGCAATTTGGTAGAAGTGCAAATTCGTATGTAACAAGTGAAATTCATCAAAAAGGGAAAGATCTTCAAAAGCTTATAGAAATAGCAAATCTTACCGGGAATGAAGATGTACTTGATATTGCTACAGGTGGGGGGCATACAGCGAATGCATTTGCCCATTATGTAAAACATGTAACAGCAGTTGATTTAACAGCTGAGATGATAAAAGTAGCAAAAGCTTTTATTGAAGCAAATGGTCATCATAATGTTTCGTTTATCCAGGGTGACGCAGAGGAACTTCCCTTTGATCATTACCGTTTTGATATTGTGACATGTCGAATTGCTCCACATCATTTTCCGAATGTAAATAAATTTATCGAAAGTGTTCACAAAGTGTTAAAGCCGGGTGGAATTTTTTTACTTGATGATAATGTTTCTCCGGAAGATGATGATCAAGATCAATTTTATAATAATATTGAGAAAAAACGAGATTACAGCCATTTTCGTGCCTGGAAAAAAACTGAATGGATTCGTATGCTGGAGGAAAAAGGGTTTAATATAGAGGAAATGTATCGTTTTGAAAAAACGTTTCAGTTTGATTCATGGTGTACTCGAATGAAGTTAACTGAAAAGGAGAAAAATGATTTAACCGAATACATGCTTCACGCTACTCTAAATATAAAGAAGAAATTCCATATCGAAGTAATTGAAAACACAATTATCTCTTTTAAAGGAGAAGCAATCATCATAAAAGCTCGTAAAATTTGATTAAAAGCCAGATGTCTAGGATTATTGACATCTGGCCTAACGTTACTTATTTTCTTTATTCTTTTCAATTTCTGGTGTAATGTCTTTTGATGCTTCGGTTTGATAGTTATTTGAATAGTAATAACGATGCTTTGGTAAAAAATCATCCGATTCTTTCTCAAATGTATAAGATGATACATATTTATGAAAAACAATCTCAACAAGTGCAATGGCAGCCGCTGAAATAAGTGATATGATGAAAAGCGGTGTACGATTTTCAAATGTTAGTGCTGCGGAAAGAAACCAAATAACAATTAATGAAAGTCCGAAGTCGGCAATGGTTGCGACTGTATTATTCGTTCTTGAAAGGATGCCAATATCACCGACAAGGTAGGAAACAACCGATAGAACGAGTGAAATAAAAAACACATTCGTAAACGACATACCGAAAATGACATCAAGGATTACAAATAAAACCACGATTGTTGCAACAAATTTAATAGCCATTGCTTTAATATGCTTCAAAATAATTTCACCTCACAACTTTACTGTCTTATTATTTTTAAAATTTTCTAAGAAACTATTCAAAAATAAAATGGTAAATCTTTAATTGTTTAAAATAAAAGTATTATGTAAACAACATTTTAAGTACATAAATTTTTTATTTTATGGTCAAACTATAAAAAAAGACGTGAGGTATATATTTAATGGACTATTTAAACAGAGAGATCTTAATTGATCAAATGAATGCACAATTAAAAGAGTTAATGGATCATTACCAACTTGAGGACATTGGAATTTATGAAGAAGAGGGAGCCGGAGATGATTATTATCTCGGCTATACTGTAAGAAAAAATGGCGAGGTTTTTATGATAAATATGCCATATATGAAGGATGCGTACGGAAATCTTGGGTTAAAAAATAGAGACTGGACGATCCAATCGGACGAGGGAGAAAAAAAGGGATTTCATAACTTAGATGAGGTATTCGATCATATAGACAAAGGTTTTCATTAAATAATGTGACAGTAAATTTAAGGTAATAAGGAGAAAGCGAAATGTCCTGTGATACAGAATGTATGAAAAAGTTCTATATTGATCAACTACTATCCATTGGAATATATAAATCGTTGAATAAACAGTTATATGAATTAACATTAGAGGATTTAGAAGAGATATACAATGAATCACAATTGAATAGTTTAGGTTGAAATATAAAAGACCGTTACAAGAGGATGCTAGTAAAATTGCAGTGAGTCATTACTTTTGAGACACTCTTTTTTTGTGAATATTATAAAGAGGCTTGGGAACGAATAACGGTGAGTAAGGTAGAAAAATCGTTGCTTTATTTTGTTGCATTTGATTTTAGGTGATTACGGTTGATATAAATACTTATTAGCACTAAGATATTATGGTGCAGTAAGTATTTTTTTTATGAGACTATCGATAATAATGTTATTCACTAAGATCGTAATTTTTTAGAAAGTTAAGAGGTGATATAAATGCAATGTCGATCTGCAGAGGAATTGCAATTATTGGTTAATGAAGCAAAAAAATCTTCAAATAAAGGGAAAGTTGCAGATTACATCCCAGCATTACAAAAAGCTAACAAAGATACTTTATCAATATCTTTGTTTTATCCGAACGGGAGTTGTTTTTCAGCAGGAGATATTAAAGAAAATTTAACTCTTCAGAGTATTTCCAAAGTTATAACCCTCGCTATCGCACTAAATGATAGAGGGGAAGAGTATGTTTTTAATCGTGTTGGCCAAGAGCCTACAGGTGATCCGTTTAATTCGATAGCAAAATTAGAAACGAATAAGCCATCAAAACCATTAAATCCAATGATTAATGCTGGTGCATTAGCTGTGACACATATGATTGAAGGGAGTAGTGTGGATGAGCGGTTTAAGAGGATATTAAAGCTCATTCAAAAGCTTTCTGGGAATGAATCGATTAGTTATAATAAAGAGGTAGCAGATTCTGAATTCAAAACGGCAGACTTAAATCGATCATTATGTTATTTTTTAAAAGAACATGGAGTTATTGATGAAGATGTTGAACAGTTAATTGATTTATATACAAGACAGTGTGCGATTGAATTGAATTGCCTGGATTTGTCACGCATTGGTTGTGTTTTGGCAATGGATGGAAAAGATCCATATACTGAAGAACAGTTAATTCCTAGCTCAGTTGCAAGGATTTGTAAAACATTTATGGTTACATGTGGAATGTATAATGCTTCTGGTGAATTTGCAATCGAGGTAGGCATACCAGCAAAAAGCGGGGTATCCGGTGGTATATTAGGGGCGGTACCTGGAAGGTTTGGTATTGGAATTTACGGTCCAGCACTTGATGAAAAGGGAAATAGTATTGCAGGTATGAAGCTTTTAAAGTTAATGTCTGAAAAATATTCGTTAAGCATGTTTTAAAACGTAGGAGAGATGTGTGTGATTATTCATGGCCATAAAGTAAAAGGAAACGTTATAGATTTTGAAACCCGCTGCACACATTATCATAAGGAAATTGATCGAATTGCAATAAAGTTCTATTGTTGTAATATATATTATCCTTGTTTCGAATGTCACAAAGAACATGGGTGTGACAATCCAAAAGTATGGCCGAAAGAGTTATTTAATCATAAGGCGATCCTTTGCGGGGGATGCGGGAACGAATTAACTATAAATGAATATTACGCTTGTAACTCAACTTGTCCGGTATGTTTTGCAGCATTTAATCCAGGATGTTCGTTACATAAGAAATTTTATTTTGAAGTATAGATTTTATGAAATCGGATCATTAAGTTATCGGAAATTAAGCAACCACAACAAATAATCATTGTTGTAGTTGCTTAACACATATTTAAATCCCATTATGCAATTTATGTTTTCGTTTTATCGATTTGATTGGCTTCTTTTCTAAAAAATTCAATAATCTGTGGATATTCTTGAATTTCACTTTTTCCTTTTTCACTTATCCCATATATGCCTTTTTGAATTCGTACAAACCATCCATAATAATTATTAAAGAGAATGGATTGTGTTTTCTCCCCTGTACCCATTTGGCGCAATGCCTTAGGTGAAAGTGGGCCAAATTGTTCAAGAAGGTATGCAATCTGGATACTTGTTTCTTTATAAGCTGTCATGATTTTCGTTTGGCTACTACCACCTATATTATGATCTCCGTGTCGCCCTTCAATTTCTGAAAGAAGTTTTTTTCTTTTTTTCTTATTTTGCTGCATACTCTTTTTCCGATCAAAAGGGGCAGGAGAGATAACAATATCCATTTTTGTCGTTGATTGTAGAAATGACACGATGATTAAGCCTAATTCTAGTCTTTTTATGAGATGGCATATATCTTTCCATTTCTTTGAATAGAAGCTGTAACTCGGTTTTGGAATAGCAATATAAACTTGATCAGTAAGCTTCTGTCTTTTTGTCGCCTGGATAAGTAAATCGACGTTTAATCTTACCTTTAATTCTATAATAATAAGTTCGTCACCTTTAACAGCTGTAATATCACAATCATTTACTTCACTTTTCACTTCATATCCTTGATTTGTAAAATGTTTATGTATCGGCTTATATAAATCAACTTCATAAATTTTTTCTTTTTTCTTTTGCATTTTTACACCAACCTTAAAAAAACACGCATCAATCGATCTATCAACTACTATAATCATCATAACATATGTATTCATTTAGGACCTTTAAGAATAAATATATGTTCCGATAATAATATTATGTAAACAAATATTTTTATAGAAAAGATAAAATTCTTAGGGGAATTTCGCAAGAATTGTAGAATTAAATAAGTATAACTTAATTATTATTGTGGAGGGTTTTTCTTGAAACTTTCATTTGATCATTTAGTGCATATAGTTAATCGACCTGAGGAAGCGATTGAAGATTTCGCAACAATCGGGTTGAAAGCAATGCTTGGTGGAAGACACGAGGATTGGGGAACGTATAATGCACTCTGTTATTTTGGTTTATCCTATATTGAATTTTTAGGGGTATTTGATAGGGAAAAAGCAGAAAAAGTAATTGAAAATGATTTAGTTGTTCAAACGACTGCTTTATTACCAGAAAAGGAGAGATTTGCAAGAATTGCTCTTCGAACGAATAATATGAGAGAACTTATCCATTCTTTCCATAAAAAAGGGATTGAAACGGTTGGCCCAATTAAAGCGGAAAGAAAAAGGGCAGACGGGACACTCATTCAATGGGAAATGTTATTTATCCGTGATGAGTATTCAATTTCATTTCCATTTATTATACAGTGGCAGGAAAATGACGAAATAAGGAAGAAATCGATTGAAGCAAACAATAATGCCCTCCCTTTAAAAGAGTTAATATTTGCAGTTAATAATCATGTAGAAGTCGCTACAAAATGGAGTGAGTTATTTCATTTAACGAAACAAGATACATATAAGGATAAAAAATTAAAAGCAAACTGTACTCAATTACAACTTGAAGGATGCAATATCGTATTTGCCTCACCATACGCACAAGGAGAAATTGCACGGGTCATTGAGACAAAAGGAGAGGGGCCGTGTTTATTAAGAATTTCAAATAGTAATATTGTTTTAGAAAAAGAATTGTTTGGCGGGCATTATCAATTTGTGTAATTCTTTGATCATGGTTATTAAAAGAAGATCATTGAAAACCTATGTTTTTTGGTGATCTTCTCCAAATAACTATTATTTAGCAATTTTTTGATGTTTTTCTTGTGCTTGATAAATTTGATAAAGAATAAATGCTAGAATTGAAATTACTGCTCCAGAAATATACGGAAGACCTGCATATACCGAGAACAACCATCCGCCTAATGGAGGTCCAATAATTCTTCCGAATGAATCAAAGGAGGATAGTAATCCGGTTGCGCTTCCGTGACCAGCACTAGATTTTTTTGTAAGTAATGCAGATATGCAGGGCCGTATAACACCATTACCTAGTCCGAAAATCGTTAGAAAAATGGCTGCTGTAACAAAATTGTTAACAAGCAAAATTAATCCAAAACCAATTGCAGATACGATGATCCCAGCTTTAATAACAATGCCTTCACCATATTTTTTCGTTAATCTTCCGACTAAACCACCTTGAACAACCGCACTTCCTAAGCCCATAATCATGAAGATATAGCCTAAATCAATCGTATCTAATCCTGCCATTTTGGCTGCGAAATAAGCAAAGCTTGCTTCTAAACCAGATAAAGAAAGCGAGATAAACCATTGCAAAATAAAAATAATGGACAGCGATCCTTTAAATGGTTCCCACATAGAGACTTTTCTTTCGGCATGATATCCTCTTTTTTCTTTTGGTAGCGATTCTTTTAAAACAATTAGTACAAGCAGTAAGGTAAGAAGCGAGGAAAACCCTGCTATAAAAAAAGGTGTTTGCAAGCTGGATTTCGAAAATAATCCTCCAATTGCGGGACCAAAGATAAATCCTAATCCTGTTGCCGCTCCGATAATTCCCATTCCTTTTCCACGATCTTCCTCAGATGTGATATCAGCAACATAGGCCATCGTTGTTGGCATATTTGCAGATGATAATAACCCACCAATAATTCTTGCGACAAATAACATCCAGAGCTGACTAGATAATGCCATGAGGAAAAAAGAAACGGCTAATCCGAATATTCCGATCATCATAACAGGTTTCCGGCCGATTCGATCTGAAATCCTTCCCCAAATTGGCGCGGAGATTAATTGCATTAATGAATAAACTCCCATTAAAAGCCCTAATTCAGTTGGATTTGCCCCAATTTTTTCTGCATAAAACGGGATAACAGGGATAATAATGCCGAATCCGACCATAACTAAAAACATAATTAAAAATAATATAGGTAAAACTTTTTTTGATTCCATAATATCAATCCTTTTTGATTCCCATATTTTCAACTGTTTTATCGTTCTTTTCTGTATTCAAATAGTATAACAATTATCCAATTGATTTTAAAATAAATCAGAGGTGAATATGTAGTAACACACTATAAAAATTAATTACTGTATTTCTCTCGTAAGTTCTTTATTTCTTTTATTAAGTCCCTACCAATTATCGGTTCAAGTTTCTCATATAAAGGGTCTAAAGCTTTCATCCATTGTTTTTTTTCTTCGTTAGTTAATTCATGAATTTGTATCGAAGATTTTTTCTGTATAAGTTTAAGTTGCTCCTCATTCATTTTTTTAGCATGTTTTTCGTTCCATTCAGTCGTCTCTATCATTGCTTCAGTTAAAATTTTTTTCGTTTGATCGGTCTGCGCATTCCAAAATGATTGATTCATTAATACAACATAACCTAAATATCCGTGATTACTAATTGTCAAATACTTTTGTAAGTTATAAAATTTCTTTGAGTAGATATTTGTTAAAGTGTTTTCTTCACCGTCGATTTTTCCGGATTGTAATGATTGAAATGTAATATCAAACGGTTGTTGAATGGCCTTGGCATGTAACTGTTCAAATTGTGATTTTAAAATATTGCTTTGCATAATTCGAAATGTTTGCCCTTTAATGTCTTTAGGAATTCGGATGGGCCCTTTATTAGATGTAAATTGTTTAAAGCCATTTATCCAGTAGGCCAGTCCTTTAAGATGTTCTTTTTCTAATGATTGCAAAAGAGTATTTCCGATACTCCCATTTAATCCTGCTTGAATGGCTTCATAATTTGGAAATGCAAAAGGCAAATCAAGTACTCCCCATCTACTTGATAGTGTGCCTAGTTTTGAAGTTGATGGGGCGATTATTTGTATTTTATTTTCTTTTAATGCATTAATTTCTTCTATATCAGAGTAGAGCATCCCATTTGGAAATATTTCTACTCTTATTTTTCCATCTGATTTTTTATAAACAAGTTCAGCAAATTTTTTTGCTGCTAGACCTTTAGGAGTATTCTCAGCGACGACATGACTGAATTTTAGGACAATCTGATCCTTTAATCCTTCTTGTTCATAATCATAAGCAAGCTTTTTAGGATGAAGAAAGGTTTTCATTCCAACGAGGAGACAGGTAATGAAAAGCACCAAACTAGCCAATATAATGATCCATTTTTTCATATTAACCTCCGTAATTAAACCGATTGCATGTCTAAGTACAATTTTACTACAAAAATACAACCGAATTCATAATAGATGATAGAGGGGAGGTAGAATCAATGAAAATGAAGCAACTACCCATCCGTTGGAAAATAACAATTTTATCGTATGCAATCGTCGTTTTTTCTTTGCTTGTAGGGGGGATGTTCCTAATCGTTAATATTCAAAATACGAGAGAAAAAGAAATGAAAATGAATGCCATGAATACAGCAAGGACTGTAGCTGAGTTAACAGAAGTAAAAAAGGAAATAAAGAATAGGGATGGATGGAAACAAATCAATCCTTTAGTGGAAGAAATTCGTCTAATTAACGAGTTAGATTATATTGTGGTAATGAATATGGATCATGTTCGCTTCTCCCATCCGGTAAAAAGTCTATTAGGAACACTGTCAAAGACGAGCGATGAAGAGGCTGCATTTGCTGAGCATAATTATTTCTCCAAAGCAAAAGGGGAGATTGGAACATTTATTCGCGCCTTTTTTCCGATAAAAGATAAAGATTACAATCAAATTGGCGTGGTTGTCGTCGGTAAACGACTTCCTACAATTATTGAAATTATTGCTGATTTAAAAAAAGAAGTGGTTATAATTATTTCCCTTACATTATCTGTAGGACTTATTGGATCTTTTTTTCTAGCGCGAAATTTAAAGAAACAGATGTTTCAATTGGAGCCGTATGAAATTGCTCATATTTTAAAAGAAAGAACAGCAACTTTTCATTCCATGCACGAAGGAATTATAGCCATTGATTATAATGAAATCATAACTATTTTTAATGATAAGGCGAAGTCAATATTTTCAGTAATTGGAGATGTAGTAGGAAAACCAATAAGGAGTGTGATAGCTGATACTCGCTTACCGGAAATTGTTGAACAGAAAAAGGCAGTATATAATGAAACGATTAATGTGAGTGGGAAAACGATTTTAAGTAGTCGAATTCCTGTAGTAATTGAGGATCAAGTCGTCGGTGCCGTTGCCATTTGCCAAGATCGAACCGAAGTGGTTAAATTGGCTGAAGAACTAACGGGAGTAAGGAATTTTGTTGATGCATTAAGAGTTCAAAATCATGAACATATGAATAAATTACATACTATTGCAGGATTAATTCAACTTGGAAAAGCAGAGCAAGCTCTAGAATTAGCATTTGAAACTTCAGCAAAACAAGAAAATTTAGAACAATTTTTAACGGATTCAATAAAAAATCATGCCATTGCGGGTTTATTGTTGAGTAAAATTAGAAGGGGAAAAGAGCTTGGAATAGAGGTTTTCATTGATCCAAATAGCTTTTTAGCAGTATTTCCCTATCAAATTGATCAGCATGATTTTGTTATTTTAATAGGTAATTTAATAGAAAATGCTTTTGGAGCTTATCCAGATACATTCCAATATCGAAAAAAAGTAGACATAAGTATCGAACAAACGGATGACCTTTGCGCAATTTTAATTGAAGACAACGGGTGTGGAATTGATGAAAATGATCTACCTCATATTTTTGAAAAAGGTTTTACAAAAAACAAAAAAAATGGAACGGGTTATGGTTTGTATTTAACTAAACAAATTGTCGATAAAGGAAATGGAACGATTGAAGTAACTTCGACAGTAGGCAGAGGGACGAGCTTTGTAATTACTTTTCCAATTGGAACAGGTGGTGAATAAGATGGAAAGCAAGATGATTCATGTACTATTAATAGACGACGATCCGATGGTCCGCGAAGTGAATAAAGGCTTCATAGAAAGCGTTAATGGATACAAAGTAATCGGAGAGGCTAGTAATGGTGAAGAAGGAATTCAATTAGCTAAAGAGAGAGACATTGATCTAGTTATTCTAGACATTTATATGCCAAAAATCGATGGAATACACACATTACAGCAAATTCGATTGCAACAATTAAATATTGATGTCATTGTTGTTTCTGCGGCTAAAGATAATGAAACGATAAATATTATGCTGCAAAATGGTGCTGTAGATTATATTATTAAGCCGTTTAAGTTTGATAGAATAAAGAAATCCCTTGAAAACTATCAATATTATAAACGAACATTGAAGAAGAATAGGACACTTTCACAAGACGAGCTGGATGCAATGATGAATATGCAACAAACAATGAAGCGAGATATCCACTTACCAAAAGGTTTGAATATGTTTACATTACAGCAAATTATGACTTATATGAAAGAAGCAAATGAAGCGAAATCAGCAGGAGAAGTAGCTAACTCCGTAGGTATTGCTAGAGTAACCGCAAGACGCTATTTAGATTACTTAGAAAAAACAGGAATTATCCATTTGGATGTACAATATGGGAATGTAGGTAGACCGGTTAACCGTTATACGATGTAATAGGCACTATAAGACCAAAAAGACCAAAATGTACTATATGACCATATACTTCCCCATTTAATAAGAAAGCGTTATCATCAATTTGCGAGAAAATTCAATTTTTAGAGGGGATGCTTTCAATGGGGAAAAGGATTTTAAAGAATTTAACCTTTCAAGTGCTAACTGCGATCTTTATTGGTGTCATTGTTGGTTTAGTTTGGCCGGATGTTGGAAAACAAATGAAGCCGCTTGGTGATACATTTATTAATGCAGTTAAAATGCTTATTGCTCCTATTATCTTTTTAACAATTGTTTTAGGAATTGCCAAAATGGGTGACATGAAAAAGGTAGGAAAAGTTGGGGGAAAAGCGATAATTTATTTTGAAATTGTCACTACCCTTGCGCTTATTATCGGTTTGCTTGTAGTCAATATTCTCCATCCAGGTTCGGGACTTGATCCTGATAAACTTCCAAAAGGTGATATTTCCCAATATACAGGAGAAGGAGAAAAACTAAACTGGGTTGATTTCCTAACACATATTGTTCCACATAGTATGGTAAGCGCCTTTGCTGAAGGAGATATATTACAAGTTTTATTCTTTTCAATTTTGTTTGGTGTTGGTTTAGCAGCTTTAGGTGAAAAAGGAAAAAGTATTATTGAGTTCTTTGATAAAATTTCACAAGTATTCTTTAAAATTATTGGCTATATTATGAGAGCAGCTCCGATTGGGGCATTTGGCGCAATTGCTTATACAATTGGAACTTTCGGTTTGCAATCATTAGTTCCTTTATCAAAATTAATGATTTCGGTCTACACGACAATGTTCTTATTTATATTTATCGTCTTAAATCTTATTTGTAAAGCATATGGTTTTAGCTTATTTAAATATTTACGATTTATAAAAGATGAAATATTAATTGTTTTAGGGACCAGTTCTTCAGAATCTGTATTACCGAGAATGATGGATAAAATGGAGAGATTCGGATGTTCAAAATCTGTAGTTGGTTTAGTTATTCCAACAGGGTATTCTTTTAACCTAGATGGTACATCTATTTATTTAGTAATGGCAACGGTATTTCTCTCACAAGTATTTGGAATCGATTTAACAATCGGCCATCAAATTACGATTATACTAATTTTGATGCTTACCTCAAAAGGTGCGGCGGGTGTAACGGGAAGCGGTTTTATCGTATTAGCTTCAACTCTTTCAGCTTTACACATCATCCCAATCGAAGGTTTAGCATTACTTCTTGGCGTTGATCGTTTTATGAGTGAAGGTCGATCGATCGTAAACTTGATAGGAAATGGAATTGCAACAATTGTCGTAGCGAAAAGTGAAAAGGAATTTGATGAAGCAAAATGTGCAGAGGCTATAGCGGAAATGAAGCATAGTAAACAAATAACTACTGCAGTATAAAGGGATAGGTCTAATCAACCTGACAGAATCAGTTGTCGGTGATTAGACTTTTTTACCTTAAACCGATGTATCATGCTCTTTTCTGCATATCGATATACAGCTGTCGATATGCTCGATGCTCTTGTTCCATTCCAATTTCATTATATATTTTTGAAAGCCATTTTACCGGTTTTGGGTCGATGGATTTTAACTCCATTTCCCAACTGAAACAATCGATGGCTTGATCAAACTGTTGAAATTCGTAATATAATTCTCCTAATAATAGTTGTTGATCCGGGTCATTCGCTAGTTTCTGGATATGCTGAAGTTTTTCGAGAATTGGATGTGCATGCATGATAATTTTTAATGGGATGAGCCTTTTTACGACAGAATCAATATCATATTCTTTTAGTTGTAAAACGATGAATTTATGGAGTAGCGTAGCAGCTTTTTCAGGATTTATGTTAAAAAGAGGTACTAAGAATGAAAGAACTTTTTCTTTTGGAAATTGTTCCGGTTCTAAATCTACGTTTTCTAATAATTGTTCAAATTCCTGAGTTTGTTTCGGATTGAGGTTAAGTTTATGTGTGAATAGTAAGTTTATCATTTTTTCTGCATTTTGGTGGTGTAAATAGATTTCGAGTAAATCATCATTTATTTCTAAAACATCACTTGTATTGTTAGATAAGTGTTCTAATACGTCAATTATTTCTTTGTCTGTAAAATGATTGTTCAGCAATTGTTTTAGAGATACATAATTTTCGGGGCTGATGTGATGGATATACAAAGCGATTTCATCCATCCATCTTGATTGATTCTTGAGTAATTGTATAAGTTGATTATAGGATTTATCTGTATACAATGCCTTTTCCATATATATAGGATCCTTTGTCATTAATTCATCTGATAATCGATCATATAATTTTCCATATTTGATGAAATTTAAATCACTTGATAATCCTTTTACCCAACTATGGTTTGGCGCGAAATCCATTAATATCCGTAGGATTCGATAGCTTGAGAACATTTGTCCGTTTCGGCGGTAATCATAAAAGATCGATTGAATGAGAGAGAAAATGGTTTTTTTTGAAATAAAGGATTCAAAAAAGGTTGCAATTTGGGCGACTTCTTGGGGACTGTATAGACTTTGGACTTTCTTAACTAGCTGATTAAACGTTCTTTTTTTATATGGATGGTCTTGGAAAAGCAGAGAATGGATGAGTGGATGTGTAGACGGAAGAACGATTCCTTTTGTAAAAGCTTTTTCAATATGTGTACGACGTTTTAACTTAGTTGGCTTAACATATGTAAGAAATTGTTCTTTGTAAAAGAAAAGATAATAAATGTTATGTTGATCATCAGTAGCTTCTATAATTTTGCTTTGTAAATAAATGGCCATTTGTTCTACATGAAGTTCTGTCGTTTTATTATGATTAGAAATCAATAATGGTTGTTGGTTCATTTTTGATCCTCCTAAGATTTATTATCAATTTATTATAACATACTCTAGAACAGAAAAAGAAAGGGAATCACTATTCCCTTTCCACAAGTAGGTTTTATATAAATAGCTTAGTATGCATTCGATAAGCTTTACCGAGTCGATAGTAATGATCAACAATTTCTTGATTTAGATTTTTAAATTCCGCGGGAACGGGTGGAAGTTGATCTGCTTGATCTTGTTTCCAAACAGTTTGCCCTGGCTCAACAAAACGTCCCTCACTTATTTTTACATGATTGGCAATCGTGGCCCCATGCATAATAACTGAGTTTTTACCAATCGTTGCTCCATAAATAGAAACGCCTTCACCAATAAACGTATTTCTACCAATATAAAGAGGACCATGTGGTTGGGCATGATGTAATATGCTTACTTCTTCACCTATATAAACACCATATTTTTTTCCATTTACTTCAATATGTTGTGAAGGGTGACAATGTATTAGGACAAAATCTTGGATATTTGTTTTTTTTCCAATGAAATAAGGTGAAGAAGAATCCGCTCTGATTAAATTATTCCAACCGATCATTACATCATCTTCAACATGAACATCACCAATGACATAAGAGTTTGGCCCCATGACTGCTTTTAAACTTATTTTTGGGTATTCAGCTTGAGGTACCTCTTTAATTGGTGGATTAAAATAAATAATTTGTTGTCGAGGATAAATACCGGGTTTTTTATATTCTAGTGGTTGACAATTATGTTCAGCGTTGCAATGACAATTATCACCGCATTGACAATTTGGATTCAGGCAATTTGGGTTTGGACAATTTCTTTTAAAATATGGATATCCATTGTAGTTTCCATACATGACATATCCCTCCAGTTGTATATACTTTTCTAATATGTATTCATTGTCCTTATTAAATATGTAGAACATGGCGGGAAAGGTGAAAAAGCAAAACCACAGGCAGCATCGTCAAATAATTAAAAAGTTTAATCTGTATTTTTCTTTAACTTTCTTATATTTGCACTTATAATAGGAAGTTGACAGAAGAAGTACTAATGACCTAAATAGGAGAGCGAATAATATGACAATTACACAAAGCAAAATGCGTACTGAAAAAGATTTTTTAGGAACAAAAGAAGTTCCCGCTGAAGCTTATTATGGGATCCAAACACTTCGCGCTGTGGAAAATTTTCAAATCACAGGTAATCGCATACATGAGGAATTAATAAAGGGTATGGCTATGGTAAAAAAGGCGGCTGCACTTGCGAATATGGATATTAAACGTCTTTATTCCGGAATTGGAGAAGCGATCGTCAAAGCAGCAGATGAATTAATTGAAGGCAAGTGGCATGATCAAATTATCGTTGACCCGATTCAAGGTGGAGCGGGAACATCAATAAATATGAATGTGAATGAGGTTCTTGCAAACCGTGCTCTCGAATTAATGGGCGAAGAAAAAGGGGATTATTTCCGTTGCAGTCCGAATACACATGTCAATATGTCACAATCTACAAATGATGCATTTCCTTCGGCGATTCATATTGCGG
Organism: Heyndrickxia sporothermodurans; assembly: GCF_003055045.1. Classification (NCBI taxonomy): domain Bacteria; kingdom Bacillati; phylum Bacillota; class Bacilli; order Caryophanales; family Bacillaceae; genus Heyndrickxia; species Heyndrickxia sporothermodurans. The sequence goes on from NZ_NAZB01000056.1 coordinate 49,834, forward strand.
TATTAAATCTATTGGAAACTTTACTAGTTTCAATGGAAGAAATGAAAGCGGTTTTTCAAGAAAAGGCCGAGGAATTTAATCCTATCATTAAAATGGGGCGTACCCACCTTCAGGATGCTGTGCCAATTCGACTTGGCCAGGAATTTGAAGCGTACAGTCGCGTAATCGGGCGTGACATTAAACGGATTAAACAATCACGTCAGCATTTATATGAATTGAACATGGGGGCAACAGCAGTTGGAACCGGCTTAAATGCTGATCCTCGATATATCGAATTGGTCGTAAAGCATCTAGCTCAGATTAGTGGTCTGCCATTAATAGGTGCCGAACATCTTGTAGATGCAACTCAAAATACAGATGCATACACAGAAGTATCAGCAGCATTGAAAGTTTGTATGATGAATATGTCGAAAATCGCCAACGACTTACGCCTAATGGCCTCAGGTCCTAGAGCCGGCTTGGGTGAAATCATGCTGCCTGCAAGACAACCGGGCTCTTCTATCATGCCTGGTAAAGTAAACCCGGTGATGGCAGAAGTCATTAATCAGGTAGCATTCCAGGTCATTGGGAATGATCATACAATTTGCCTTGCATCTGAAGCGGGCCAGCTCGAGTTGAATGTGATGGAACCCGTTCTCGTATATAATTTACTTCAATCTATCAGTATTATGAATAATGCTTTCCGTACTTTTACAGTCAATTGCTTAAAAGGAATTAAAGCCAATGAAAAGAGATTGAAAGACTATGTAGAGAAGAGTGCCGGACTAATTACCGCAGTTAATCCTCATATTGGGTATGAAGTAGCGGCACGAATTGCACGAGAGGCAATCGTAAACGGAGAACCGATCCGGGAACTATGTTTAAAATATGATGTGTTAACAGAAGAAGAGTTAAATTTAATACTAGATCCGTATGAAATGACACATCCCGGCATTGCTGGTGCTGAATTGCTGGAAAGAGATTAATAATATAATTGCTTAAATAACCTATGAATCACTAATAAAAAATAACTCCAACACAAAAGGCAATGTACATTTACATTGCCTTTGTTTTGCAAAAATTGTTTTTTCTAGAAACTACATTTCTTTATTCCGCCTTTTCCTTGTAGGAATTATAATAGGGACAAGTATTCCAATCAGTAGGACAGGAATGATTAACGAAATCTCCAAAGGTGGAGTAATGAGCAGTCCAGATTTATGAATCCCATATAAAGAAATAAAATAGAAAAAGCTACCTAGCAAGCCTGCAATCCAAGAATATTTTTTTATCAATAGATAAAATATAGGAATAAATAATAGAGTAATTGGAACATATGATGTTGGATAACCAACGGCAAAGAAGATTAATTTTCCTATAAATCTTAAACTAATATATAACGCAGTAGCTGCTAATGGGATTGAATAACTTCGAAAAATCCGAATGATTAAAACAGTAAATAATGAAACAGTTAATACGGAATAGCAAGGATATAACCAAGGTGGAATCCCGCCAAAGATTTGTGATGCCGGATCAGATAAAATGGCTAAAATCTCTTTAGAGGCAATCGATTTACCATGGATATATTGATCATATGAGATAGAACCATTTTCTTGCTGCATATTTGGGAACACAAGACATTCTAATAAAAACATGGCAAACCAAGTGTGCATCGATTTCCATATAGGCACTTGACCTTTAGTATAAACCGAATATCCGCGCCATACAGCAATAATCATTATTCCAGTGGCAATATAATAGACAAAATGGGTTGGACTCCACGTTGTCAGATCAATTCCATATGCGATATGATAACTAAAATCTAAAGGAATTCCAATTAAAAACAGAACATAACCAATCGTCGTTAAATTTCTTGAAAAACGATCCATATAGTTTAAACGACGCCATTCATTAAATAGAAGATACGCCCCCAATGCAAAGCCGGCAAAATTAACTAAATGAGGAATGGAGTATTTTTCGAATAAATAGCGAAAATGATAGGACGCGTCCCAAGCTGAACCAATAAATTTAAGTAAAAATGCTAAAACCCAAAGTCGGTAAAATTTCAAATTCATCAACATCTCCCTTCGTTAACCAAGTAAATCAAAGAAACTTCCGAATAAAAGTATAAGAAAATAATTAATAAGTAAGATGATCCCAAAAGTAATTCCAATTTTTTTTGCATTTTTTAATGTAAATAATTTGTACATAAAAATAAATCCAGTAATAACCATCAGAAAATTGCAGAAAAATACCAACCATAATTGGAAATCGTTTTCTACATGGGCATCTTCAGTAGCATGTAATAAATACAATGGGAGTAAAGTGATATCAGGTCCCTCCTTGTAAGAAGTTATATATTAGTAATATATAGAAAATAAAAGGAAGTTTCAATACACAGGGTAAAAAACAAAAATCCCCACAAACCAGTTGTGGGGATCAATCTCCAATTTATGCGTACAACGTTTACGAGTATACATGGTATTTTAAGTTGAGTCAATATAAAAATCTTTTCTAAACAAAGAAAAAACTTTTGTTACCTTATTTCTCTAATTCCTTTATTTTTAATACCCAATCCCTCAAACTTTGGAAGTCATCTTTATCGAAACCAAAGTGTTTTTTTATGAGTTGTATTGATTCTCTCTCAAAATCATGAAAAACTCCATCTGAGAAAATGAGTCTAAGGATTTCAACTAAGACGATATTTTTCGTTCGATCGTTTTCAAATACTTTAAGTATATCTTCTATGTCAGATCCTTTAATCGAATATTTATCAATTCCCATTTCTGTTTTGAATTTATTTAGAATTGAATTTTCGAATATAGATTGATTTTTATCAATTTTTGCTATGAGATAAGCGAGTTCAAGAAACGCTTCTTTCTCTTCTTGATTCAGTTCTCTTAGGAACACAAATAAAATCTCCTTTATTTCCCGGTTTTTAAATAAGTTGTAGTTTAATTATAACGTAAAAGGCTGGAGTATCTAAATTAATTCATGAATTTTACTTGACATTTGCAATTTTCCCTTCTATAAACTACATCAAAGTCTTACCTATTGCTATCAATCATTCTGTTGTATACTATCGGTAGGAGGGGACAGGATGGTCAAGGGGAAAATTTTAAAATACTACAGAGAACAAAAAGGATACACACAGGAACAGCTTTCAAAAGGGATCTGTCCTGTCAGTCATTTAAGTAAAATTGAGCGGGGCATTACGGAATATTCGGAAGAAATTACAGCAATTCTTTCTAAACAATTAAATATAAATATTCAAGATGAAGTAAGAAAATTCAAAAATTTTGAAGTAACATTACAAGAATGGCAAAACGCTATCGTTATGTTAGATACCGATGAAATGCAAGTAAAAAAAGCGGCACTTGACGCTAATCCATTAAAGAATATTCCCGATTTTCAAGTACGTTACTCACTTCTATTAGCTCGTCATTATCTTGTATTTTATGAAATTGAAAAATGTCATAAACTAATGGAGAATGTCAAGAAACTTGATATCAACCTCTCACCTTATGAGAGCAACCTATATAATCATGTTCAAGGCATCTATTACTTTAGTATCGGAAGCTACAAGAAATCTATTGAAATTTTAAAGAAAATTGATTCCAACTACTCGAGCCAAGAATATTACTACCACCTTGCTATTTCATATCATGCGGTTCATAATAACACTTTAGCTCAATATTATGCTCAAAAAGCTTTACATTATTTTCAAGAAACATTAAATTTCACACGTATACTTGATACAGAGACGTTAATTATTCTTCTAATAAACGCCAAATCGCAATTTAGCTTAAAAGAAACCCGCCAATTTTATTATAAATTAATTCAATCTGCTAAAAAAATACAATCTGTAGATAGATTAATGAAGCTCTATTATAATTTTGGACAAGAGCTGTTTAGAAGAAAACGTTTTGAAGAAGCAAAAGAGTATATTGATAAAGGATTTTCGTTAATAAAAGAAGACGATTTTTACTATCTAACCATGTTAGATTTATACATAGACATCTGTTATAAAGGCAATTTAAAATCGAAAGAAAGCCTATTGACCGATGCAAAAAAAGGACTTCACCATGCAATACAACGAAAAGATCATAGATATCTCTATTTTAACCTACATATATTTTCATTGAAGGGTATGGAAGATTCTTACTATAAATACGTTGAAAATGAGGTGCTCCCTTATTTTATTCAGTCCGGAAACGAGGATATCATACAGCACTTTGAAGTTAGGCTTTTTCGGTATTATATAAAAACAGGGCAGAACGAAAAGGCATGGGCTATCGCCAAAAAGAAAATGCTGGTTGAGAATAGTCTTTATGAATTAGATTAGTGTCGAGTACAAGAGGTTGGTTTACTATAAAATGGGTATTAATTTTAAGGGTATTGTAAAAAGTTCTA
>NZ_NAZB01000057.1:0-6617 GCF_003055045.1 Heyndrickxia sporothermodurans
CTTATTACCACAAGTCTTTTTGCCGATAATTGCGAGGAAAATTTCCTCCAATGTTGGCTGCTTCTCGATGTACTCCACTTTCGCTGGCGGGAACATTTCCTTAAGTTCGGTAAGGGTACCGATCGTAATGATTTTTCCGCCATGAAGGATGGCGATACGGTCCGCTAGTTGTTCTGCTTCCTCCAAGTACTGGGTCGTCAGCAAAATGGTCGTGCCGCCTTTGGCAAGCTCCTTGACGGAATTCCAAACCTCAATCCGTGCTTCTGGATCAAGCCCTGTCGTCGGTTCGTCGAGAAAAATGACTGCTGGCTTACCGATTAGGCTCATGGCAATGTCAATGCGGCGCTTCATTCCGCCCGAATACTGATCGGCTCGGCGGTTGGCCGCGTCCGTTAAGCTGAATTTTGCAAGCAGATGGTCGGCAACTTGTGCCGGATTGGAAACTCCCCGCAACTTGGCAATCATTATCAGATTTTCCCGCCCAGTGAGCATGCCGTCTAAAGCTGCGAACTGCCCTGTCAGGCTGATGCTCTGGCGAACATGATCCGATTGACGCTGGGTGTCAAAGCCGCAAATACATACTTCACCACCATCGGACTTCATCAGTGTCGAAAGAATGTTGACCGTCGTCGTCTTGCCCGCTCCATTTGATCCAAGCAGTGCGAAAATTTCGCCACGCCGCACCTCAAAATCTACCCCCTTTAAGACTTCCTTATCTTTAAAGGACTTTTTTAACCCTTTTACAGAAATCGCTGCATTTTTCATACTATTTTCCTCCTTGTATCCCTCTATTCAGTAAGACTGATAATAAGTATAACTTAGTACTTAGTTAAAAATATAACTGAACATCTTGTTTTATAAAGCTGTTCAGTTGGGTTGTTCAACGCTTACTTTTTCTTACCAACACGATTTAAAATGCTTTTGTTTAAATTATTGCGTAACTTATTTTCCCAACTTTTCGCTTGATCGATAAGTCCATTGGCGAATGCTGTCACGTCTTCACCTGTCACTTCCAAAACTTCTTTTCCATTTGCCGCACCGGCTTCAAACAAATCAATGAGATCATACTGAATTCTCAACATATCCATTCCGTTACCAGATGCGAAATTCCACATATAGTTGCAGATTTTTTTATAGGTTTCTGGGTAGTCGCCTGGCAATGCTTCCACACGCGCCATCATTTCTTTGTATTCTTTTTTGTCTTCAAGTATCTTTTTAATGAAATTTACCATAGTATTTAACCTCCTACTTTATTTTTTATTCGTCCATATTTTCACTTGCTGTTCAACTCTACTCGCAATTTCTTTTTTTAAATCTACGTTCCTTCCTAATATGCTCTCCGATTCTCCATGGAGTTTTGAGAGAGCCATCAATTCGTCGGCAAATGCCGCCACGTCTTCACCGGTAACATCCAGTACATGCTTGCCTTCTGCTGCGCTAGCTTCAAACAGTTCATACAGATTGATGATTTCTTCACCAAATCCGTATCCGAAATTCCACATGTACTTTTGAATCTTTTTGAACACAAAGGCATAATCTTTCGGGAGGGCATTTACTTTTTTCATAAATGCCTTGTATTCTTTCTTGCTTTCTAGATCACCTATGATGAGCTCTATAAATTTCTTCATTTTATTGCTCCCCCTTTTAGGATATTAATTTTTGATGATACAAAGTCCCACTTTTTCCAAAACAATTCAAGTTCCTTGCGGCCAGCCTCATTAAGCGAGTAAAACTTGCGGGGCGGCCCCATATCCGACGGTTTTCTTTCAACGTTCACCAGTTTTTTCTTTTCTAATCGCACGAGGATGGTGTAGACCGTCCCTTCCACAACCTCGGTAAATCCAAGCTCGTTCAAGCGGCGAGTAATCTCGTAGCCATAGGTTTCATGACGGCTGATGATTTCCAGAACGCAGCCCTCCAGCGAACCCTTCAGCATTTCAGTTAAATTTTCCATATTTAGAGCCACCTCTATTCTGTCTGACTTGTATTCAGTATAACATAGTACTGAGGTAAATTTTTACTCAATAACTTTTAGTGAACTTCGCTATTGAGTATTACTTATTACAAGTATATAGTATAACCAAGTAGCAGGAGTGTCAATTACTTTTCTTAAAAATATTTTCGCAACTTCACTGTTCAGTGGTGTTGGTATTTAGTAAGACTTACTACAGGTATAATGTAACACGTAGTAGTAAAACTGTAAATAGATTTTCTAAATATTTTTAAACCAGCTAATCTCTTGATAGGACGTAGCTGGTTTTTTTATATGAACAGCCCTGGCTTGTTTCCGTGATATAGATTCACTCACACATCATATACTAATAAGGTGGTAGCTTACTGCTTGTTGGCGGAAACTAAGTTAGACAATTTTCTGGTCTGTATTCATCATGAATCAACCATTATTTAATCATTAAAATTAATGTCCTTTAAGTAAGAATGAACAGTCTCATTAAATTTATGTGGCTCATCCATTTTCAAATATATGGATTCGATGATTTTCTTAAAACCAAAGATTTGTTGAATTTCTAGGGGTTCTTTTAGTTTGATAACATAGGGGATCGGTTCTTTTTCCAGACCGTGAAGCGCTAGTGCGATTGCTTGACGATCTTGATCTACTTCCTTTGGGGTCTTTGTATTTTCGTTTACCCCATTTACTTGTTCCCATGGTACGAATCCGTATTGTCGAATCCCTTTTTGAAAATGTATGCCTTTTGAATCTAATATGACAGGAGATAAGCGGATTGCTTGGTAATCAGATATGATGAACAATAAAGTATAAATATCAAGACCAGTAAGTATCCAAGCAGCAGTGTAGCTAAAATTGGAAACAATAACGTGCACCGCAACAATCTCAATGATCATTGCATGAACAATCATAAAAAATACACCTTGGTAACTCCCATTCTTATGAAATGTAAACGTATTACCTTTTCCTTTCTCAATAACGGGTACGCTTTTTCGCCAGCTAAACAAACTATAATAGATCGCTGCAATATCTGTTGCCAAAATACGTAGTGTGAACTGGAATTTATTTAACCTTTCATTCTTGAATGAAAACGTACTTTGGATAGCTGCAGAAAAACTTAATAAAAAGTGATAATGCATATTCTTCTCATTCTTGTAATTCTTAAGAAGGAGAGGAATCCTTTTTACGATAGCGACAAATAGGACCAATTCTAATACAATGACCCCGGCCTCTATTACTATAACTGAACGGTTGAAATAGGAAAGATATGCATCTGCTTCATCAGGAATAATCCAATTAGCAAGGAGCAGCCCCCAGAACACAAATGCGCACAACACCAACCAGGAAACTCTTTTCTTAAATCCAAAAAAATAAAGTGCTAATGGCAAGATGATGACAAGATCAAGCGCTGTTCCAAGTCCAACCATGTCATTAACAGGGCCAACTAGCTGAACTTGCATAACGAGAAAATTCGGGATGATAATTAAAAATAAAAATATTATGGTACGTTTCCATGCTATTTCATTAAGTGATAAAGAACCAACCATGCTACCCCACCTTCCGTGTTTTGTTATTTTTAATTATAACGGTAGTGGCAATAATATAGCGTATTTGACCTCTTTTGTTCGAAAATATTCACATATATATTGTTTTATAATCGCTCTCTTTAGCTGAGCAAAATATCAATTCAGTTTTTACTTACATTTCAGTAGTTCCCTTTCATTTTAAGATTGCTATATGATAATAAATATAAGAATACACTAAAAAAGAACGCCGATGTTCCAGCATCAGCGTTCCAATTGCTACCCCTTAGGAAGTGCGGTTGCTAAATTCAAAGGAGTAACCTTTGGGATGGTTACTTTTCCGTTTCTCATCGTTCACGCTCCCTTTTAACCATCCCTTCAATCTATATCTTGTCTTTTTTGTTTCACCTGTGTATGAATAAATTCCTTGATTTCCGGATGATCTTTATACAAGGTCAAACTATAAAGTATTGAAGATGCAGCAATAGTGGACCAGATTAACCAATCTCCCGAATTAGAAACCAAAAGAATGATTTCATCTTTTAAATGTCCTTTTCCTAAATAAAGTGCCTCTTTGAAAACAGTAAAGTTAAACAGAAATAAGATAATTATTCTTCCTATAAGCAAGACTAGCCATCCAATAATATACTGGACTCCTCCAATCGTACTCAATTTACCATTATGGTAAACGACCTTCGTTTTCTTAGCCTGAAAGTAACCAATAACTGCCGCCAAGATAAGGAGACAGAATAATTCTGCCATAATTACAACATCCAAGGTTTTAGGTAGACCTGAGTATGTTTTAATTAATCCCAAAATGGGCAGTCCGATTAGGTCAAATCGTTTAACTTCCTTAGGGATAAATTGACGGAAGATTAATAGTCCAACGACCAAAAGTATGATAAGTGATACTTTATCCATCCATTTTTTTCTCCTTTCTCCCTTTTAAGTAATACTCTATAAGTTGATCCAGTTTTTCATCCGTATACCGCTCCGGACTTTGGAGTGCGTGAATGACAAGTCCATCAATAAAAGAATAAAGAATCTCAACTTCCAAATCTTGGTCGTTCTTTTTATGCAAATATCCTAGCTCCTCCATAAGTTTCACAATAATCGTCATCATTTTCCTTGAATAGCAATCCATTTTTTTCCTCAGTTCAAGTAGCTTAGGATCACTAAAGGAATTACCTAAAAAGGCAATCCATACCCTTGCTTCCATCACTTCCTCATGGCTGATCGGTATAAGAAATTTCATTAAGCTTCTTAGTGCTTCTTCTTTCGTTCCAGAAAATGCGTTAGAACGATCTTTTACACGTTCCTCCATTCGATCTAGCACTAATTTCATCGCATATTGAATTAGTTCGTCCTTGGATGAAAAATTATGCTGAATAAGTCCAACCGACATTTTCGCTTCAACTGCAATATTTTGAATAGACGCTTTATCTATACCTTTTTTCAATATCACTTGCCAAGTAGCTTCTGCAATTTGATTTCTTCTCTCCACAAGATCCACTTTTTTAGGCATAAAGAATACTCCTTTCTTTTTATAATATGATTATATTGTAATCTTTGTTCCTTTGCAATATGATTATATTGTAAAACGCTTTACTTGTTTTAGATGCAAAAACTGAAAAAATAAAACAGCCCCATAACATTTATGGGACTGTTGATATAAGACCTCTTCTTCTAATTATTTCTACAGTTGTACTTTTGAATTTTTGACGGGCTAAAATAAGATTCATTCTGTCAATAATGTAGTATGGGATTCGGCTTTCGGTTGAAGATTGGCTAGTTTTTATGCTATTTCTACAAACATCAGTCTTTAATTCAACTTCACGTTTTCACCATTTTCTGTTACAACAACAAACTTTTTATTCGCTAATACATTTTTCTCGACTTCCATAAAACGGCGTGGGAATTGCTGTTCATTCCCTGCTTCCTTTTCCAATGCAACTACGATTTGGACGGTACCTTCGTTAACTACTTGAAGCTTCTTTGGTATTAACCTATAGCCTTTATATTTTGAATCGTTAATTTGTACTAACAGCACATCATTTTTATCCCATGTAAAAGTAGAATCAAATTTTTTCGGATGATTTTCCTTAGTGTAAATCCAGATCCGGTGTGCCAAATCCCCACGTTACATTTTGAAAGTCTAATTCTTTATACGTCTCTTCGGGTACAACCGCTTCTGTCGTTTCTGGTTTTTCTTCCTTAACCGTTCCTTTTTTCTCCGTTTTTTCCTCATTTTCTTTTCCGTTTTCACCACTTGTATTTTGATTTGAATGACAAGCCGCTAAAATTATAATAAATAGTCCAACAACGATCAATCGGATTGATTTCCTTTGCATCTTTATTTGGTACCCCCCATTTCCAGAGTTTTGTATACATTTAAAATAACAGAAAATACTGTAAATGTTAAATGGATATGTTTGATCATTTTTTATCACTTATTGGACTTAGACTTTTCCTTCTTTGGCCAGATTGTGTATGAGAACGACCAAATAAAATCAATGACTAAAATAACTCCCCATACACCATTTGCTTGATTAATGCTTTGATCTTCATAAATTTGAAACCAGTTACCAATATGATTCAAGTTAATCCCTTGCCAACCAGCGAAACTGCTCGTATTTAAAAAAATCAATTGTGCGATTACAAAAATCAAAAGATGGATGTACCAACCTTTTCTTTCTTCTCTGGCATGGGCACGACCATACTTTTTACTGTTCACATCCTCGACCTTTTGAAAATCGGGTACCGTCTCACCTTTCCATAAAGCTACTTTCCTTTTAATATAGCGGTCTATTCGCGTAAACTCCTTTTTTCCTTCAAAAATAAGATAAATATAAAAAATAGCAGTAACAACCTGAAAAGAGGAAAATTCCCCCGTCTGTATATAATCATAAATCGCCAACAATGCAAGGAACAATTCATTAAGAATTAGCAGGATAACAAAAATGTAGCTCACAACTGGCTGACGAAACCAATATCTTATAATAAAAAAGGCTCCAGCAAAGGCAAAAAAGAGAATTTCACCAATTATCACAAGTAACCACTTATACTGAATTATAAAATCAATCATTTTAAAACCCCTTATTTTATTCGCGTTTTGTCAAAACTTTTAT